>JBKQWF010000215.1:0-17836 GCA_052139695.1 Limisphaerales bacterium
GACTATCCTTTCGTTTCCAGTTGCTCTCCACGCCTTGTCGCCAAGACGCAGTTACTTTCCACTCGTGGCGGGAAGCACCGCCACAGAGGGACTTCCACCCTCCGATGCACGCTCATTCTCAAGCGCACGAGCGCGACCGTCCCGGTCACTTCTGCCGCGCGTCTCGCGCGGCAGTCCGCCGACGAGACGCCGACGGGAGCGGTCGAGACGACCGCGCTCCCCAGACGATAACGCTTCACCCTCAAGAGCGAGGGCGTGCGCACAATCCAAGAATCAAAGCCAATCTGCGCTTGGTCGTTTAGTCCGCCGCATTGAGGCGCGAGGACTGCGAGAGGGTGTAAATTGGCGGTGGGGGCGCAGTGTGGTTGCCCTGCGCGTTGAGCAATTCGTCCAAACTGTCAAATGATTGATGGACCGCCATCTCGTAGTTGGAAAGCGTGGGCTCCAGGTCCATTTTGCGCGGGGACTTACCGCCCGAAAGCGCTAGAGCCGGCGCGGAAACAACCGTGTGAAAATGGGGCGCTGCCAACAGCCCGGCGGCGATCAGCACGACCAAGGCGCCTGCGGCGCCTAATGCCAGCCGCCAAGTCCAGCCCTGGCAGATTCGCTTGAGAAAAGTTTCGTCGCGAGAGCTTTCCGTTGTCGCGAGGGCGTTCCGCACCCGGCAATGAAATGACGGTGAAGGCTGGCTGTCTGACTTTGGCTCCGCCTCACGCAAGATGCCCGCGAGGCCAGAAATCTCCTCCAGATAGGCGCGGCACCCGGCGCAGACATTGAGATGGGTAATGAGGTTTTTCTTCGGCTGGCGTTCCAAGCCGTCGATGGCCAGCAAAGCGATTTGCTCCCGGTATTTTGAACACGGTTTCATAAAGTGGCGGATTTCGTTTTTGGCCGGATGAATTGCCCGCGCAGGGCGGGCATGGCGCTGAGATTCTCCAAGGCGTAGAAGAGCCGTGATTTGACTGTGCCGACCGAGCAACCCAGCGCGGCGGCAATGCCTTCGATGGAATCGTCCACGTAAAAGCGCAAATGAATGACTTGCTGTTGCTTTGGCGGCAGCGCCTGGATGCACTGCCAAATGATGGCCGACTGGTCTTGGAGCAAGGCGCTTTGGTCGGGAAGGGGTCCGGCATCCGTTATTTGATCAATGGCGTGCTGAAAGCCACCCTCTTGGCCATCGGTGAAAGCCGAAAACGGCTGTGGACGTTTTCGCCGCACGCTGTCTCGATATCGGTTCAGGAGAATGGCGCAAAGCCAGGTGAAGAACTGGCAAGTTCCGTTATAGCGGCGCAACGATTTCCAAGCCTCCACCAAGCTCTCCTGCGCGAGGTCTTCTGCCGCGGCGGCATTTCCACAAAGCGCGAGAGCCTGGCGGAAAAGCGGCGCCTCACACTGGAGGCAAACTTCGCCGAAGGCTTCGGCGTCCCCAGCCCGGGCCCGCTCGAGGAGCGACGTGATGTTGGTCATCGCGTTTTCCACAGAGGCTGAACTGAGAGTGAGCACATTAACTTTATGGGCTGAAAAGGCGGGCCATGCCAGAGGGAAACGGCATGGCCCGGCTAAAAACCTCCCGGTTAGGGCGTTGGCGCCTTCCCGGCTTTCTTGCCAAAAACCTCGAAAGGAGGCCCATCCGTCTCCACGAAATCAATGACTTCCGGATAACCCAGCCCGGCATAGGACGCATCGAGCTCAAAGCCGCGGTCCACTCCGTCAAATAGAACCCTCTTGAACCCAAACGGCCCTTCACCGACCGGGTTATTGACGCTTTGCAGTCCCGCCGTGCCGTGTAACTTGTATTGCACCGCCGCCTTCACAATCGCCAATTCCGCCAGCGCGCAGAACTCTCTCGTCCGGCACTTTTCCAACGGTGGGAAAAACTCCTGGACAAAAGGATTGGTGGAACTGTGTATGTCAGCGCTGAACTGCTTCATTTGTTCCTCATATTGCGGGCGGGGCAGAGTGACTATATTTGCGAGCCTGGCGTACAATGGGTCCATCTCGCCCACGAGGTGAAGGATTCCGTCACTACTCCCTCCCGAGGCAACGACCATTTCTTGCCACCGCTGCGCCCGTTTCGGCTCCTCGTTGAGTGCCGTGACACGATCCACGATGCGGTGCAACCCGTCCATGACCTTGGCGTCACTGTCCGGATTCGCCTGCCGTAATTCGGCGATTTGGTTGACGAACCAGTCCTCGAAAGCGGATTTCTCCACCCCCATGCAGTCGGCGACCATGCCGCGGGAAGGAGGCTGGTCCAATCCAGCCGCCAATTGTTGCAAAACGTCCGGGGAAAAACGGTTGAAATTCTCCGCTATTGTCGCGCAAACGAGGCGTTCAACGGCGAATTGCACCAGCACTCCGATCAAACAACTATTATGGGCCCCGTTTCGCCCCAGGGCCAGCGCGGCCAGCAAGTCGTCTCGCGCATCGCCTTGCCGGTCCTGTTGCAAATCCCACAGGGTGCGCAACCGCGCCGCATTGACCACTTTCTTAATGAAGGGAAGATGGGGTAGCATTGCATCCGGACCAGCGCTGAGGTCAATCCCCCAATCACAAGGCGCCTTGGCATGGGCCGCCTGGCGCACGAGACGGAACTCCGTGTCGAACCGTGTCACAAGTTCTCCAAATCGATCCGGCAGCTTTTGGCCCCTCCATTCGTTGGTAAATAAGTAATCTCGATCCTCGGCGAAAAAGTCGGGAGCGAGCTCGAACGCGCGATAATAAGTCAGCGCCGGGTTAATGTTGGCCGGATCAGGCTGTCCGTTGACCGTGTTGCCGACAATTGTCAAAGCCAGCCAGCACCAGGAGAATGATTTGATAAGTTTCATGCCCGTTAATAGCGGTGAGCGCCAAAAAAGTTCACTTTTTTTGGGTGAGATTGTCAGCCCATCGACACCATGCTGGCGAAGGCCCCGCATGATTCTCTGATTACCGCAGAAATCGTCTTCTCAGCGTCCTCTGGCTTTGTCTTTTACATTTGGGCGGCGCAGCAGCGCCGCCTCACCATTTTGGTAGGGCGTTGCTGCCGCAATGCCCAAATTTCAAATATCTTTGGCTAGTCAGTTAGTCAGCAATGGAAACGCGAGACTGCAAGATGGTGTTACGGGGTCAGGCGTTGAAAGTCGATGCGGCGGACGTAACCCAAATCATTTTCGACAATGAGGAGATTGCCCTGGCTGTCCATCGAGACGGCGCGAAGCTGGCCGAATTTGTAGATCGTTGGCGAATAAAACCATTGGCCGTCGCCCGCGTGGACGTCGCCGTAGCCGTTGACCATGATGTGAATGAGGCCGGACTTGTCCACGTAGAGAAGCTGGGCGCCAGTATCTGTCGCCAGGAAATAGCCGCCGATGGGCGGCTGCCAGACGCCGCGCACTTGCTCCAGGCTATTGGTGACCGCGCGGGTGTTGTCCACCACCAGCCCTGTGTCGCCGTTGCCGTAGAGGAAGGTGCGCGTCCCGGTGCTGGCGTTTACCGTCCAAACGGTGTTGTCTCCCCTGTCGGTGGCCACGATCACGCTGCCGTTGACGAAGATATTGCCCAGGTCATTGAACTTTTTATTCAAGGCCGAAATTCCGCCGCTGGGAGTCCACTGCTTTAACTCGCTGCTGGCGCAATAGTAGAGAATCGACTGGTCGTCTTTGACCCAGAGCCCTCTTCCGTTGCCCATGCCGTTCTTGTCAAAAAAAACTGTCGTCATCATGCCATTGGTGTCCAGGCGGCGGACCTTGCCGTTGCCCGTGTCCAGCACAAAGAGGGTTCCGTCGCCCAACACCCACAATCCGTTGGGGAGATCGAGTGCCACGGTCGTGGCCAACTGAGAGCTATCCGGCCCATTGCCCGAAGCATGTGTGCCGGCCACGGTGTGGATGCGGCCGTCCGGCGTAACCTTGAGGACCGAATCGCTGTTTTTGTCCACAATAAAAACGTTGCCATTGGTATCGGCCATGGCGAAGTGCGGACGGGAAAGGGCGGCATTGGTGGCGTAACCGCCTTCGAAACTCGACTGCCAATAATTTACTCCGTCCACTCCGCCGTCGGCGCCGCTGCCCGCGATGGTATGCAGCAGACCGTAAGACCGCGCCAGGTTGGTGAAGGCTTCTTTATTGGTTGAAATCTCCACCGCCCGCAACCGGGAAAAGCCGCAGACGGACGCAGGCGCAAAGACCCCGGCGCCGGCAGAGTTGGTGGTAAAATAGTTCCGCGACGGAATCCAGGGGTTTGTGCCGTTGATCTGGCAGGCTGACTCCACCGTGCAGACGCCGCTCCTAAAGGCGTTCGTCCAGGAAATCTGCCCGCTGGGGTTGAGGATGGTGATCTGAAAATCGTTTCCAGCAGCCTGCGCTAAGATGGGGATAAGCACCAAAAGCCAGCACTGCCGCT
The DNA here is from genome assembly GCA_052139695.1 of Limisphaerales bacterium. Taxonomy (GTDB): domain Bacteria; phylum Verrucomicrobiota; class Verrucomicrobiia; order Limisphaerales; family Palsa-1400; genus PLGF01. Next base: position 4,384 of record JBKQWF010000215.1, read on the forward strand.
TCGCAAACTCCATAAGAGACATCTTAGGCTGGTTTAATTTGAAGTGCGAGCGGGAATTGTCTATTTCTAGGAACTGAAATGGCCCGGGAAAGTTTCGAGAAACGCCGCCAGCGCACGGAAAAGATCATCGCCGGGCTTGAGGCGGCTTATCCACAGGCCGATTGCGAATTAGATTATACCAACCCCTTGGAACTGCTCATCGCCACCATTCTTTCCGCGCAATGCACCGACCGCCAGGTCAATGTTGTGACAGCGGACCTTTTTAAAAAATATCGGTCCGCCGCCCATTACGCGAACGCGCCATTAGGGGAACTGGAGCAAGCCATTCGGAGAATCGGGCTTTACCGCAATAAAGCGAAGAATATTCAAGCCGCCTGCCGCACGCTCGTCGAGGAATACGGCGGCCACGTCCCGCGCACCATGGAAGAATTGACCAGCCTGGGCGGAGTGGGACGAAAAACCGCCAACGTTGTCCTGGGCAATGCTTTCCAGATCAATGTGGGGGTCGTCGTGGATACGCACGTGGCGCGATTGTCCGGGCGGCTGGCGTTGAGCACCCAAAAAGCCCCCGAAAAAATAGAGGTTGATCTGCAAGCCTTGGTCCCGCAAGAGCGATGGATGGAATTCAGCCATCTCCTGATCTGGCATGGCAGGCGGCGCTGTTTTGCGCGTAATCCGGATTGTGCCGGCTGCGAGATCAACGCGCTTTGTCCCACCGGGCGGAAGAACTTGAAGCAACGGAATTAGTATGCCCGCAAAAGTGGAACCAGCCGTCTGGCATCTGTTGCGCCAGGGCAAAAACGCGGCGGACTATAACATGGCGCTGGATGAGGCGCTGCTGACACTGGCGGCGGAAATGGGCCGTCCGACACTGCGTTTTTACGGCTGGTCGGAACCGGCCGCAACCTTTGGTTATTCCCAGAAGTACGTGGATGTTGAAAAAATGACGCCGTTACGGCCGGTGGTGCGGCGTCCCACCGGCGGGGGTTTGGTCCCGCATGACAACGATTGGACCTACAGTCTGGTTTTTCCCGCGGGACACTACTGGCACCGGCTCAAGGCAAGGGAAAGCTATCAACGCGTCCATCGCTGGATCAGCGCCGCCCTGGAAAAATTGCACTTGACGACAGCGTTGTCCGTCGCAAGTCAGAAAGAAATCCCCGGCCAATGTTTCGCCGGCGCGGAGAAGGACGACGTCCTCTGGCGGGGCCGCAAAATCGCCGGCGCCGCGCAACGCCGCACCGGGCGCGGTTTGCTCATCCAAGGCTCCGTCCAACCGCCCGCCGCCCTGCGTAGGGAGGATTGGGAAGCAGCCATGTGCGAAATCGGGCAAAAGGAATTCTCCCTGGACTGGGAGCGAATCGAGATCGCGGGAGAATTACGGAAGTTGACGGAAGAACTTCGCGCCACCCGCTACAGCCAAAAGAATTACAACGAGAAACGGTAGCCCGCTCCCCACAAATTTGCTCGGGGAGCGCGACCGTCCCACAGGACCGGCACGCTGTTTGGGGCGAAACGGGCAACGGCCTCTCTTTTCCTCTCCGTTTCCTCTGTCTGCTCCTGTTATGTTTTTTTCCGGCGCTTACGCGATGGCCTGTGCGTTTGCCGATGGATAAAGCTGGACGGGACCCCATTCGCTGACGGTTTGCAGAAGGGTCTTGAGGCCTTGGTTGGTTTTCAGGATGGGGGCCAGAGCGTAGCGATAGAGTTGACCCGGCGGCGGCCCTTCCTCAAAAAAATAGGACTCGGAAACCAGGAGCATCTGTTTGGCTCCTTTGGGCAAAGCTTGAAAACCGGGGTAATTCAATATGGTCTGATTCATGAGTCCGCTCCTCTCTCTGTGTCTATTCTCTTTGTTCCTTCGCATACCGTTGTTCATTACGGAAAGAAGGTAGGCAGCTTGCGTGCCAGTTGTCTTTTCCCCGGAAAAAGCTCATTTTTCGCCCAGGAACCCGGAAAAGCGCGCAAAGGTTGCGCTGCGGTGTGCAAGGGCTGCGCTGCTTCGAGGAGACAAATCCGCCTAAGCTGGACGGCGCGGCGGCGAGTCGAAATACATGCGATAGGGCTGAGATTCGCCCAGCAAGTAATACCCTGTGAATTCGGCGGCGATGGGCGAATTGGCGTGAAAAACACCGGGGCGGCCGGAGGGCGCCAGCCATGAGCCGAGATCTTCGTCGTTGGGAATGTTTTGCGAGGCGTTGGCCGCCAGGTCCTGGACCAGGACCAACGGCCCTCGCAAAAGGGCCACGCGATTCGGATGCTGCGCGTCGATGGGTTGACGGCGGAACAAAAGCGGAATCCTGATTTCGACCTGATCGCCCGAGTACCAAAGCCGGAGAAGGACGGCCCACGTTCCCGCGACCGTCGGCGTATTCTGGAGCGTGCCGTTGACTTTGACATAGACGCCGCGCGACCAACCCGGCACGCGGAATTTCAGCGGGAATTGCGCAGGCCGACTTAACTCCAGCTTCAGCCGGACCGTGTCTTCTTCGGGATAATTGGTTTCCTGGATGAGTTTGACTTCGGCGCCATTCGTTTTCCAAGTGACCTCGGAGGGCAAAAACAGATTGACGCAAAGGCTGGCGGCGTCCCTGAAGTAAATCAAATTGTGGTATTCGGTCACATCCTGGAAGTAGGTGCCAGAACAGCAAGGGAAAGCGGCATCGAAATAAGTCTTGGTCGCGCCGCCCACGAGGTAGTTGGCGTAGTAAAAAGTCCGACCGCGCCCCGTCATCGGCAGGGCCGCGCCAATGCCGTTATAGAGAAGCTTCTCGATCCAATCGCCATAGCGCGCTTCCCCCGTGATTTGCATCAGGTACTTGGAAAGTTTAAAGGCCGCCCAGGTGCCGCAGGGACATTCAAACGTGTCCGCCCGGTCTCGCAAGGATTCGCCTAACGCGCCGTCCATGGGCAGGATTCTTTCCGCGGGCCCGTAGCCGCCGGTGGCGTAGCATTGGGTCTCCTGGAAAAAATCATAGGCGTTCTTGATGATTTGCAAATACTTGGGTTCGCCGCTCACGACATACGCCATGGCGGCGCTGCTCAAAGTGTTGCAGTGGCTGTAAGCGTGCTGCCCAAAGGCGCCGGCCGGCCGCGAAGTCAAGATGAACCTGTCCCAAAAATCCGGGTAGAGCCAGACGTCGGCGAAGTCCCAATATTTGGCCAGGCGCGTGACCTCGAAAGCGCGAAAGAGATTTTCGCCCAGAGTGTACCATTCCAAGGGAAAGCCATCGGCTTTCTCGTTGGGAAGGCCGCTGCCGGGCAAGCGGTCGCGCCGCAGCAGCGTGATGGCCCAATCGGTGATTTTTTCCAGCAGCGGCAGCGCCTCCGGATGATCGGCGTACTGATGCATGTCCACCAGCCCGCCAGCCATTTTGTCAAAGAAATAATGGCTGCCCCGGTCGGCCGCGAGCACTTGCTGGAATTTGCAATGGCCGCGGGCGTCCGGGTTGCGATCCAGTGTTTTGCCCCATTCGGTCAAAAGGAAAGAGGCCTTTTCGCGCAACTCGGTGTCGTTGTTGGCACGGCTGGCGCGAGACATGGCCATCAGCCAGTGGCCGAAGACCTGGTAGGAATCTTCCCCGCACCACCCGCCCAAAGGCTGGCGCGGCGCGGGCAATCCGGCGGCCTGCCGGAAGCCGTGCAGTATGTCGTCGTTGGGAATTTGGAAATAAAAGTCGCGCGTCCGCGCATATTGCTGTTGCCAGCGGCTGTCGCGCAATTTGACCCCGGAAAAATCAAACGTCTCAAGGACGGACCGTTTGCCGGCCTTTGGCGGAGCGTCCGTCGCGCCTCCCGCCGCCAGCGCGACTCCGCGGCCGGCTAAAATGGTTGCCGACGCTGTGGCGGCTACGCCTAGAAATTCACGCCGATTCATAGCAGAGCAGAGGATTGACCCTAACATGGCCGCGGCGAATTCCAAGATGTAAAACCGGCATTGCTCGCCCAAGAAGAAATGGCCTATGCTTCGCCAGAGACGTTTGAAGTTTTGGGGTTGCGGCAGCAACGCCCTACCCAAGAACGGTGGGGGGGCGCTGCCGCGCCGCCCAAATAAAGTGTCGATGAGCCAAAAAACGCCAACGCCGTTACGGGTATCTCGGTCGCCGCGGGGTGATTCCGGTTGGTCCCTCCTTTTGGCGAGAGGCCAAATGATGCGGGCGAGAACGCCCGCGCTCCCCGGAGTTTTGCCAACGTGCCTATGGACGGCGTTCGTCACGATGGCTCTCATTGCCGTGATGATTGCGCAGGGAGCGGAAACGAACGCTCCCTCGTTGCTTCCGGCGGGATTCCTCAGTGTCCGTGGAAGCCAGTTTGTTGGTCCGAACGGCGGGCCCGTGCGCATTGCGAGCGTGGGAATGTCGGGCCTGAATATCGTGGGCGGCCGATTAAACCTGGAGCGGCGATTCCACGGATATGAGGAAAATGCCGCCGTCATGAAAGACATGGGCTTCAACTGCGCGCGGGTCGATTGGATTGACAAGACGCTGGAGGACGACGCGGCCATGTCCGAGCTTGATCGGTTCGTCGCCGCCTGCGCGAAAACCGGCCTGAAAGTCATCTTCGACAACCACAATAATGAGGCGACCCGGTCCAATTGGGATAACGCGGCACAGCAGAAGAACGGGCTTTGGTTTGACACCGGCCCCGGGACCGACGGAACCGACGGGACAAGCAGGAAGGGCACGATCAGCGCGGCCCGATTCCAGGACGATTGGGTAAAGTTTGCCAGGCATTGGGCCGGAAATCCGGCTGTGATCGGCTTCGATCTTCGCAACGAGCCTTGCGCGCACACCTCCACTCCGGCTCTCTGGGGCGGTGGCGGCCCGACCGACATTCGGGCGATGTGCGAAAGGGTCGGCAATGCCATCCTGGCCGTGAACCCCGACGCTCTCATTATCTGTGAGGCGGTGATCGACTACAGGCATGGGGCCTATGAAGGCGACTTGTCGGTCGCGCGCGATCTGCCTGTCAAGTTGAGCAATCCCGCGAAATTGGTCTATTCGGTCCATGAATATCCAAAGGAAATCGGCGACTATCGCGGTCCTGAGGAAGGGCCTGGCTACATTGCGCGCATGAATAAAATGTGGGGCTGGCTGATCGGCGAGAATATTGCCCCCGTCTGGATCGGCGAAATGGGCGCCTCTATGTCCTCCGAAGCCAGCCGGAAATGGGGAGCAACCTTGCTCGCTTATATGAATGGCAATGCCCCCGGAGGGCTGACCTTGCCGGCGGACGCCCCTGGCGTCAGCGGCGATTGGTGGGAGTGGGGCTGCGCCACCGGGCAAAACCCCGACGGCTGCGTTAGGGAAGATGGCAAGATGCGCCCGGAACAGCAGGTTTTTATCGAGCAAATGCAATTCCGCCCCCAAGCGCATTTACCCAAGCCGTAATGCCAACGACCCGTGCCAAAGTTTAAGTCACGCAAATCCAGGAAGACCCCAGCTTCGCGAGTTTTTGCACAACTGGGGTACGCCGTGCTCTGCGCGGCGCTGGTCGGATTTGTCATCTGGATATGGCCGGGAGCCAAACCTGTCGGTCCAACAGGTCCGGCACAAGTCTCTGCCCCGGGGCCCAAAAAGCAGCCCGCGGCCGCGGCGCTTCCCCCTCCGCCCGCGCCCAAACCGGCGACGCCTGGCGCGCGGCCGGTGGAATCCATTCTCGAAGCCCAAATTGCGCTGGTCCGGCAAGGCATTTCCCCCGGTTCGATTGACGGCCGGGAGGGGGCGCAGACGCGCGCCGCCCTGAGCGCGTTCCAGAAGAAAGAAGGCCTTGCTCCAACCGGTTTGCTCAATGGCCCGACCAAGGCCATTCTTTTAATTGACGATCCGGTCATGACGGAATACACGCTGACCAGTGAGGATTTGGGCCGTCTCATGCCCGTGCCGGCAACCTGGCTCGAAAAATCCGAACAGCCGCGCCTGGATTTTGAAAACGTCCTGGAACTGCTCGGCGAAAAGGCCTTTTCCGATCCGCAGCTCGTTCGCTCGCTCAATCCGACCGTGAAGTGGAACGCCTGCGCCAGTGGCACCCGTGTCACCCTGCCGCGGGTTGATTATCCCTCCGTTGGCGAAAAGGCGGCTTTTGCCAGAATCTCGTTAGAGCAATGTATCCTGGAGGCGTTCGACTCCCGGAGCAATCTGCTCGTCCATTTTCCTTGCAGCATTGGACGGATCGCGGCGAAGCGGCCAGTGGGCGAGTTGCACGTCATCACCATCGCTGGCGATCCGAACTATACTTTTGACCCTGCTGTTTTTTCCGAGTCCGCGGAAGCTCAGACGGTGGGGCGAAAGTTGATCATACCGCCCGGTCCCAATAATCCCGTCGGCGTGGTCTGGATCGGGCTGGACCGCCCCGGTTACGGTATCCACGGCACGCCCGCGCCGGAGCTGGTGGGCCGCACCGAATCGCACGGCTGTTTCAGATTGGCCAATTGGAACGCCAGCTATTTGGCCAAACTCGCGTGGATCGGCATGGCGGTCAATGTGGAATGACTCGGCCATTATTGACGTGTATTTCTCCTCTGTGAATAGGAAGATGCCTCCATGAAAGCAGTCCGGAACTATTTCGTTCTCGCGCTTTTGGTTTTGGCCGCGGTTCGCGCCCGGGCCGCGGAGGTCGCAATCAACGTGTCGGTGGATCATATCGCCGGGCCGGTCTCGCGCCTTCTCACCGGCGCATGCATCGAAGATGTCAACCACGAGATCTATGGCGGCATCTACAGCCAGATGATCTTTGGCGAGAGCTTCCAGGAACCGGCAAATCCGTTGAGCCAAATCAGTGGAATGTGGCGGCCCTTGCGCCGCGGCACGGCCAGCGGACGATTTGCCGTCATTTCAGAAAACCCGCTTGTCGGCACGCAAGCCCAGCAGCTCAGTTTTGATTCCGGCGAAGGTGAGTGGGGCCTTGAAAATGAAGGCCTGAACCATTGGGGCATGAACTTTGTCGCGGGCCAGCCGTACGAAGGCCACGTCTGGGCGCGCGTCGGCAAAAGGACCGAACTCGTCGTGGCCCTGGAAAGCCGCGATGGCGCCCACGTCTATGCGCAAACTTCCCTCATGGTCTCCGGAGACAATTGGCAGCGGCTGAAGTTCACCTTGACGCCATCCGCCTCCGACCGCCACGGGCGTTTCGCGCTCAAGTTGACCCGGCCCGGTTCGGCCACGCTCGGCTATGCGTTCCTGCAGCCGGGCGAATGGGGCCGCTTCAAGGGGCTGCCCACGCGTCGCGACGTGGCCGAAGGCTTGATCGCCCAAGGGATTACGGTTCTCCGCTACGGCGGCTCCATGGTCAACAACGACGGTTACCGGTGGAAAAAAATGATTGGCCCGCGGGACCTGCGTCCGCCTTATGCCGGCACATGGTATCGCTCTTCCTCGGACGGATGGGGCATTGTCGATTTCATGGATTTCTGCGAAGCGGCCGGCTTCGAATACGTGCCGGCGTTCAACATGGGCGAATCGCCCCAGGACATGGCCGACTTCATCGAATACGCCAAGGGCGCGACGGATACCCCGTGGGGACGCCGCCGGGTGGCCGACGGTCATCCGCAACCGTATCATCTGCATTACCTCGAACTGGGCAATGAAGAGCGCGTGGACGAAATGTACGCCGGCAAGTTCGAGGCCCTGGCCAAAGCGATCTGGGCCAAGGACCAGGACATCATCCCGGTGGTGGGAGATTTTGCCTATGATAAACCAATTCTTGACCCGCTCCACTTCACCGGCGCGGCTTCCGGGATTACCGACCTGGCCGGACAGAGGCGGATTCTGCAATTGGCAAAAGCGCTCGAGCGCGAAGTTTGGTTTGACGTCCACGTCAACACGGAACATCCCGAGGCCACCAACAGCTCACTCACCGGCCTGTTCTCATTTTACGATGCCCTCGACCAAATCGCCGACGGGGCCAGGCACAAGGTGGTCGTCTTTGAATTGAATGCCGGCAACCACGCCCAGAAGCGCGCCCTTGCCAACGCGCAGGCCATCCTGGCCATTGAGCGCGATGGCCGCCTCCCCATCACGACCTCCGCCAACGGCTTGCAGCCCGACGGCCAGAACGACAACGGGTGGGACCAGGGCCTCTTGTTTCTCAACCCGTCGCAGGTTTGGCTCCAACCGCCCGGCTATGTCACGCAAATGCTTTCCCGGAATTATCAGCCGCAGCGAGTGCTCTGCGATGTGACCATAACCGGCGCGCCGGTCCAATTGGATGTTTGCGCCACACGCAGCGCCGACGGCAAGACTTTGGTTTTGCAAGCCGCCAACCCGGGCGCGTCAGCCGTGAACGCTGAAATTCACCTTTCCGGCTTCACCCGTAGCCGGGCTGCGGCCCAGGTCACGGAGCTTTCAGGCCCGCTGGACGCCGTCAATACCGCCGCCCAACCGCAAGCCATCGTTTTAAAACGCAACGAATGGCCATACAGGACGGACGCCGCCAGTTATACGTTCCCACCGTATTCGGTGACGGTGATGCGCTTCGAGTGATGAGTGGTGTTGGCCGGCCGCGCTTTTTATGATGAGGAGTTCTCAATCAAATCACGGCTTGGCTTGGGCTGATTCACGGCGAGGGTGCGATCTGACGTTTAGGTTGATTTTTCCGCGATTTCAATTCGGCATTTTTTCTTCTGGCTCGCGGGCGAAGGGCAAATGCATAATCTGAAATATGACTACACCTTCCGGAGTAAACTCCCGCTTGAACCGCCGCCGCTTTCTTAAGGCTGCCGGCATGGCTGGCGCCGCCTTGGCCATGCCCACGATCATTCCCGCTTCCGCCTTGGGGCAAGGCGGGCGTCCCGCTCCCTCCGAGCGCATTACCATCGGAGTCTTTGGCTGGGGCATGCAAGCTCCCGGCAATACCCATTCGCTGATGAAGCTGAAAGATACCCAGGTCGTCGCTTCCTGCAACATCGACAAATCGCATCTCAAGCAATCCATCAGCGAAATCGACGACTTCTACAAGACCAAGGGTTGCAAAGGCTACCATGATTATCGAAAAATGCTCGAACGCCGGGACATTGACGCGGTCATGATCGCCGTGCCGGACCATTGGCACGAGTTAATCGCGGTCGAAGCGGCCCGGCGCAAGAAGGACATTTACGGCGAAAAACCCCTGGCCAAAACCATCGCCGAACAGCAGCGGATTGTGCGGGCAGTCCGGGACAACGGCTGCATTTGGCAGACCGGTTCATGGCAGCGTTCCGACGGCAGCTTTCACAAGGCGGCGGAAATCGTGCGCAACGGGCTCATCGGCAAAGTCACGCGGGTGGAAGTGGGCTTGCCGTCCGGTCATACGGATTTCGCAAAGACGGAGCCGGACTTTATCAGGATGCTGGCCAAGATTAACGCCGCGGAAACCAGTCCGTCGAAGATCGTTCCGGGAACGGCCGCGTGGGACTTGGCCGTGGCCAAACCCCCGCACAACCTGGACTATAACATGTGGATCGGCCCGTCCCGGATGGAGCCTTACATCAAAGTGCGCAGTCACATGAATTGGCGCTGGAATTACAATACCGGCGGCGGGCAACTGCTCGATTGGGTCGGGCACCACGTCGATATTGCCCATTGGGGGCTGGGTTTTGACAACAACGGCCCTTATGAAATCGAAGGGCACGGCGAATTTCCGCCCTCCAACGCCATTTGGAACACCTGCACCAAGTATCGCATTGAACTGAAGTATCCGGAAGACATCCAGATGGTCATTGCCGGCGGATATGATGAAATCAAGAGTGGCACGAAGTGGATTGGCACGGACGGCTGGGTCTGGGTGGACCGGGGCAATTTTGACGCCTCGAATAAGGATTGGCGCGACATCAAGGAATTGTCCGACGCTGACGCCAAAATCAAGCTCATCCATTCGACCAATCATTATCGGAACTTTATTGACTCAGTCAAATCGCGGCAGCCGACGATTGCGCCCGCCGACACCGCGCATCACTCGGCCGTTCCCGGCCATCTGGGGTTGATCTCGATGCTGGTGGGACGCAAGCTGCGCTGGGACGTGCAAAAAGAAGAAATACTTGACGATCCGGCCGCGACCGATCTGATGACACGCATCTTTCGCCCTCCCTACGAGATGTAGTCCCGGAGAAGGCCAAAGACAGCGGTCGAGTCGATCTGATCTGGAATGGAACCGGGCGGGAGCTGGCTGAGAAATAACGGCTGCTCCCGCGCGGGGACGGTTTGTCGGCCGTGCGAACCTTTGGGCAGGTTTGCGTCCAACGGGATAACGTCCATCAACATCCGCATGCCCAGTTGTTTGCGCAACAGCTTTCCCAGGATTCTTAGTTTGACGAGCGGGATTTTGGGGTCGAGAAACAATTCCACCGGGTCGTAACCGGGTTTGCGGTGAATATCGACGCAACGGGCGAAATCCGGCGCGACGGCGTCATCCAGCCAATAATAGTAAGTGAACCAGGAGCGTTCCTCCGCGACCGTGATCAAATCACCGGCGCGCGGATGGTCCAGGCCGAGTTCGCGTTTTTCGGCAGCGCCAAGGACTGAGGCCACCCCCGGCTGCGCGCTCAATAGATCGCGCACGCGGGTTTCGAGGGAGGGGTCGTTGAGATAAACGTGGGCGATCTGGTGATCCGCCACGGCGAAGACCCTGCTCGCGCCGCCATCGAGGAGTTCCAAACCAAGTTCCTCCCGCACCGCGATCCAGCCATTTTGCCGGAAAAGCCGGTTCAGATGCACGGGCCGGTCCACGGCGGAAATGCCGTACTCCGATAGCACGACGACGCGCACATCGCGCTTTTGAAAATAGTCGATCAAATCGCCCGCGATGGCGTCAATGAGCCGCAGATCCGCGGCAAGCAGCGGCCAGTCCGGCCCGTGTCGTTGCAGATTGTAATCCAGATGCGGCAGATAAATCAGGTACAGGGTCGGCGCGTATTTTTCTTCAATCCACTTTGCGGCGCCCGCGATCCAGCGTGAAGCCGCGTCCGCGGAGCCTTGAGGACCGGACACGCCCGCCGCCGGCCCCCAAAAGGCGGGAAAAGGAAATTCGCCCAAGTCGCGCTTGATCTCGGGCCGGATGCCGGCGGGATGCGAATAGATGTCAAATATTTTGCGGCCATCGGCCGGATAGGCGGGGCGGGGCGTGATCGAATAATCCGCGGTGGAATACATGTTGAACCACCAGAACAATTGCGCGCAGGTGAAGGAGGGATCGCGCCGCCGCAATTCTTCCCAAATCTTAGTCCCCGCCACAAGGCGGTTGGACTGTTTCCAAAACTGCGTCTCCGCCAGGGCGCGATCATACCAGCCGTTGCCGACAATGCCGTGCCGCGCGGGAGTGGTGCCCGTCAAATAATTGGATTGCGCCACGCAGGTGACGGCGGGGAACGCCGGCACGATGCGCGCTCGCGCGCCGCGCGCCGCGAAGGCGGCCAGACGCGGCGTCCCCGCGCCGAGGAGCGATTCTGACAGGCCAACCACGTTGAGGACCGCGGTTCGAGGCACGGCCCTTTATCCTCCCCCGTAGCGGGACCAGAGATAAACTCCGGCCAGAATGCCCAGCGCGGCGATGCTCATCCAAAGAGCGGAGCCGATAAGATAAGAAACCGCCACCAGGGCCACGCCGCCAATGAGCGCGGGCGCCGACCCTTGTTTTTTTCCGTAAATACAGAACCCGGCGCCAATGGATCCCCAAATCAGGGACGCAAAAAGCACGCTCGAGTCGAAGTGGCTCGTCAGCGAGGCGATCGGAGTGGGTTCGTCCATCAAGCCGAAGCCGAAAGGTTTTTCAAATCGGCGCGCACTTGTTCGTAGGTGGTGTTGTAGGCAAGGACTTTTGGCTCCGGCGGCACGCCGCGGGCCTCGCAAGCGGCGCGGTAACAACCGGGCCACCAATTGAAATGCCCGGTCAAGCCTTCGTCCCGCCATTGCCGCCAGCCGGCCACGACTTTCGACCAGCAACGGTCGCCGTAATCCACTCCTTCGGCGGCGTGCTTGAATTCCTTCAAATACCAATCGCGGCCGATGCGGGCGTGCAAAACTTCATCCGCCCAATCGTAGTCCTGGAACAAAGCGCAGAGGGGATGGCCGGCCTTTTGCGCCACTTCCCATTCGTAGCGTTTGCCGTTTTTGGGCATCAATCCCTGTTCGATAAAATAGAGAACGCCGTGCCGTTCCAGGGGCGTCAGTTGGGTGTTGAGGCCGAGCGACCAGGTGAAATTGATCCGGACGAGGTTCGGCCAGTCAATGCCTGCCTGGACGAAGCCCACCTCGCCCATCATGGCGTGCCGGGCTTCGTCCCAAAGTTGCCGGGTCATGTCGCGGTAATAGCCCCACGGTTTGCGGGGCGTTTCCGCGATGATGCCGGCCATCATTTCCGGGACATCGATCTCGCGGAGCCGTTTGTAAAACATCATCAGCACTTTGGCGCCGGCCGGCATGGATTCGTCGTAAAGAAAGACCTCGGCGTTGACGCCCATGTTGTAAGGGTCGGGAAAGCGCTCATCGCGGCGCGGGACTTTGTCAAGCGAGTAGCGGCGGACGGAGTGCTGCCGCGTTGCTTCCTGCCCGCTGGGCGCGGCCGAGCCGTCCAGGCCGCCCGCCGCCGCCAGGGCGTCGCGCAGGCTCTGCCGCCACGGGCCGATTTTCGCGGCGGTTTCTTTGTCAATTAAAGAAGCAACGCAAGTTTTTCCGAATTTCAGCATGTCCTCCAAATCCAGGAGGGCGAAGCGGCAGAGGCGGACCGAGGGCGCGTCCACCAAAGGATTGGTCGTGGCAATATGATTTTGCAGCGCGCCTTGGACGGCTGGAAGCGCCTCCCCGTAAAGTCCGGCCACCAATTCTTCCGTCGTCGGCGCCGCGAGGATTTCGTCGAAAAAGATTTCGAGATTTTTGTCCGGCACAATGTCCAAGCCCAGGGGCGGTTCGCGCATTTCGCCAACGCGCTGGCGGAGGGCGGCGACGTGTTCGGCGCAGAGGTGGGAGTGCAGGCTGAATCCCATTTTCAGCTCGTAAATCGGCTCGGCGATGAGGCGGGCGTTAAAGATTTCGTGCAGGCGTTTGCAGGCGAAATGGTAGCGCTTGAGCCGGGCCACGCAGGCTTCAATGGAGAGGCCCGGCGCCATCGCCTGTTCCAGCGAGCAAAGGCCGGCCAGCGGCGGCAAATGCCGGTAAGTGGAATAATTCTTCATGGCTGCAATGGCCTCATTCTAATCGCGCATTTCTGTCGCGCAAGATTTGATGGGCGTCCCAAATCCTCGCCTAATGTTCGCTCTGCACCTGAATGCTTCGATAGGAATTGTATAGGACTGGAAACATGTGGTCGGCGAGACGCCGACCACAGCGATCGAGACGGTCGCGCTCCCCGGACCGTGAAATACGTCGGCTTAGGCGAGGATTTGGGGGCGTGCGAGGTGAGCCGCACGACAAGATTCTTCCAGTCGAAAAGGGAGAGCGAAGGCATCGCGGCAGGGCGCGGCCCCCCCCCGGGGGGGTCACAGCGG
>JBKQWF010000216.1:0-22822 GCA_052139695.1 Limisphaerales bacterium
TTGGGAACAGGGTAGGTCTTCACTACAGCGTTTTCGGGCTTTTAAGCAATTAGCGTGCCCGCGCCGTACCAACCACTTGCGCAATAAAAAAAATTTACGGAGGGTCGAATCCGTCAAGTCGGGCTAGTCAACGACAATCATTTCTAGCAACATCGTGGCCAATCTGACGGTGACTAGCACAGCATGTTCCTTAAGTACGATGGAAGCCTCTGAATCGCGAGGGTTCCTCTGTCAAAGGGAATGTTTTGCGTGCTTCATGCCGTTTTTTGTAGGCAAATTGTCGGCAAACCTCAATTTCTCTTAAATTGAGGTGGAGCTTCTAACTTCTAACTCAGTTCAACGGAAAACGGAAATTTGAACCTACAATTGAAGCGTGAGTGATCTGGATAAAATCGACGTGCCGGATGGCCTGCTGCTAACCGATGAGGTGGCATCCAAGCTGCGCGTCAACGTGCAATGGATTTACGCCAAGGTCCGACAGAAAAAGCTTCACCCATACAAACTCTCGCGCGTCGATTGGCGCTGGCACTGGGAAACGGTGCTGGTGGACCTCAAGAAGATGCCGTAACCAGTTTCTTCCACTTGTCGCTCTTCAAAAACTTCTGCACCTTTTCCGGATCTATGTCCCACCACGCTTTTGAGACCGGCTCGGGAACCTGCAGCTTGGCGTAGTTTTCCAACATCACGCGCACAGAATTTCCGCAATCGAACAACTTCGTAGTCAGCCCGGTAAATGGTCCTCAGGTGGGTAGCACAGCACTTCCTGAATGCGTCGCGGTGCCACTCAAAGTCGATAAAGGAGCACGCTTCGTCTATCAGGCGCCGCTCGTTCACCGTTGGCAGTGGATTTCCCAACTCCTTGCACAGCCGCAGCCATTTCACTGCGACAGGCTGCAGCCGGATGGTCCTCTGGTCCCCCTTTTTGGCGACTTCCGGCCGGACAGTGGCACGGCCATGTTTGAGGTCGATATCGTCCCAGTTAAAAGGCGTGTCGCCGTTCTCGATCGCCTTCTCTCCAGTGATTTCCAGCGGGCGCATGCAGCCCCACCCCTCCAGCACAGGTGAGACCAATGCCCTCCTGGTATTCGGGGTGGACAGCATCGCAGCCATGAATGCTGTGGCCTCGTCGTTGCTGTAGAGGATAATTTCCTTTGTCGGGCGGACGATTTTTTCCAGGTTGTCGACGATGTTGACTGTTACCCATCCTTTCCGCTTGGCGACGGCCCAGAGGCTGCTGAATAACGACTGATAGGTCTCTTTGGTTGCCAGCTCCCAGCCGTTCTCCTCGGTTTGCTGGTCAAGCCACCGTTCGAGCTCCGCGCTGCGGAACTTATGAATCTATTCCTCGGTGCGACCCTCCGCAAACTTGAGTAGGGTAGATTTTCCAGATGTTACATATTTTGTGCTCTTCCCGGCCTTCTCTTTGGTCTTGCCCCATTCATCGACCGCGTCTTTATAGCGGAAGGGGGTCGTGACGATCTGGGCGCTCTGCTGGGCTTTCTGGAACTCTTCCCACACTTGGGGCAGCCTGAACCCCTTCGCTTTGATGGCGTGAGGGTGGCACGGACCTCCAGCTGCTCGTCCGGGTCCAGGGTGACCCACCACTTGCCGGCCTCCCCTTTTGCCGTCTTCCATTCCTTGATCAGGCGGTCGGCCTCCCGCTCATTCTCCGCCGTGACCCGTTTTCTGACGCCGTTGACTAGTATCATGTAACACTCAGAATTTCGGATAAATGCGCTTTAGTTTGATCCGGGCGTCTTCGGTGGTGAAGCGCCAGTCGATGGTGGCGGCGCGGTTGTTCCGATCCAGTTCCCAGGCCGCTACTTCTTTTCGCATCAGTTCAATGCTGGGGATTCTGCGATCCAGACATTGGCCGTTGAGCGCGCTCAATTCGATCTCGGCGACGTTGAGCCAGCTTCCGTGCTTGGGAGTGTAGTGGATTTCCAGCCGGCGGGCCAATCGTCGGGCCTCCTCCGGCGCGAAGGCTTCGTAGAGGGAAGCCGCGCTGTGGGTATTCAAGTTGTCCATGACCAAGCGAACCTTGGTGGCCTGCGGGTAGCGCTCATCGAGCATACCTTTGACAAAGAAGGCCCAATCCTTGCGGGTGCGGTGCTCAGTGATAGCAACATGACGGCGACCGCTCAACGGTTCAACTTCCAGAAAGATTTCCGCCACGCCGTTGCGCACATACTCGTGGTCGATGATTTGACCGCGCCCTGGGCCCGGGGCCAAGGGGGCGTGGACTTCGCCCACCAACTGCTTGTTGGATTCGTCCATGCAGACCAACGGGAACTGCGGGTCGTAGGGCGCATGGTACACATCGAGCCCATCTTCCATGCAGACGACAAAGGCGGCGCAGCTATCGGGCGGGATTTTCCAATACTTGCTCAGGTGAGGCTTAAGCTCATTTTTTTTAGCGCGCGGTGGACGCTCATGGTGGAAACCTTGGGCGCAATCTTCAGTTCCACGACTTTTTCCGCCAGCAGACGCACCGTCCACCGAGCCCGACCAGCGGGAGCCGGCGAACAGGCCAAGGCCGTCAACCGGGCATCGAAAGCGCCGTCGAAAGAAAGCTTGGGTGGTTTGGTTCGAGGTTTGCGCTCCAAGGCGGCTTCGATTCCCTCCTCTACGAAACGCTCTTTGAGGTGTTCTACGGTGCGGGAGGTCACGCCCAAAGCTTCGGCCACGTCGGCTACTTTCCAAGGATTCCCATGCGGTCCGGCATCACACAGCAACAGCGCCCGCGCATGGACAAACTTGGGGGCCGCCGTCTTGCCACTGCGCGTCAGTGATTCCAGGAGTCCGCGTTCTTCTTCGGTGAGTGTAACTTTGTATCGTGGTGCCATCCCCCATCATTCACCACGGAATGACGGGCGTCAATATGCGAAATATACTGTGTTACATGATACTAGTGGCATTGGGCGTCTCGCCCGCAGCCTTCGGCGTCCCGCCGAAGGCATCGGTGTCGCATCGAGAATTGGGTGGTCTTGACTCCGGTGCCAGCCGTCTGAGCACCGACTGAAATCAGCCGGGACGGTCATGCTCCTCGCAGCCACGTGCCGGATAAGAATTATTAAAACACGTTAACCGGTCTTAGATGTATATTAATAGAGCTTATACTTTCCATCGTGAAGCTGTTTGAAAGGGTGAGAATGTTATCAAATTGCTTATAATCAATGACTTGTATAACAGTCTCCGCATTTGACATCCTTATGCTGAAAGCGTAACTTTAATGGCCTGAATCAAATTCGCCAGTGCGAAGCGCGAGTACCGAAAGGAACGATGCCCTCACCGTTTTTCGGCCCGCCTCGGTTTAACTTACCCATCTAAAATGAGTGAATCCATTGTGACTCCGTCGGTCAACGGCGGGACGCCAAAAGTGTCAAAAATATCCGAAGCTGTCATCCGGTTCGCCGGCAATTCGCAGGATGGCATCCAGGCCATCGGCGGTTTCCTGGCCCGGTTGGCCGGACGAAGCGAACAAGAGGTCATGACCTTTATGACCATTCCCGCCACGATTTCTGGTGGTCCGTCCATTTTCCAAGTGCGCATCAGTTCAGGTGAGGTGTTGAGCGCGGGCGATGAGGCAGACGTCCTGGTGGCATTTTATCCGCATTCTTACGAGGAGCATATCGGAGCGTTGCGCAAAGGGGGCATAGTGTTATTCGATTCCGACCATGTTCAACCCAATCCCGAATGGGAAAAGGAATACCGGCATCTGCCGGTTCCCATTTCCACCCGGACAATCGAAGCCATCGGCGGCACCGCCAAGGACAAGGGAAAGAACCTGTTCACGCTGGGACTGATTGCCCGGATCTTCGATTTGAGCGTGCCCAAGCTGGAACGGCTCATGGCGGAGCGGTTTGGCGGCAAGGATGAAAGCGTGTTGAAAAACGCCACGATGGCGTTCCAGGCGGGTTACGGTTATTCCCTGGGCAATGTCATGGAAACTTTTCAACTTGCCGAATCAGCGAAGACAGTCGGCCACCAAGTCGTTATGACCGGCAATGAAGCCCTCGCTTACGGTTTAATCGCGGCGGGCATACGTTTTGGGGCGGCTTATCCGATTACGCCGTGGTCGGAGGTGATGGAAATTCTGCGCCGCGAACTGCCCAAATATGGTGGAACATTCGTGCAGTGCGAGGATGAGATCGCTTCCGCTTGCATGGCCATCGGGGCCGGTTGGGCGGGGCGCGTCGCGGTGACAGGGTCCAGCGGGCCCGGCATCTCCCTCAAGGGTGAAGCGATTGGCTGGGCCGTCATGGCGGAAGTGCCCGTGGTGATTTGTGACGTGCAACGGGGCGGCCCCTCGACGGGCATGCCGACAAGCGTGGAGCAATCCGACTTGAACATCGCCTGCTTCGGCGGGCACGGCGATTCGCCCCGCGTGGTCCTGGCTCCGGCCAGCGTGGAGGATTGTTTTTATACCGCTATCGAAGCGGTCAATATCGCCCGCAAGTATAACGTCCCCGTGTTTATTCTCAGCGACCAATCCATTGCCACGCGCATCGAAGCGATGGAAGAACCGAGTTTGGAGAAGCTTTGCCAGGATCTGGCCCCGGACCTTTCTCCGGTGGCCGATTACACGCCCTATCCGTTGGATGGCTCGGTTCCCCGGCGGGTGGTCGCTGGAACGCCCATCGCCAGCGGGAAATATCCGCTGGCCAGCGGCTTGGAACATGATGAGGCCGGGCATCCAACCGCCTCGCCCAAGCTGCACACGCAAATGACGGCCCGGCGCCGTGGCAAATTGCAAGCGCTGGCCGCGGAGCTTCCGACGCCGCAGGTCTTCGGGCCGCCCGAAGGCAACATTCTGATTGTCGGCTGGGGATCGACCCAGGGACCAATACGGGAAGCGGTCACTCGCGCTCGCGCGGCGGGCGACAGCGTTTCGAGCTTGAACCTGCGCCACCTCAACCCGCTGCCGCCCGGTTTGGAAAACATTTTTGCCGGCTTCAACCATGTGCTGGTCGCGGAGATGAACGACGAAGGCCTTTATGGCTATGGCCAGTTGGCCAGTATCCTGCGGGCGCGCTACTGCCTGGCCAAGATTCAAGGGCTCAACAAAACGGACGGCTTGACTTGGCGGGTGCGGGAAATCCTGGAGCGAGTCAAGAGTAACATCGCCGCCAATCTGCGCCGGTTATAATGAAGCTGAACAAAGAGACAATTTATATGAACGAATCCACTGTCCAAACTCCCCAAAGGGGCAACATCACGTCCGTTCCACCGGTGAACCTTGTGCCAGGCGTTGAACGCAAAGCGCTGACGAAAAAGGAAATCGCTTCCGATCACCCCACATGGTGCCCCGGCTGTGGCGACTTTTCCATCCTGGCCCTTTATTTCAAACTGATCGAAAAGCGCAAACTCTGGCAGGAGAAGATTGCGACCGTGGCCGGCATTGGTTGTTCGAGCCGGTTTCCTTATTTTGTCCAAGCCAACGGGGTGCATTTCATTCATGGCCGCGCGCTGCCCTTTGCCAGCGGCGTATCGTTGACACGACCGGACCTGCACGTCTTTGTTTTCGGCGGCGATGGCGACGCTTTTTCCATTGGTGGCAACCATCTCAACCACACCGCGCGCAAGAACATCAAGATGACTTATGTCGTCATGGACAACTGGGTTTATGGCCTGACGAAAAAGCAAACATCGCCCACCTCACCCGTGGGATTTAAGAGCAAGACTGACGGCTGGGGAGCGATTGATCAGCCGATCAACCCGATGAAACAATTGATCGCTTCCGGGGCCAGCTTTGTAGCGCGCGCCACTCATACCAACCCCAATCACCTGCTGCAGATGATGGAAGCGGCGATGGACCATGATGGATTCAGCGTCATTGAATGCCTGAGCGAGTGCGTCGAGTTTTATGAGGGCGCGTTTGATTCCTCCAATCCGCGCAAAGGCGGGAAATTTGAAACAGTTCCGGCCACTCACGACGTCACCGACGAAGTCGCCGCCTACAAGCTGGCTAACGCCCCGTTTCCGGGCTATTTCGGGATTTTCTACAAATCCGACCGGCCAACGAAAAACAAACTGGAGGCGAAGATCAACGCCGATGCCCGCCAGAAGGTTGCCGGGAAAAAGGATTGGGAAATCCTACAAGGCACTTTCAGCCGGCTAAAATAAGCAGTCAGTCATCCTCTGGCGGCAGGGTCTTGATGTAAGTGCGCCAGAGGTCAAGGTTGACATAGAGCTCAAAAAAGACGCCGGGCCTAAGCTCGAAATAGCCGGCCATGAGATGGGTTTTTTCCGAGCGGTCGTCGAAAGCGGCATGAAGGGCCGTTGACACGATCAGGATGGGGGCCAAGGGCTGATCGGGAATTTTTTCAAAATAGCCGATGTTCTTGAACCGGCGCAAATACCACGGCAGCGGCCAATAGCTTTCCGCCCCCATGATTTCCACGATCGTGTCGTATTTCTGGGGCGAAACTTGGGCGATAGCTTCGACCGTATGCACAAGCCGCAGGGCGTCGGGGACAGTTTGACTATAGACATAGGGATTCTTGGCGCTGTCGCAGTACGGCACGCCGTTCCTGTCTGACGCAAAATTTTCGGCGCAAGCCTGCCCAGCCAAATGGCCCGCGCCTCCCGCCAGCGCCACAAGCGCCAGCGTCCATAGCCAGCCGGAATGGCAGGCGCGCCAGAGGACGGCGGCGCCAATCCCCGCCAGCAAGATCATCCCATGATAAAAGCCCAGCAAACACCAGGGCGTCTTGTAAGCCAGCGCCGTGTAAATCAACGTCAAACATAATGTGTAAAATGCGATCAGCCGACGCAGCGAGCGGGCCGCCGGCGCAGCCGCCGCTCCCCGCAGCGCCGAGAAAAAACCCACCGCCGCCAGCGCCACAATAAAGGCTTCGCTCCAAACTGGAGTGCCTTTGCTGTGAAAGAAAAGAAGGCGCTGAAAGTAGAAATTCCACTCGTGGGCGTGTTCCGTGGCCCCTTCGGCCCGGTGCAGCCAAGGCAGGTAGGTTCTAAGTGCGTCCCACGGCCCGGCTGCGTTATGAAAAAAGGAGGAGAAAAACAGCAACGCCGTCCCTGCTGCCAGGCAAAATGCCCAAACAAGATGGCTGCGCCGCCATTGTGGCTGCCAGGCGGGCGGCTGGCGGTCTCGCCATCGGCCCCACCCGCTGGCTGCCAAGGCGGAAAAGGCCGCTGCTGCCAGTGCAAAAACAAAAGTCTCTTTTGTCGCAGCCATCAATCCCAGCCCGATCCCAGAGGCCAAGGCCCAACGCAGGCGCGCGCTTTGCAGGTAGCGCCAGGCGCCAAAGAAACTGAGCGCCGTAAAAAACACCAGCAGCATCTCGTGGATGTAATACCGGCTGTAAAAAACCATCGCGGGCGAAATGGCCGTCAGCGCCGCCGCCCAGAGTGTTTCGGCGCGGCCCAATTCCGGGGCCACGAGGAGAAGAAGGAGCACCAAGGCCGCGCCAAAGGCCACCGTCACCCCGCGGAAAGTGGATTCGGTGAACTGATTGAAATCCGGCGAGCGGTCGAGCCACGCCGCGGGCAGGGTAAAATAGGGCAGGGCGGGGCCGTGGAATTCGTTGGGATCGTAGCGGTAACTATTATTGACCCAAAGGAGCCGGAATTTCATGGCGTTGACCGCTTCGTCGTTATGCAGCGGTCGCAACGCCAGGCGCGGAGCGCGCAATCCCAGCGCCAGACCCGTGAGCAAGACCAACCCCGCCACCAGCCAGCGGTTCACGACGCCGGCAGGCCGTACACTTCGACTTCAATGTACGTGTTCAGGGCGCTGTCCGTACTGCCCTTGCTGTAGCAGCGCACATAACGGCCCTTGGTCCCTTTGGCGTCAACCACTTTGCCGGCGCCGGTGAGGGAGTTTTCAAAATACTCCCGGTCGGTGCCGACTCCCAGGCCGGCGCTGTTTTTCTGGTCGTTATTGAAAACGGTGATCACGCCGTTTTTGAATTCGGGATCATCCGAGATTTGCACAATGACATCCCGCACCACCACGGGCGTGGTGAAATCGTGCCACAGCACGACCGCGTAAATATTGTATTCCTTCTCCAAGTCGATTTGAATCCAATGCAACCCGCGACGCAGCGTGACGACGTTCTCTTCATAGGCTTGTTTCTTGCCGTCCGTGATCTGTTTGAGATCGCCGCCGATGAGGTTGGGGTCGCCCGAGGTGACGGGCTTGTTCAGGGCCACGTTGGAGGCGCCTTTGGGCGCCATAAACGGTGGTTGCGGTTTATCGGACAGCGGCAGCGCCGTGGTATTGGTCGGCATATTCTGCGGAGTGCCCTTCATGGCGGGAGGTGGAAGTTGAATGGGCAACGGCGCCAGGTCCTGCGCGAAACCGCGCGGGGCGGCGACGGCAAGGAGCGTCACGGCAAAGAAGAGAAACTTTTTCATCATGGTTCACACTTAACAAGCCCCCGGCGCGGAAGAAAGCGCAAAGTTGCGGCAGAACTGGCGACTTGCAATCGGCGCACAAATTGATGAAATTGAAACCAATATGAACAAGCATATCACCTTCTCGCGCCATTCTCGCCGGCAATTCATCCGCTACGGCGCGCTCGCCGCCACCGGGGCGGTTGTCACCGGTCCGTATTTGTTGCGCGGGCAGAATCTCAACAGCAGGCTCAACGTTGCCCAAATCGGCTGCGCCGGCAAGGGCGGCAGTGATCTGGTGTGGGTTGCGGCGTCCGGCGCGAATATCGTGGCGCTGTGCGACACCAATGCCAAGGTCCTGGAGAGTGTCAAGCCCCAGCTTCCCGACCTTTACAGGCAAGTGACCCGCGGCAGGTTTACCGCTCCCCCAAACGTTAAAGTTTACCAGGATTATCGCGAACTCTTTGAAAAAGAAAAAAACCTCGACGCGGTCGATGTCGCCACGCCGGATCATATGCATGCGGTGATCGCCGGGACGGCCATCAAGCTTGGCAAGCACGTTTATTGCCAGAAGCCGCTGACCCATGATGTTTTTGAAGCACGCAAGCTGCGCGAAATGGCCAAGCAGTACAAGGTGGCCACCCAAATGGGCAACCAAGGCAGCGCCTCGGACTCGCTCCGCCGCGGAGTGGAGGTGGTCCAGGCCGGTCTGATCGGGCCAGTGCATGAAGCTTATGTCTGGACCAATCGCCCGGTCTGGCCGCAAGGCCTCGAACGGCCAGCCGGCAGCGATCCCGTGCCGCCAAATTTGGCCTGGAATCTTTGGCTCGGCACAGCCCCGGAGCGGCCCTTCAAATTAAATTGGCCGGACGGGCCGCATCCCGGGCTGTTTGGTCCCGAGGTTTATCAGCCGAGCAATTGGCGCGGTTGGTTTGATTTCGGCACTGGCGCCCTGGGCGACATGGCCTGCCACACCGTCAATTGGCCGTTCCGTGCGCTCAAGTTGGGGTATCCGACATTGATCGAAGCCCGGTCCTCCGGGATGTTGGCGGACATGTACCCAAAGGATTCCCGGATCGACTTTGAATTTCCCGCCCGTGAAGACATGCCGGCGGTGACCTTGCATTGGTCGGACGGCGGCTTGAAACCTCCGGCGGAAGTTACGGCCGACGTGGAAGCGCTCTTGGATAAAGTGTCCACCAGCGGGTGCATCATGATCGGTGAGAAAGGAATGATTTTCTCGCCAGACGATGGCGATCAGGACTTGAGGACATTAGTCAAACTCAAAGGCGACAAGGGGTTGGTCCAACTGCAGAATCATGAGGCGGCCAAAGCGATTCCGCAGACGCTCCCGCGCAACGAATTCCGAGGTTCTCCCGACGAACGCCAGCACCGGGAATGGCTCCAGGCGTGCCAGGATGGAAAGCACGATGTCCCTTATTCGAATTTTGACATTGCCGCATATTTGACAGAAATCATCCTTCTCGGCTGCGTCGGATTGCGCGTGCGCAAAAAGCTGGAATGGGACGGCCCCGCCATGATGGCGAAAAACGCGCCGGAGGCTGCCGCCATCGTCAAACGGAACTA
This sequence comes from Limisphaerales bacterium, assembly GCA_052139695.1. GTDB lineage: Bacteria > Verrucomicrobiota > Verrucomicrobiia > Limisphaerales > Palsa-1400 > PLGF01. The sequence continues at coordinate 9,946 of JBKQWF010000216.1, forward strand.
CCGCCCAGGCTGGGAGCTTTAATCCTCCGACGGAAAGAGCGTCGAGCGCCGGAGGTTCATTCTGGCCAGGCGGAAGTCGAGCGCCGTGCCCAGGCACCCGAAACCATATTTGACACTGCGGCGGAAATTAATCGACGACGCCTCCTTGAAGTAGCGAGTGGGACAACTGACCTCCGCGATGGTGTAATGGTACCAGAGGATTTGGGCGAGCATCTGGTTGTCAAATACAAAATCATTGGAGTTCGTCCATAGCGGCAGGCGTTCCAGGACTTCCCGCGAAAAGGCGCGGTAGCCGGTGTGGTATTCGGAAAGCTTGGCGCCCAGCAGGATGTTTTCTGCCAGGGTCAGCATGCGGTTGGCCAGGTACTTCCACAGCGGCATGCCGCCGCGCAAGGCGTAATTGCCCAGAATCCGGCTCCCCAGGACGCAAGGGTAGAGTCCGGAGCCAATCATCGAAGCCATGGCGGGAATCAATTTCGGCGTGTACTGCGAATCCGGATGCACCATGATGATAATGTCGGCCCCGGATTGCAAAGCCAGGCGGTAGCAGCTCTTTTGATTGCCTCCATAGCCCAGATTCTTCTCGTGGGTAAAAACGATGGTGTTGGGGAGCTTCTTGGCAATGGCTGTTGTTTCATCACGGCTGGCGTCATCCACCACGATGACCCAATCGACCATCCCTTGTTCCATGACCTCCTCAAAGGTCTGAGTCAAAGTCTTGGCCGCGTTATAGGCCGGCATGACGACGACGATTTTTTTATCCCGATACATGACAAAGCATGCTCAATGAACATGTTGAGCATAGACCTCCCGCGCGAAGTTCAAAGCGAAATCTGAGCGGGACGCCACGGGACACCACACCCTCCGGCGCCGTCAGCGACCTGATCAGGGCCTGGTTTGACTACCGCAATGACAGATAACCAATCCCAATGATCAATTCTCAATCTGATCCTCCCCGCCATCTGGCGCGCCGAATCGCTAATTGGTCATCGAAGGTTTATCACTTGCCATTAATGAAATGACCGCAGCCAGCCCCCCCTCAATTGATCTTGGCCAGAAACTCTTCCAGTTTGGCCGCGTCAGCGGCGAAGGTGCGGACGCCTTCCGAAAGTTTCTCGGTCGCCATGGCGCTCTCATTCAGCATCCACCGGAAGGTCTTTTCGTCCACCGTCAGCCGGGAGAGTTTGGGATTCCGGCTGCCTTCGGGCGAGAGTTTGCGGGAAACAGGCTCCGTGCTGTCCTTCAACTCTCCCAGTAACTCCGGGCTGATGGTGAGGAGATCGCACCCCGCCAGTTCCAGCGCTTCCCCCTTGCCGCGGAAGCTGGCGCCCATCACTTCCGTCGGGTACCCAAAAGTCTTGTAATAGGCATAAATCTCCCGGACAGAGAGTACGCCCGGGTCTTCGGCTGGGGCGTATTCCCGTTCATTCTTCTTTTTGTACCAATCGAGAATCCGCCCGACAAATGGAGAAATGAGCTTTGCCCCCGCATCCGCCGCGGCGACGGCTTGCGCCAAGTGAAAGAGGAGGGTCATGTTGCAGTTGATCCCCTCTTTTTGCAAAAGGCGCGCCGCCTCGATCCCTTCCCAGGTGGTGGCCACTTTGATCAGGACGCGTTCGCGCGGCACTCCGGCTTTGGCATACTTGTCGATAAAGAGCCGTCCCTCAGCCACCAATGCTTCCGTATCAAAGGCAATTTTGGCGCTCGTTTCCGTGGAAACGCGCCCCGGAACGATCTTTAAAATCTCCAGGCCAAACAAGACCAACAACGTCCGCATGATATCGTCGGGCGATTGCGCGTTCTTCTTCCCCTCCCGCACGGCCTTTTCCAGCAGCGCGTGATATTCCGGTTTTTGCGCCGCTTTGAGGATCAAGGTGGGATTGGTGGTGGCGTCTTCCGGCGCGTATTCTTTTAACAGCGCAAAATCTCCGGTGTCGGCGACAACGCGGGTAAACTTCTTCAGTTGCTCAAGCTGGTTCGGGCCAGAAGCGGCCCGGACTGTCGGACTTTTTTCAGATGTAACGATCGAATTCATTTGAGGCGTCTCCGGGGTTAATTTGGCGCACTCCACGCGGGAGCGCAACGGGAAATCTGGCGAAAAGCGGATGGAGAATAGGGGGACAGCAGTTTTTCGCTTGCGGAAAGCGATGTCCTCTTCAACAATCAGGTCATTGGATGGGGCGTTAGCTCAGTTGGTAGAGCGTCTGAATGGCATTCAGAAGGTGAGGGGTTCGAGACCCCTACGCTCCACCATCCAATTCGGTGACGTTGACGACTGACTGCCCGAATTCCAGCCTGCAGCGCGGAATGTGTCCCAGCAATCGGCGGAAGGCTAAAACTTAAGCATCCTCGATTATTCTTTTGATGAGGACTCGCGGAGCGGTTGGTGGCCCTGGACTGACGCGGTAGGCTGCCTTCAAGCAACACATGGCTTCCGGCAGTTTTTTGGCGTCGTTGTAGCGAACTGTGGCAATCCGTTCGCCGGGTTTGACGGCGTCGCCAGTTTTTTTCCAAAGCTCCAACCCAACGGCGTGGTCAATAACGTCTTCCGGATTGCTTCGGCCACCACCGAGGACCAGGCTGGCCAATCCAACCTGCGCGCAGTCGATGCAGTCCAGATAGCCATCGCCGGGCGAAACGTACTCGGCTGTGAAGTGGGCGGATGGCAACCGCGATGGCTCATCGGCGCATCCCGGATCGGCTCCCTGGATTTGGCAGAGAGTGCGAAATTTGGCGAAAGCCTGGCCACTGGAGAGCAAGTTAGCGCCGAGTTCGCGGCCCATTTGCACATCGTCAACCGCGGCGCCCAGATAAAACATCCAGGCGGAGAGTTCCAGGCAAAGTCCGCGCAAGTCTTCGCTTTCCGGGTTTCGTTCGCCGCGGAGAATCTCGAGGCATTCGCGCACTTCAAGGCTGTTGCCAACCGCGCGCCCGAGCGGTTGGCTCATGTCCGTGATGAGCGCGGCCGTTTTTTTCCCCAATTGCCGACCCGTTTGCACCATCATGGCGGCCAAATGCTCCGCGTCCGCCTGGCGTCTCATGAAAGCGCCGGAACCCGTTTTGACATCCAAGACCAGAGCGTCGATTCCTTCCGCCAGCTTCTTGCTCATGATGCTGGCGCAGATCAGCGGCGGGCTTTCTACCGTCCCGGTCAAATTGCGCAAAGCATACATTTTCTTGTCAGCAGGGACAATTTCTGCCGTTGGGCTAACGAGCGAGCATCCGACTTGCCGCAAGACTTCCAAAAACTTCGCGCCCGCGAGGTTGACTTGAAAACCTGGAATGGCTTCAAGTTTGTCTAATGTCCCGCCGGTATGGCCGAGCCCCCGGCCCGTGATCATCGGCACGGTCAATCCACCCGCCGCGACGAGTGGCGCGATAACGAGCGAAGTTTTATCGCCCACCCCGCCGGTGGAGTGCTTGTCCACCTTTAAGCCGGGCAATTCGCGCAGGTTCAAGATTTGGCCGGAACCCATCATGGCCAGAGTTAAGGCGGTAGTCTCGCCTTCGGACATTCCGCGGCAGACAACGGCCATCATCCAGGCTGAGATTTGGTAATCGGGAATCGTGCCACGGGCAAAAGAATCCACCAGGAACGCAATTTCTTCGCTGGAATGTTCGCCGCCGTCGCGTTTTTTTCGGATCAGATCAACTGCTCGCATGGTTCTCCAGTTGGAATCCATCCGGGAGCAATTCTTCCATCGTGTGCCCGGCGATTCCATCGGCGCCAAGATACCAAATGGTTGCTTCCGGGCCAAATTCCGCAATGACTTGGCGGCAGGCGCCGCAGGGCGAACACGGGACAGCGCGGTCGTTGCAAACCGCCGCCGCTACGATTTCCGGCTTCTTCGCGCTGGCCGCCACGGCCGCGAAGATGGCATTGCGCTCAGCGCAAATGGTCAAGCCGTAGGAGGCATTCTCCACGTTGCAACCGGTAAAGACTCGTCCATCGCGCAGCAGGACGGCGGCGCCGACGCGGAATTTTGAATAGGGCGCGTAAGCGCGTTTCATCGCGGAGCGGGCCAGGCGAAAGAGCCTCAGGCGGACGGTGGCGAAGTTGGCGGCGTTTTGCCGGCGCGCGCTGCCGGGCGGTTTTCTGCTCATTTTCGTTTTCTAGCAGCGTTGCGGGAAGGGAACAAGAAAGATCGACTTGTTGAAAGTAGGTGTTGAATTGTCATGGCCTGCCCATGATACTGCGAGCGGATTTCAAGTCTGCCAGCGGCTTGAGCCATCCGAAACCCGAATGCACACATTTACCGCCGCGCAAATTGCCAAAGAACTCGAGGGAGAAGTCGTGGGCGATGGCTCCACGCCTTTGACCGGCTTTGCACCCGCCAACGCCGCCAAACGAGGCGACCTGACCTTTGCCGAAAGTGAAGAGTTCTTTCGCAAAGCCGAAGAGAGCGCCGCCGCCGCGATTCTGGTTGATGGGCCGCACGAGAATCCGGGAAAAGTTCTGATCCGTGTCGCCAACGCCCGAGTGGCCTTCGCTCGCGTCTTGCCCCTTTTTTTCCCGGAACGCCTTCCCGCCGCGGGAATCCATCCCTCGGCAGTCGTGGATCCTACGGCGCGAGTGGATCCCGGCGCGCACATTGGTCCCGGCTGCGTCATTGGCGAGAATGTGCTCATTGGCGCGCAAACCGTCCTGCGTGGCGGCAATCATATTGGAGACGATTGCGTCATTGGAGAGCAATCGCAACTTTTCCCCAACGTCGTGCTCTATCCGCAAACCCAGATTGGCCGGCGGGTGCGCGTCCATGCCGGCGCGATCCTCGGCGCCGACGGCTTTGGTTACGTTGTGGACGGCGGCGTTCACCGCAAAATCCCGCAGGTTGGGCATGTCATCGTCGAGGATGACGTGGAGATTGGCGCGAACGTCACCATCGACCGCGGGGCGCTCGGCCCGACAATTATTGGCCGAGGCACAAAGATCGATAACCTGGTGCAAGTCGGGCACAATGTTGTGATGGGAGAAAAGTGTCTTGTAGTGGCGCAAGTAGGGATCGCGGGCAGCACGACGATCGGCAGCAACACGATCTTAGCGGGGCAGGTGGGCCTGGCGGGGCATTTGAAGATAGGCAACAACGTCACCGTCGCGGCCCAGTCCGGGGTGATGCACGACATCCCCGACGGCGGCAAATGGTTGGGAGCCCCGGCCCAGCCCGACCGCCAAGCCAAACGGCAAATGATCGCCTTGCAGCGATTGCCCGAATTGATCCAGCGAGTCGGAGAATTGGAGCGAAAAGCAAAACGGCCGCCGCTGCAGCCAGGGGATTAGCGGCTTCAGCGATGCGGCCGATTTGAGCGCTATTGCAGGCTTGCCACGCCAACGCTTCTGGTTAAGATGGCTAAGAGATCGCGGGTGTGGTTCAATGGTAGAATGCGGGCTTCCCAAGCCTGAGACGAGGGTTCGATTCCCTTCACCCGCTCCATTGAAGTTCAACGAGTTATGAAGTGTGTAGCCCGAATGTAGCTCAAATCCGGCTTTGGCCAGCGTTGGCCGCCCTTGGCCCGATTTGTACCCAGTCGCCAGCTACAGTGCCGATTCTGCGAGCGAAAACACCCGGACGCAACGCAAAAAGAGCGATTGATTGGGGGTCGTGACGGGGCAAGCAATCGCCCGCGCCGTGCGGCGCTAGAGCACTAAAAGCAACCTGACTCGCGCCTGACGGCCACGCCTGCAAACCGCACGTCGAAGTTTTCGCCCTCGCGCCCATTTGCAACCAGAACAACACCCTAAATGCAAAAAGGAAAACACCGAGACCCGATTCGCGGCAGTGGACTCCCACATTTTGACCAGCGTCCGTCGCGCTTTAGTTCGGACACGACCCCCGGCAACCCAGTGCCCGGCCAATTTAGCTTGGCGTCATGGTCCACAAACGGCCTGCAACCGTCATTTGATACGATTCAAGTCCGCGCTTATGCGTCATACCGTGCGTTGGTCGAGCCATTGCCATCGCCATTCGTCCGACTGCGGCTTGGCTGCTGTTCTTGGCAGAATTCCCGGCGCGAAATCTTAAAGGCAAAGTCCCCAAGCCTGTCGAGCACTGTCAAGATGTGGAGCGCAGAGGGAAACAGGGCGAGCAATACATTGACAGGCGCAGACGGGCTGTACAATGGACGGAGCGTTTCGCGCCAAAATCAGCCCCATTAACGAAGTCGGTTGAGATATGGCGCGTCTGCGCCCCTACCCTTATTGGCCCTCCCCTGCGTTGGGCAATTCTGAGATTCCTGGTCAAAGGAATTGGGTGGCGCGACTGCGCCGCCGTATCCGACGCCGGTCTGTTTGCAATTCGGAGCGGAGCGCGGGGGAAAGAGGGCGCGCGCGTGGAGAATTGAAAACAGTCCGGCCAGGGGCTGCGACACAAGAACGCTTTTCAGAGGGCGCAAGGGAAAAGCGTTTTGGTGTCACGGCGGGGATGGCATGTGGCGTTGGTTCCGCCCATGCGGCGGCTGGCGGGCTTCATGCCGGGCAGATGGCATCCGCGGCGAAGGAGGTACTCCGGTTGGTTCAATTACGACGTGATCGAGATTTCCAATCGGGGTCGTCAAATCATTGATAACGTAAAAATGAGGTCGGGGATTCGGTTTCGCTAGCGCCGAAGGAGCGATTGCAACTAGCCACTCAAACGAAGTAGAAAGCAAGTTCCTTTTACTACATTGTCATCCCTCGCTTTGAACTAACATCAGGAAAATCGCCCAACTCAGGTGCCCATGCCAACCAAATTGCCATGTCCACACAATCAACAATACGCTCCACAGCCTCACCATAGTATTTAGGTTTGCTCCAGCCAAATGTGTCTTTGTGCCAGCGTAGAACTTCGTTCGCGATCCGTGCCGGGCTGTTTTCCTTAATCCCAGCCGAGACCCTCTGGAGAAGCTTGAGCACCAGGCGCAATTGCGGCTGCCCAGTTTCAATGAACACTTTCGCGAGCAAATCGTTATCAGAATGCGCCAGTTCCTTCGCAAACACCGTTGCGTTAGTCACCCATGTGAGCAAATCCCGATCACTGACGGGACAGCCTTCCTCGTCCTTGGAGCCGAAGCGCATAAGTTCATCGTTCAAGAATTTGAGAATCACGCGCCCCTCCAGAGGAGTCGGGACATACTTCTCACTCGCCACATCAAGCAAAGGATGAAGGAATAAATCGAAGATCGGGCGACCATAGGCATCACGCGCGGCGTTGATTACGGCTCCGAAATGAAGTGGCAGTTTTGAGGGACGGATTGCTCGCCGGACGTTCTCCAGAAACTCCATTTGCAAAATGTCATTTCGCGCGCCCGTGGCCGCAAGCAGCCCGGCCCAAATCGCATTTTGAGAATGGGTGATAATTTGTCGAGTTGCGCCCTGCCCAGAATTTCGGTCATGGCGTTCGCAACAGTGCTTCAATGCTGAGGTAAACCTGCCGCGCCCGACTCCACTTCTATTTAATTGAATTCTGAGTGCCGCGAGCAAGTCCCACGCGGCCTGCGATTGAGAGCGGTCGGTCTCAAACAACGCTTCGGCCTCCGTCGGGTTGCGTTCACCGTAGGCCTGCCCCGCCAAAAAAGCCAGCATCAGCCATTGAGGAAGAAATTCCTCATTGCGGGGCAAGGCGAGCACCGATGCCTTTCGATAAAATGGAAAGAAAGCCCGGACGAATTGCGGCTCATCGCTCTGAATTGGCTGTCTGGCACCAGTCGTTAACAGTTGCTGGCAAAACGGGTCATCTAATCGCCAATAAAGACGGCTTGAATCCGTGGAACGGGTCGTATCTTCTTCCAAGGTGCGGAAACGGTCTCTCCAGTTCAGGATGTCCTGTCTTGGGTGCATGAAATGTTTCTGTTCATCTGTTGAGGTGAGTGAGAGCCTTTTGGTTTATAGCCGCAGCTTCATCAAGGAAGCGCGTAAATTTACCGAGGGTGTTGAGGAAGTCTGTTTTGAGCAGTCGAAAAAACGGCGGGTTTTCACGCCAGTGTTCCAGTTCTTTCCGCTCCTTGGGACTGAGATGTGCAACATCGCCGTAAACAAAGACCAAAAGGATTCGGCGATGAATTAACGGCGAACCTTTCATTCCCAAAGATGATTTGCCGTCTAGCCATCTATTGAGCCGTCCTCGACAATCTTCGAACTCGCGCTTCAAAGTTGGTGGAAACGGCAGACTTGCGTAAGTCCTGGCAAGATTTTTGAAGGATGTCGCCTCATTGTTTTGAATAAAAAAGCGGAGGTTATTCACAAGCGCATCAATCTGTTCTTGTGACGGACGCCGCGTTCCGGATCGGCGGGGTTCACCCAGCGACTCCTGCACAGCGGTTCTCAACATACCGCGTTTTGCGAGCCGATAAATAAAAAACTTTCTAATGCGCTCAACCCTCTTGTTAAAATCGCCGAGAGCCTGCAAGCCCTCGCTCACAATTTGTTTTGGGCTGTTCGTAATGACACTCATTTTTGTGGCGGAGATTTAATGAAACTATATGAGTCCCAATCGAGAAGCGTCTTCCCAGGGTGTTTGGGCAATTTCGAGATTTGGCTTACCGCATATTGGGCGGCTTCCCGATTCGCCGCGTATGCGGCTGCTCCCTCGGACGCCGTGTCATGCGGATCGGAAGTCGTTAAAACCATCAAGAAAGCTTCATGTGCGTCCGCGTGCCATCCCATGCGCACACACATTTGGCCCAAATAGCACCACGCCGAGAAATTCCGCATGTTGATGGACAAGACCCTAAAAAGCGCTTCCATGGTCTCACGCGGCTCTGCTCCAGAAAACAGAAGGGAAGCGGCCAAGCCTTCCCAACCACTCTCGCCTTTCGGATTGAGACTTGTGCATTTGCGAAAGCACTTGATCGCTTCAATTGGGCGAGACGCCACCATGTGGAGGTCAGCAATTCGAAGCCAAGAATCGTAGTGCGCTGGATCATACTTCAAAGCCTCTTCGAAAGCTGCGAGCGCCCCTTCATGGTTTCCTAGTTTTTCAAGCGCGTTTCCTAAGCCAAACCATCCGTCAGGCTCATTCGACTGTATCATTGTGCATTTGCGGTAAGAGTCGGCGGCTTCTGCAAATCGAAGCGCCTCGGCGTGGAGCCGGCCCATATGCTTCCACGAATAGAAATGATTGGAATTGTGCTTCACGGCTTCGCGGAAACAATTCAGGGCCTCATCATGTCGGCCAACACTGGCAAGCAGGCTTCCGAGGGAATCCCACGCCCAGAAATCCTCGGGGTTAGATCCGACAGCATTCCGGTAGTGCTTTTCGGCCCCCTGAAGATTGTTGTCAAAGAGAAAGCAGATGTCGCCGAGGCATTTGTGCGCGGTTGAATCGGTGGCGTCCAATTCCAAAGCTTTATTGAAACAGGCTCGTGCTTGCTCGACCCGCTCCCTTTTAAGCAGCGCCCGCCCGAGGTCTGAATGATAGGCAGCTATCGTCGGAGCAAGTTCAATTGCCTTACTGCAACAGCGTTCCGCTTCTTCAAATTGTGATGTCTCAAGCAAGAGGCGGCCCAGATTAGACCACCCGACGTCGTTGGGTGGATCCAGATCAAGCCCCTTCCGCTGTGCGCTGATGGCCTCGGGTATTTGACCAGCAAGTTCCAAGCAACGACCTAAAATTATCCAACAGCCCCCGTGGTTCGGGTTTAGTTCGAGGGCGGTCCGGCATGTCTCAATTGCTTCTTTAAGTCTTTTCGCGCCATAGAGAATACTCGCCTTGTTCATCAGAAAATTCGGGTTGTTCGGCTCCATCTCCAAAGCCCGACTGATATTTTCCAAGGCAGCAGCATGGTCGCCTAATTTCGATAAACTTACGGCTTTGTTTGACAGACCGTGTGCGTCCCGTTCGTAGGTGAGTTCAAGCGGCAGAACTATCCCGAAATGATCTGTCAAACAATTTTCCAGCACATGCCCAATTTCAGAGAACGAGCCGAACCGGTCTCTCGGGTTTTTACTCGTGCATTTGGCGATAACCGGCCAGAGCAAACTATCCAATTTGGGGAAATGTTTTTCCCGATGTTGCCGAGCGAAGTCTGCCCAGATTTCCCTGCCGTTTCGACAACGAGGATTTTGTTGAACCGGTGCCCTGCCACTAACCCCCTCGTAGAGTATTAATCCGAATGAATAGATGTCGCTTCGTTCCGAGCAATGGATCAATCCGTCAAACTGTTCTGGCGCCATGTATGCCGGCGTTCCAGAAATTTCGCCAGCGACTGTGGCGTCGGTTTTTCGTGCGGTTGGAGTGCGGTCTGCCGCCGATTGTGGAACCACTTGGCCGGACAAACCGAAATCTGAAACTCTTGCCAAGGTAGGACGCCAAGTAGGCAGATATGGCCGGAAATAATCTGCATCGGCAATCAGTATATTTGTAGGTTTAAGGTCGCGGTGGGCTTTCAATCCCTTGGAAAAAGCGTGACTCATTCCTTTGCAAACGTCCGTTGCCAAAATCACGAGTTGTTTCAACTCAATTCCGCGCCGGATGTGATCCGCCAGCGTCACGCAACCATTCGCATCGGGTTCAACGTAATCTATGCCGATGACCATCTGTCCGCCGCTGGCTAAGAAAAAATGCGCCTGCACGATATTAGGATGGACATCCATATTGATCCAAATGCCAGCTTCCTTCTTGAATCGCTGAATGACATCGGCCGCAAATTCCAAGTCCGAGCGCACGACCTTAAGTGCGACTAACGGCTCCGTTGGTTGTCCTCTGGCAAGCAAAACTACGCCAAAACCTCCTTCACCGAGTTTCCGGATGATTTCGTATTTGCCGAGAAGCTGACTGCCCGGAAGAAACGGTTCTTGTTTGTTTTTTTCCGGTTGCCGACGCGGCTCCGGCGGCAGACGCACTGGCGGTTTATGCTGCGGCGGTTCATTGCCGCCGCCAAAGAGATTTCGAAAAAAACCAATCACGTTTTTGATTCCTGCTTGTGCGGTTTGGTCTCAGGTTCATACACATTTATGGACGCCATCTGAATCGAGTCTTTCTAAGGTCCAAAAGGAATAAATAATTTGATGCTAACCGTGATTACTCCAATGATTCCGAAAACGAGAGCAAGAAAAAACACAAGACAACCGGAGCGACCTTCGAGTAAGCGTGAAGTTTGATGGTCCGATTTTATCAGTTGGTCTATTTTTTGTTCCGTGCAACCGGGCAGGGCAGCGTTCATAAGCATGTCGGGTGAAATCCCGCGCCTAATCGTGGGCCTTAAGTCGAAGCGCAAAATGGCCCGTTGGGTGGCATTTTCAATGTGAACGCATTGGTTGGCGACTTCCTTCTTGGCGAAAGTCGGGTCAACCCAAAGAGTCTTTTTCTCGGGGTCCCAGTAATAACCGTTTCTACCTTCGCCGCCGGCCCAAGCCCGTCCGGTCGTCCAGCCCTCGGCACGAAACCGGTTGAGTTGCCGCATGATTTGTCTCGCCGCTTCCGATGAATCCTTTGCGTCAACCGGAATCAGGGGAAACCGACTGCTGACATCTTCCTTTGGCGGGACTGGTGGCACAGAGCCTTGCGATGCGTAGGCGATTGGAAGGCCACAATGCGGACAAACACCGACGCTGTCGGAGATTTGTTTTTTGCATTCTGGGCAAGCGATTAAAGACATAACAAAAAAGAACGGATCATGGCTCTTCTTCAACTCGAACAAACAGGTCGGCTGGAACCGATAAATATGTAATTCCTCGTGTGTCGGTGAACCAAAAAAAATCTCTTGGTTCTTCCCGCAGACCGGCAGCATCTATTTCAATCGAATCGCCGCCGCGCACTTTCATTTGTCCAGCCTGAATTGCTGCGCCCGGCCCAATACACGGAGTGAAGTTTGGTATAATCACGTTGGGCAGTGCCACTGTGTTAACAGAATCGAATCGTGTCCATTTAATTCTCATAAACTATTTCCCCGGCGTTTGCGGTGCGGGCGGCTGCGTGGGCACTGCAAGCGGGACGTGATGATCCGGCGGGAAGAAGCCCAGCTTGAATTCGGCGCGGGCGAGGCGTTGACCTGGGCCGCCACAAGATCGATGAATGCTTGCATAATTGATCAAGAAATTATACCGGGGGCTTTTGCCGGATCAAGATGATAGCCATTCGGACAGGCGTAAGGCCAGCGGCTTGCCCGGAGCGGCACATTCCCCTTGCAGAGAAAGGCCCCGCCCCTTAAAAAAGCGTCAGATTCACGGTTGGCAAACTGCCCCCCGGGAATGACAATGTTTTATACGAAAGGTTTGTCCGGCAAAAAAACCGGCGTGCCTCATAGTTTTTACCGCTCCGTCACTTGCCCGCCTCCTTCATTTTCTGATAGGCGTCTTGTACTTCCCCTTGGATGCTTTCCAGTTCGCTCTCCTTACGCTGGCTGGAAAAGTAAATTATTCCCTCCTTTCCGTTTTGGTTCGTTCGTTGTTCGGTGGTGTAAATGCCTTCGATAACCACCGCGTAACCACCCCGCAAAGTGTTGCCGTCAGACGCCCGCACTACTCGAACGGGCACATTTGCCACGGCCAGTTCCCGGAACGCGGCCTGATTCTGCGCCAGCGTCTTTTCTGCTGACGCGATTTGCTCGGCCAGCGTCCGGTCGTAATGACTTTTGATTTTGAAATACGCCGCGCGGGTCCCGACAATCGCCACGGCCAGCCCCAGAGCCAGGCCGCAACTCAGCGCCATTTTCCAGATGCGGCCCGGCCATACCCGCCCGGCTTCCTCGTTCGCGTTCCTGATTTTTTCCAACGTCGGCAGCACGTCTGCGCTTAATTCCTCCGTCCGCTGCATGAACGGCGTGATCACTTCGGCACGCACGCCGGCGTGAACCGATTGGCGGATGCCTTCGACGATGGCCTTGGTGTCCACCTGCTGGCCGATTTCCTTGGTCAACTTGGCCAGTCGTTCCGCCGCCGCTTCACATTTCTCTTGGGTGGCCA
>JBKQWF010000217.1:0-69907 GCA_052139695.1 Limisphaerales bacterium
CGAGCTTCATCGAAGCATTCCTTCAACGCGGCGTATTTCTCGCGCAACCTCTTCATATCGATCAACATGCAACTAGCATAGCACAAGCGGACAATATGTGACAGTTATTTTTGCGCGGCTCCTAAGACGCAATTCGCAGACTGGCTTAAATCCAAGACCGGTCAGGCGGTTGACCCGGACAGCATCTTCGATTGCCAAATTAAGCGCATCCATGAATACAAACGGCAACTCCTTAACGCGCTGCGGGTGGTGGTGCTCTACAATAGGATGCGGCAGAATCCGAATATCGATTCGCCGGCGCGGACCTTCTTTTTCGCCGGCAAAGCGGCTCCGGCTTATCACTTGGCTAAGGTGATTATTAAGTTCATCGACAATCTCGCTGGCACCATTGACGGCGATCCGGCTGTCAAGGGCCGGATGAAGGTGCTGTTTCTGCCGGAGTATTCATGCACGCTGGCCGAACGGTTGATTCCCGCAAGCGACGTTTCCAACCAGATCTCGACCGCCGGTTACGAGGCAAGCGGAACGAGCAACATGAAATTCATGTTGAACGGGGCACTGACGCTTGGCACGCGAGACGGCGCGACGATTGAGATGGCCGGGGAAGCGGGAGAGGACAACTTTTTCCTGTTCGGCTTGACCGCGCAGCAGGTGGCCGACAGCCGGGGTTGGTACAATCCCTATTGGCACTATCAAAACGAACCCGAGACACGAGCGGCGTTGGACTTGATTTTCTCCGGCCACTTTAGTCGCAACGACCCAGGCCTCTCCCATGAATTGCAAGACACGTTGCTCGCCCGTGGTGACCATTATATGCATCTGGCGGATTTAAAGTCCTACCTCGAGGCGGACCAGAAGCTGGTGCAAACATACGTTGACCGGGACGCTTGGGTGCGCAAGGCGATTCTGAATGTGGCCGCGTCCGGAAAATTTTCGAGCGACCGAACCATCGCCGAATATGCCGGAGAAATCTGGAACGCCAAACCATGTCCAGTTGTATGATGAAAGGGGCGGCCATTTTCAAGAAGGCGCGTCCACGCCCGCGACGCACCGTGAGAGAAACAAAAGTGAGAAAACCATGAAAACAACACCTCAAGCCTCGGAACTGGTTCAGCGGATCATCCCTAGTTGGGCGATAAACCCACCTTTCATCACTACGACACAATGAGACCCAGAGGTAGCTTTCTCTTTCTGTTTCTTGCCGCCTTGGGCTGCCTCGTGCTTGAATCCGCCCTGGCGCAACCGATCATGGGCGCGGTAACCAACGCGTCGCCAGGAACGGCTCCCCAACGCAAGGTCGCAGATTGCATTATCCTGCCCAACGGATTCAATGACCCCATCGAACCCTTCAATCGTGCGATTTGGGGTTTCAATAAGGGATTTATGACCTGGGCGGTCAGGCCGGCCTCAAGGGTCTATCGGCGGGTCGTGATTAAGCCGGTGCGAAGGGGGATCGGGAGAATGGGCAAAAACATGACCTATCCAGACCGCCTGCTGAACAACCTGTTGCAAGGAAACTGGGGGGGAAGCTGGCAGGAAACGGAACGCTGCCTTTGTAACACTGTGCTTGGCCTGGGGGGATTCTTCGATGTGGCGACGCATTTGGGCCTGCCGAAGAATGACGCGGATTTTGGCCAGACTTTCATGAAATGGGGCTGGCAGCCCGGGTTTTATCTAATGCTGCCTATCTTCGGACCAAGCGACAACCGGGATGCCGTTGGCTTGGCAGGGGACACCGCCGCGGAACCGCAGACCTACTTCTTCCCTTACGATTTGATCGGTTCCGGGGCAACGGCCAATGATTTCAGTGACACCGTGGAAGGGCTGGTCTGTTTTAGCCAAGCCGAGGCCGATTCCTATTCGATCCTGCAATCCGCGTGGAGCTTCCGACACGAAAATCGGAAGGTGGACATGCGTGTGACTGGAAGCCAGGACGAAGCGGCGCTGGAGACTCTCCAATCCGTTCTTTTCAGTTATACGAACGCCGAGTTTCCGGCCCGGGGCACAACCCGATCGGTCTTAATCCCCACCACGGGCAAGAAACTGGACTTCACGTTTTGGCTCCAAGCAAATCACGCACCTGTAGTATATATTGTTCCCGGTTACGGCGCCCATCGTTTGGCCGGGAACGAGTTGGGGCTGGCGGAACTTGTTTACCAGAAAGGCTTCTCCGCCGCGTGCATTAGCAGCACGTTCCATCCCGAATTCATGGAACACGCTTCGACCACGGACCTCCCCTCCTACCCTCCCGCCGATGTTCGCGACCTGCAAGTCGCTCTGGCCGAAATCGACCGCCGTTTGGACGCAGTCTATCGGCATCGCTTAGGCTCAAGGGTGCTGATGGGTTACTCCATGGGGGCTTTCCAGTCGTTGTGCCTGGCGGCGCAGGCGGTTACCAACGAGGCTCACCCGGTCAGATTTGAGCGTTATGTCGCTATCGATTCACCGGTTAATCTGCGGTATAGCGTGACCAATTTGGACCAGTTTTACCTCGCGCCTTTAGCCTGGCCCGCTGAAGAGCGCACCGCCGGCATCGAAAACACGCTCATCAAGGTTGCCACCTTGAGTGCGCAGTCTCCTAAGCCGGGCTCTGTCCTGCCCTTCAATGCCATCGAAAGCCGGTTCCTGATCGGCTTGGGCCTTCGTCTGACCCTGCGAGACATGATATTCAGCAGCCAGTTGCGTCACAACCAAGGCGTGCTGAAACACCCGCTCGAAAAATCAAACCGCCGCGCGGCTTACGATGAAATCATGCGGTACTCCTTTTCGGATTATATCGATGAATTTGCGATTCCTTATGACGAGGCCAGGGGCATTGACATGGCGAATCCGGAGATTGAAACGAAAGCGACAGATCTGCGCGCCTACGCGGACGAGCTGAAGGGGAACCGCAATATCCGGCTCATCGTGAACCGGAACGACTTTGTCCTTTCGGCTGAGGATCTTGCGTGGATTGAAGCTACTTTCGACCCCACGGAAGTGACACTCTTCGAGCATGGGGGCCATTTAGGCAACCTCTACCAGCCAGCCGTTCAACGCGCCATTCTTGGGGCGCTCGACGGATTGGGGGCATCCCGAGGGACGCCAATAAAGAAGCCTCGGCTGATCTCAGTTCCACGACCCCGCGAAGACTCAGAGCACGGGCGCTGGATTGGCACGAATTGAATCCGTACGATCAGCGCTCCAGCGTTGTGCGGCAGACCTGTGCGGGGCGGCAGCTTGACGCATGGCGACGGACTTGATCTGGCGGGTCCGGGTATCAGCGTGACTATTCAGATTATTCTCGTATGGCCAGCATCAAGTTCTTTTTGCGCCGCCCGTAACGCTGCCAGCATCTCGGCGGCGCTGGCGTAACGCTGGCGAGCTTCGGGCTGGCAAGCTTTGCAAATAATCACGTTCAGGCGCATGAATTCAGCATCCTTGACGAGCGCAGTTGAAATCTCCGCGAACGATTGCGGATCTTTGCCAGTGCTAATCACGTAGAGCATCTTGCCCATGGCGTAAATGTCCGCTAACTGCGTGCCTGGCGGTTCGGGCGGTGGTGGCATATATGGCAGGGTTCCCACCACCGTGCCGTCCGAAGTGGCCTCCCTCATCAATCCAATGTCCGCGAGCTTGGGCTTGCCATTCACCAAAACGATGTTCGATGGCTTAATGTCACGATGCGCCAACCCTTGTTGATGAAGAAAGTGCAGCGGCTCCAGTAGTTTGATGCCGATGCGAATGCACTCCAACGGGAGCAATCGTCCTTCCGCCGCCTGATGGCAAACGCTGGCCAGATCCCGGGGCTTGTAGGGCTCGCCCTTTTGTTGCCAATCCGGGTCGAGCGGGTCGCCTAATTCCATGACATAATAGAAGTAACCTTGCTGGTCGTTGCGGTTGACGTAATCAATGTGCAGCAGGCTGGGATGCAGGTTGGAAACCGGCTTATAACTCTTGATGCCGCGGAACTCGCGCTCATAGGCGGTTCCGTCTTTGAAGTTGGCTCGTTCAATTTCCTTGAGTGCCTGGAAATGTCCCAAGGCATCGCGCACCAGCCAGACTTTGCCATAGGCCCCCTTGCCGAGAGGTCCGCCCACGGTGGCAAAGCCGGGGAATCGCTCGTGAATAACAACGACCGGCCGCTTCCCGGAAGCCCAGGCCCACGCCAGCGCGCAGGGCACTTGGCCGCCCGCGATGACCAGCCAGGGGAACCAGTAATTGCTGTAGTAACTCCATGAAACGAATACCAGCATCGTCCCCAGGGCAATTCCGGCCGCTGCCAGGCCGGACAAAAAAGGCTTCAATTGGCAAAGGCCGCCCCCGATCAAAACTCCCGCAAGCACCAGCAGTGCGGCCTCGCTCCATGCGGGAAGCCGTCGCAGCCAGTCGCCATTGATCAGGTTAAGAAAAGTCACGGCAAGGATTTCCATGCCGCCGACGTCTTCGCCGTAAGGCGTGCGGAATGTGTCCAACCGGGTGGAGTTGGTGTCGCTTATATCCGGCTTATTGCCGATGAAGACAGTTTTGCCGCGAAAAGAGTCCGGCCCGTTGGAGAGAGCGGACATTGCCAGATGATAGCTGAAGGTTTCCCATCCGCCGCCGCGGGGGCCATAGTAACGCAACCATTGTTCTTGCGGATGTTCTTCTTGCGGCAGCTTGTCCGGGGGAGCGCCGGCCAGAAGCGCGGCCGTCCACGGCAGGCTTGGAAAACCGCTCACGGGCGCGGGAAACGGCCAATGGCGCCGAACCGGTTTGTTGGGCTGGTCATCCGAGAGCTTCACCTCGCCCAGGCCCCACTTGGTGGCAGCTTCCAAAAAGAGTTTCCTCGGCAGCGCCACCTCGATCGTTTCCGTCCCGGGACGCGCCGGTGTTTGGACCTCGGCCTTCAACACCACGTTCCCGTGCCGCCGCATGGCGGCGGCCAGAAGGTTGTCGGTGGGCGCATCGCGAGGTTCATCAAAGAAAAGATCGAAAACCACCAGCGGGCAGGAGGCCTTGGCAAGCTGGTTCAACAATTGCGCGTGCAAGGCACGGTTCCAAAGTTCGCGGGTCTGGCCCAGCGCGCGGCAGGCGGCGTTGTCCATCTCAATGAGCACGACTTGATTAGTGACGCCGCGGGTGCCGAAACGGAAGAGCAAGTCGTAGCTGGCGTTTACCCAGGGATCGCCCAGCATCGTTCCCCAAAGCAGCAGGCCGACCAGCGCCGTCAACCCCGCGCCCGCGAGAGAGGACTTCGTGAGGCCTTTTTTGATGCCGGCGCCGCCCGTCACAACCTTCCTCCAAACTGACACCGCGACAAAACGGAACGCCCTGTTCCGGCCAAACAAAATGCTCCGCGGAGTCTTGAACCCATGACGCAGCCGAGTTTAGCGGATCTTCGGCTTGAACAAAGTGTTTTTAGATATCCTATTTTTATTTACAAGCTAGCCTTCTTCTAGTAAAATAGGCCCTGAATGGCGGCCCGGCATCCAGTTTGACCGCCGGCACGGGGTCGGCGAGTTTCAGGCCGCGGGAGAAGGAAAACCAAAATATGGAAGGGAAACCTATGATCAGAGAGATTCCAAAAATGATTGCGGCGGTGGCGACCGCGGGCCTCGTTACGATTTTGACAGGTTGCCGCCACGCCCCCGTCGGACGGACGTCGTTGAGCGGCGAATGCGTTTGCGAGGAAAACCTAAGGGCACATCTGGCGACAATTCTCTGCCAGCCGCTGGATGTGGAAGTAGCTTCAGGACAGACAACGGCAGTTTTTGAGGTTAAGGCGGTCCCGGCAAGCGCCGGGGACGAACTGTCTTATCAGTGGTATTTCAATGACAGCCCCATCGAACCGACCAACAAAAGCTATAGCGCGGGCAGCATGATGACTCCGCGTTTGATCGTGTTGGATCCTTCAACCAATCAAGCCGGCTTTTACCATTGCGAGATTGATTCCACCAACGCCAATGGCGCCAGCTTTCACAACTTGCCCCAGAAAACTCGGACCTCCACACGGTGGGCCGCGCTCGGTCTAGCCGGAACATGGCGGATGAGCGGGCTCGAGAGTGGCATCACCACACCCACGCAGCCTCTGCCTCCTGCTGGCAGTCCCCAAAAAAGCTCATGCAATGGGTCCACTTACTGTACGTGGGTGTCATTCTACAATGGAGGCAATGGTTATCCTGTGAATCAAGGTGTCAATTATATCACGATAATGGCTAGCGGTGCGACCGTACCGAACCGTCAATACTTTGTGGAGGTTTATGACTTTTCCTCTCCCCATCCGATATGTTCAACTCTCACTACGGGGAGCACCACCTGCGTTAGCTTTCCTGGGGTGAGCTCGGAAAAGTATGTGTTTACCGTCTGTTTCCTGAATTCCACGTATTGCAAGAAGCTGATTTCCATGAATGTTTCCAGTTCGGCAACTGCGCCTTAGGAAGCGAGTTCATAATGGAAGTTCCTGGCAAGCCCGGCTAAAAATTAAACTGCAACCGCGCCGCAAAAGTGCGCTGGCGCGGAAGATTGGGATAGAGATTAATGGGGGAAAGACAGTAATCCTGTCCAGTGATGTTCAAGACGCCGAGGGAGATTTCAACGCGCCGCCGCGGCGAACGGTAGCCCATCTGGGCGTTGGCCTGCCAAAACTGATCGCCTGGGAAAGAGGACAAATCCTCGCCCAAATCCTGACGCCACCATTCTCCCTCGATGCTGGCAAAGAAACCACTCGGATGCTGAAACGAGGCGTCCAGACTGACCAGGTGCAAGAGACCGCACAGGTCCGAGCTATTACCAAGGGCCGGCCCTACTTGGGGAAATACAGTAGAGAGACGCGCGTCTGCCAACCGATAGCGCGCCCCGAGACTGAAATAATTCCCGAACAACTGATGAAGAGAAAAATCCAAAGAACATTCTTGAAACACCAACTGCTCCGGCAATTGAATCGCCGGCCCATAACCCCCGGATTCCACACGGGAAAAACCGCCCACCGACTGATCCGCCGTTGAGCGGAGGAACTCCGCCGACAACGCCAGGTACGTGCCCCGGTTAAAGCGGCGTTCGAGGGAAAGATCAGCCGTTTCAAAGCGCGCGCCGCCGATGCCTCCAACGAGGGAGGCAGGCATGACACTCGTATAAGCCTGCGTGAAGCCGGCCACTTGTGTCGGTTCCAGGCGCAGGCTTTGATCCAGATTGGCTCCTCCCAGGGACTGGGTATAAGCGGCGCGAACCGCGGAGCCGGATGCCGGCTCCCAAACTAAGCCCGCTTTTGGCGAAACTTGATTCTGGACCTTTTCCTGGTTGGACAACGGCGCAAAGAGTGCGTTTTCGGGCAAGATCTGGTAATCATACGCCAACCCGCCAATTAAACAAAGTTGGCGCGTCAAGTGCCAGTATTCGTAGAGGTAGGGTGTGATACGCAGCGAATATGTCAGAAATGACTGATTGATGACGAATTGCTGGGGGAAATAAATCGGGTACAAAGTCTTGTCGGTTGGAGACTGTTCATTGGCCAGATGATCGGAGCCGATTTGCAGACGAATTCCGGCAATGGTTTGAAATTGAGAAATACTGGCTAAATGCTGAACTTCGAAGGAATCCACCATCAGCCGGTTTTCAAAATTCTCCATGAGGTTCTCCTGGGTGAATAAAAATGGAGAGGCCCCTTTGGTCGGGCTTCCCAGCAAGTAGGTCTGGCCAATCTGGTCCGAAAACGAGAGCGTGTCGTTGAAGATGCTCGCCAGTAAAAGTGTCTGCTGAGTGTCACTCCATTTGTGATCGAGTCCCGCCAAGACACTGGGTTCCTGTTTCTCATGCGCGTCTAAACTGGTGTCTGCCTGGCTCGGGTCGTAGCGCTGGGAAAGGTCTCCGCTCGTTTGATGGAAATCCAGGGCCTCGATAAACAGACCATCGCTTGGAGTCAGCATTTGTTTTACTTTAACAGACAATTGCAAGCTCTCCTGGCCGCCGTTAGGAGTCTGGCCGGGGTCATTACTGTAATCCGATTCAATCGCGTAGCTGCTGTCCCGCAAGGTGCCGTATTGCGCGGCATATTGCGACCACGCCCCCCGGCTCAAGTATTCCGTGCTTGAACTGAATCCCATCGTGTCCTGCTGAAACAAGCTGGTGTATTCCTGCTGGGTGACGGGTTGCGCCAAAAGGCGTCCGTCCGCCGGGCCGAGCAAACTTGCCAGGAGATATTCGCTGAATGCAGGCGTCTCATAGCGCAGGTCAAACGGACTCTGCTCGCGCAATTGCTCATAGCTGTTGGCCAGGAATAGATGGGCGGAGAAGTTGGCGTAGTCCGCCGCGACAGCCCGGCCCGCCTCGCGTACCGCCACGTCGCTGAGGCCGGCTTCATCATAAATCCGCGCCAGGTTCGCGCTCCGCACGGCGCTGTCCTGGTCGAGGAGCAATTGGGACCGATAGACACTGCGATTGGTGTTCAATTCCTGCGATTTCTCCAGATCTCGGACGGCTTCGTTGAGGCGGTTGTCCTGCTCTTCGAGCAACGCCGAGTACAGCCAGGCGGTCGGGTCATTGGGATCCAAGCGTTCCGCAATGTGCAGTTCTTTGAAAGCCCGCCGGTCGTCGCCGGTGTCGCTCCAGGCCTTGGCCAGATAACTCCGCAGCCCGGCCCGTTGCGGTTCCATCGCGGCAGCAATGAGCAGATCTTCACGGCCTCCTTTGAGGTCGCCACGCCGGATGCGGCACAAACCCCGTCCCAGCCACGCATTGGCCAAGGCAGAGTCCACCGCCATCGCGCGATCGAACCATTCGACCGCCTCGCGCGGTTGGTTTCGCGCGGCGAGCAAAAAGCCTTTCACCGCCAGGGCCTGGGCGTTGCGCCCGGAAAGTTGAAGAGCTTTGCCCAAGGCCTCCGACGCGCGATCGGTGCGACCAAAGCTGAATTCAAGCTCGGCCACGCGCTCCCAGCCGAAGCCAAAGTTGGTATCGGCAGTCACCGCTTGCCTGGCCAGACTTAACGCGGCGGGCAAGGAGACGCCGGCGATGGCGCGAGACTGTTCAAAATAGGAAGCGGCCAGAAATTCGCTCGCCATCTGGCTTTTGAGGGGGGACGGGCCCGGTTCGTGTTTGACGGCGGCGATCAGAGTGCGTAGGGCGATGGCAAGCCGTTGGGAAACACTTGTGGCTGGGAGCAACGAAAGTTCCGTCTCTGCCTCGGCCACCTGGCTCGCCCCGAGCAGCAACGCCGCGTGATAGACTCTTGCGGCGTCGGAAGCGGGTTGGCGCGCGTCCGGGTATTTCGCCAGCGCCGCGAGCAAATCACCGTCGCGATAGGCCGCCAGGGAATCGCCAAAGCTCCTTTGCTCCTCGGTCGCCAGAGGGAGGTCGCTCAGATCAAGAATGCCGGGATAATAGAAGCACCATTGCAAAATGTTTTTCGCGATGAAACCGGAGGTGACGGACGGCGCGCGGCCCCGTTCGGCCACGGCCTGTTGACCGTTTGTCACGTCCCTCTCGCCTCTCTCGTTGCTGAATCGGACGGCGCCGTCAATCACGAATAGCTTGGTTTGTTCCACCCCGTTGGACTCTGCGACTTCCATGACAAATTCCGTGCCCTTGATGCCGGCAGTGGCGCTGCCGGTGATGATATTGACGCGGCCGGGATTCCCGCGGTGGAAAAAGGAAAGGATGCCTCTGAGCAGATGCAGGCCGTTGTCGGTATTCGCGGCGTCCGGCGGCCGGATTTCCACCTCCGTAAAGGCGCCAAATCGCAGCACGGTGTGATCGGGCCACATAAGACCGACGGAACCTGCCTCGCCAGTGCGGATACGGTAGAAAGATTTAAGGGTTTGGTTGGTGGCGGCGAGCATCCAATCCGGCGCCCCGGGCTGCAAGATCTCCACTCGCCGGCAAATTTCCACGATGCGAATGGCATCATTCGTTTGGGCGGAGGCGAGTTCGCCCCCATGCGCGATCCATCCCGAACTCGCGATCAGAACCATCCGTCTGACAACTGTGATGAATGGTCTCAAATTCTCTCTCCAACTCTCCGGTGCTCCGGTGGCAGGCACCTTTTACAGGGCCGCCGCCGCCGGCGCAAGCTATTCGCCTTGCCTTCATCATCGCGGCGGCCTGCAAGGGATACGCAGGCCGCGTCTTGTTCTTTCAAGATATCTTCGAAAATAGTTTGAAAGATTTGCGCCCTTCCTGCGTAACGCCCTTGGAACATAAACCGAATAGCGAAGGAAATCTTATGACAATGACAGACACGCGCACAGATTATCGGGGAGTAAAAATGGGAACCAAGCCGCTTTTTCAAGACAGGGTTGCCGCCGGCCCACGCACCATTAGACAAGCCATTGAAGCGGCGGTGCAAGCGATCGACGACGACTCGCTCCAGGGGCTTTCGCCCGAAGAGTCACCGCCGTTTGCACAGGCCCGAGCCATGCTGGCCTCGCTCACCCTTTGTTACGCGCGGCAGATTTACCGTTCCACGGACGCGGCTTGCGTGGTCGCGCGGGACCTGTCTTTCCCCTGTCTCTACGGGGGGGAATTGCCCGACGCGTGCGTCCTCCGCCGGTTTCGCGCGGAGAATCGCGAGGCGATTCAACGTTGCCTGACGGCGGCGCTGCATTTCCTGGTGGAACAAAAAGTTTCTTCAGGCGTGGTGACGAAGGTCAGCGCTCCGCAGGTGGCCGAGGAGGCGAGACGGCGGGTCATCATCGCCATGTTTGAAGACAGCACGGAACAGGACGAAGACCTGGCAGAAGCTTCATCCGCGTAAGTCGTGTTTTTGTTTGCCAATGGCCGCGGGCCAGCGCATGAGTCACTTGTGCCGAAGAACGAAGAGCGACTGGCTCAGACTCGCGCGACGCTGCTGGAGCGGATGAAGAATTGGAGCGACCAGCCAAGCTGGCAAGAGTTCTTCGACATTTATTGGAACTTGATTTACGGCGTCGCCCGTAAAGCAGGCTTGAGCGACGCAGAAGCGCAGGACGTGGTACAGGAGACCATGGTTTCGGTCGCCAAACACATCCCAACCTTCAAATACGATCCCGCCCTTGGTTCCTTCAAAGCCTGGCTGCTCAAACTCACTCACTGGCGCATCGTGGACCAATTGCGCAAGCGTGGCCCAATGGCCAGGGACCACCCAGGCTCCGGCGACACCGCCCAAACGGCGCTGATTGAGCGGTTGGCGGATGAACATAGCCAGGATTGGCAGGCGATCTGCGAGGCGGATTGGGAAAAAACCATTCTCGACGCGGCCATGGGCCGGGTGAAGCGTTACCTTGATCCGCAAAAATTCCAAATCTTCGACTTTTACGTCAACCGAGAGTGGCCGCCGGAGGAAGTGGCCCGCGCTTTCAACGTAAGCGTCAATCAAGTCTATCTGGTGAAAAACCGCGTGACCGAGATGCTGCGGGCCGAAGCCCGGCGCTTGGAGCGGGAAATCACGTGAGTGGTTCGATACACTATGTTTGATCCCACGTCTCCCGATAATAAAATCATCACCGCACCCAATTGGTGTTCGAGCAATTGGGGGTCGCGCAAAACCGCCGGTCTTGCAATGTTTTCAAATCTTAAAAATATCCCCGTTGAATGAGAGCGAGTTTCTACCGATTTATCCGAGATCTTCACCTTTATTTCGGGCTGTTCGTCAGCCCATTCGTGCTCGTCTTTTCTATCAGCGTGTTTTTTCTGGCATACTCCTGGCTGCCGAAGATCGTTTCGGAAACCTCTCACACGCGGATTGTATCGGCCTTTCCCCTTCCGCAAGATTTGCAGGCCCTTTCGGGCCGGCCGCTCATCGATGCGCTTAAACCGGCCCTTGAAAGAGCTGGCGTCCACGGTGAGGTCGGATTCGTGCGGCACCTTGTCCAAGAGGAGAAGCTAATCATACCCGTCATGATTCCCGGACGCGAGACGACCGTGAGCGTGAGCATGACCAATCGTCAAGCAACCATCGTGACCCGGGAGACGGGTCTGGCCGACGCCTTGGTGGCTCTCCATAAATCCCCAGGTCCGCATGGGCCTGGCATTCGGATGAATTGGGTCTGCCTGAAGGTGTGGCGTTGGATGGCCGACGCAACGGTTTACCTGATCCTGTTTATTTCTATCAGCGGTGTCTATCTCTGGTACATGTTGCGCGCTGAGCGATCGGTGGGGTTCTTCCTGCTTTCCGCCGGGGCGTTATCGTTGTTTGGAATGGCCTATGCCCTCAGCCACTGAACCCGCCGGTCCAGGCAAACCGCCGAATGTCCCTCGAGTCTGGGCGAGATTCGAGCGCTGGAATCGCAAGCTGCATTTCTACGCGGGATTGTTTCTGCTCTGCTTCATGTGGCTGTTTGCCGGCAGCGGCCTGCTCCTGAACCATCCGAATTGGAGTTTTGCGGAATCCTGGAACAACCGCAAGGAGACCAATTACGAGCGGGAGATTACTGCTCCCTGGCCGGAACTGAAAGGCGACCTTGGTCAGGCGCGCGAGATCATGAGACAAGTGGGGATTGAAGGGGAGATTCTGTGGACTACAACCAGGACGGACCCCAATCTGTTTGATTTTCAAGTGAGACGCCCGGGTCATTTCTTTTTTATCAAGGCCGATTTGCCGCGGAAGCGCGTTAGCGTGCGGCAAAGTGACGTGAACTTCTGGGGAGTAATGAAAGTGCTGCACACATTCACGGGCGTGCAAATGGATGATCCTCGCAATACCCGAGATTGGGCGCTGACTTCCTTGTGGGTGGTTTCGATGGACGGGGTTGCCGCCGGCCTGATCTTCATGGTCCTAAGCAGCTTGTACATGTGGTTCAGGCTTCCTGAGAAACGCCTGGGTGGCGCGGTTGCGCTTGGCCTCGGATTGCTAAGTTGCGGCCTGTTTTGCTTCGGCCTCCGCTGGCTTTATTGACGGCACACTTCTGAGGTCTTGCGGAGAACATCGGCATCAACACCATGCGCGTTGTCCTGCAGGAAGTCGAACACGATTTACCCGTAGGATTCTTGGAAAACATACCCCGGCTCGCGATCGATGCCGAGAATACCCGCTCGCTCCCCCTTTCGTCAACAAATGTAAAAATGTTTAGATGTGACAACGCCTTCCGGCTCCTAGTAAAATGTGTGGAAAGGGATTAATGCTGACGATATCATTTCGCCGTCGTCGCAACCGGCTTCTGCCTATCTTCCCAAAGCTTCGGCCGGAAATAATAAGCATCGCAGAGCCACGCCGGCTCAAACACGCAACGCGCAATCGTCTCCAGACTCGGACTGACTTTGTAGTAGATGCCTGCCGACTGTACGCTCTCCTCCATCACTGCAGGATTATGCTCGAACTGAATAGAAACACATAAACAGTAAGCACCCACATATAAAATGAGCGCAAACACTAAACCCATCAAAGCAATGTAAAACCGTTTTATCTTGGAGGCGATCATACCTCAACACCTAGATGGTCAGAAACCTTGAAGGAATCCAGCAGCGCAAGCGATGGGTTGAAGATCGCCACGCAGTTCCACCCGTCATACACGTAGTAGGTTCGTGGATTCCCCCACATACGCGCTCCCGTTGTTGGTCGAGACCATCTTGGCTATCCGCCGCCCCTGATAGTCGTAGCCGAAACTCAACTGCATCTTTGATCCACTAGGCGCATTGCTCAGGCTGGTCATCCCCAGCAGCCGATTTTCTCCGTCCCACGCGTACGTCCACCGCCAGTCGGTCGGCAGGTTCCCGTCCGCGTCGTAACTATACTTCTCCGGCATTTGCGCCAGAAAGACGTTGCCCGTGTTCGTCCGCGCTAGGTCGGCGTTGGTCCCTTGGTTGAGCACCGCCAGATTCGTCACTCCCTGCCACACTGGCCCGGCAGCGTTGTTCAATCCCAGTTGTTCCCAGAAATAATCCCCCTTCCGATGCGGCCGCTGCTTGTTCACCGTCACCGTGGCGTTGGAATTGGCCGAGCCGATGGAGACGACGCCGGAGAAGCCCGCCGCTCCGCTGGAGGAAATCGAACTGAGGCGGTTTAAATCATCATAAGCTTTCACACTCCTCATCACATTCGCGCCGCCGTGGGCAAAATTAGTCTGCCCCGTCGGCGGGGAGTTGGCAACATACGAATAGACCGCGCTGTTGGTCCCGCCGCAAAGTGTCAGAAGGTTCTAGCAAAAGGCCGGATGGGCAACGTTGCCAGACTACCGACTCGCGACGCGTTGGGTTTCCCGGGCGACCATCAGTTCCTCTTCTGTATGGATGACGAGAATCCGCGCGGGCGAGTCGGGAGTGGCAATATCGGCATCTGGCCGTGGCGCGGCGTTGCGCTCGGCATCCAGCCGAAGCCCCATGAATTGCAACCCGTCACACGCCGCCAACCGGAAGGCGGCAGAGCGTTCGCCAATGCGGTCCGTAAAAATGAGGGCGTCGATCCCTCCGAGGGCTGCGGCCATTGCGCCGATCGCGGATCGCACCCGGTCAACAAACATATCAAGAGCCAAGCGGGCCCGCTTATTTCCCTGGGCTGCCGCCACTTCAATCTGAGCCAGATCGGCCGAAATGCCGGAGATTCCCAATAGCCCTGAGAAATGATTCAGCGCGCGATTTAATTCCTTTGGCGTCAGGCATTGCAGCTTTTCAAGCTGGAGCAGGATGCCGGGGTCAATCGTTCCGCACCTGGTTCCCATCATCAAGCCTGCCAAGGGACTGAAGCCTGAAGTGGTGGCGATGGGAACCCCGCCCCGGATGGCGGTCGCGGAGCAACCGCCCCCAAGATGGCATGAGATCAGCCGCAATTGGGAAAGCTCGCGCCCCATTAAAGCGGCGGCGCGGGCGGCGCAGTAGGCATGGCTGATGCCATGAAATCCGAACCTCCGGATTCCCCAGTTTTGGTACCATTCGTACGGGACAGGATAAAGGTAGGCTTTGGGGGGGAAATGGGCGTAGAAGGCCGTATCAAAGACGGCGACCTGCGGCTTGCCAGGCAATGCGTTTTCTACGGCTTCGATGGCTTTGAGGGCGGGAGCGTTGTGCAAGGGAGCGAGATCGCAAAACTTGGTGATGGCGGCTTTGACCTCTTTGTCCACCAAAACGCTGGTGCAAAAATCAGCTCCCCCATGAACGATGCGGTGCCCAACCGCCTGGATGGTGGACACACCATTGGTGGCGGAAGCGGTGGAACTGAGGGCTGCCTGAATGGCGCAACTTGCCGCGGTCTCGCTATCCGGCGCGGAAAACTGGGAACGCACGACGGCGGCGTTTCGCGGCCGGACGGTCAATTGGGCTTTTTGGCGGTCGCCGCCCGCCCAGTCGATTTCTCCTGTGACGAGAGGTTGGCACGCTCCATCGCTAAAGAGGCCAAATTTAAGGCTGCTGGAGCCCGCGTTGATCGATAAGATGCTCATACGGATCGTTCAATCATCTAGTTGACTCGAACGCCCGGCACCGGGGCCCATGCGTCCTCGACTTTGTCAACGATGTTGTAGATCATGCCCGTTTCAAAATCTGTTCCAAGGGTGAGCGCGCGAGTGGAGACAAAATCATACCCTGGCGCGATGTCGAACCGGACACCGGGGTCGGCGGAAAAATGTCCCGGAAAACCAAACCTGGGGCTGTTGAAGTTTTGCATGATCGAGGGGCCGAGATCGGCGTCGAGATGAAAACCAACGTCGCTGGAGGATTGGTAGCTGAGAGTCGGCGTGCCGGGCCCTGGCGCAAGCTGCGCGGAGGCGCTCACCGGCGCGATCGCCGCCAGCGCGCCCGTGGCGCCGGCTTCCAGGAGATTAAAACAGAACCTTGTAAAACATTTTCTTTTCATAGCACTTTTACGTAGCAGTCTCGGTGCCAAAAATGCTCGGCGACGGCTCGGCGGAGGACCCTTCGGTCCTGGGGATCAAGGAGAGGTAGTCGGTGAAGATGTTCAGGGCGATGTTGGCGACGATTTCGATAAGCTCAGATTCCGAGAATCCGGCGGAGCGAACCGCGTGAAGGTCCTTGTCCCTGATCGCTCCCCGCTGAAGAACAACCGCCCGCGTGAAATGCAGCATCGCATCCTCCCGCGCATCCTGCGCGGACGCGCGGCGGGCCAGTTCGATTTCGGTTTCGCTCAGTTGGGCGTCCCCATTGTTATGGACGCCATGGCCGATGCGCGAACCACAGCCGTTGATTTCCGCCACGGTAAGAGCAATCTGCTGGCGTTGCCGCGCCGTAAGCTGGCCGTGGGCGAGGGCATGGCTGGCATCGGCGTAAGCCCGCATGGCGGCAAGTGATTTGGACAGCCCTCGCAAAAGAAGAGGGGCTTCCATGGGACTGACTTTAAGTTGCTGGAGTTCGGTCCAGGTTTCAGGCCGCAC
This sequence comes from Limisphaerales bacterium, assembly GCA_052139695.1. Taxonomy (GTDB): domain Bacteria; phylum Verrucomicrobiota; class Verrucomicrobiia; order Limisphaerales; family Palsa-1400; genus PLGF01. The sequence goes on from JBKQWF010000217.1 coordinate 16,251, forward strand.
AGGCGCTGGATGAGTTGAGTTGCCGCAAAACATAATGTTTTCTCCATTCTTGCGCCATTTGATGGCTTCAAAGTTGGCATACCAATCCGGCCCCCAGTTGTTTCTCGGATGATCGCCTTTTCCGTTTTGCACGGTATTCATTTCTCAAGCGTGACGGTCCACTTTCCACTCGTAGGCCAGCCGTTCATTCTTGATCCGTTCGCGTTTGGCGGCACAGTCAGGCTCAGTAGCGCGGATCTGAGCCAGAGCCGTGTCGAATTTTTTGAGGTTGGTCTCGACGATCGTCTTCTGGAGTGCGGGGGCATTGGGGCCAGCCTGTTTCAAGGCGCGCTGATAACAAACGAGCGCCGTGTCAAATCGACCTTTTCTCACATAAGCGTCCCCCAGGGTGGTCAGGACCTTCGTATTGTTTGGGCAATGGATGACCAGCATTTCGTACCGTTTGATGAGAGCGTCATCCTCGGAAAGTCCTGAAGTTTCACGCGGTCGTGGCATGGGCACGTCGGCGTTGCCATTCGGATCTTCTGATGGGAGGCTGGCTACAGGAACCGGGTGCGCGGAGAGGCGCTTGAGCGCGCGTGCGACGCTGTGGTCTCCGGGGTTTTCTTTCAGAAGCCGGCCATAGACGGCCGCCGCTGTGGAAGCATCGCCGCATTTTGCGGACGCCTCCGCATACTCCAGCGCCGTGGCATGGTTAAACGGCCGGAGATGCGCCACCGTGTTCAACGAGAGCACGGCAATTTGCGGCAAATTCGCCGCCAGGGCGGCCCTCGCCACCAGCTTGTGGGCAATGACATTGAAAGGATCCTCAAGCAAAGCGCGTTCGGCAAAGGAAAGGGCTTTCAAAGGCCGCAGACGAACCCAAATCTCGGCCTTATGCAGCCAGAGAAGAGCCCGCCATTTTTGCAGGAGTTTCTTAACTGCGCCCCGGCGATCTTGCGCGGCCGTGATGGCGGCGCGGCGTAATGCCTGGCGACAGGGGATAAAGCCGGGAGCTTCCTCGCACGCTTTAAGAAGCGACCGTACGGCTGTTTCCGCCTCATGACGTTCCAAAGCCGCCAGGCCCGCTTCATATTCGGCGCGGCACGCCAAGGGCGGCTGGCCCGCCGCTATGTTCAGCTCGGCGACCTCGGTCAGGACTGTTTGTCCGTTGTCCATACCTCATGACGCATCAATTGCTGTGCCAACTTCCGGCACGAAGCATCAGCAGAGCTAAACGACGGTTGGCGACGAGATTTCGCAATAAAGTTGCGGGTTGCCGCAACTTGGTCTCTCGGAGTGGGCCTCGACGGCGCCGCGTACCGACAACTTGCCTTGGGCCCGACCCCATAACTTGCTGCTGCGGCCGTATGGCATGGCTCATGCGTGGGTATCGAACGGATACTTATGAGTACCGCGTCTCTTCTCGAACCAGTCAATGACCCGATCGCTCCCCAGGAGGAGCCGTTCCACTTTAAAACGATTCTCGTGCCGGTTGACTTCTCGCCATCCGACCAGTGCGCCTTTCGGCATGCGTCCGAATTAGCCAGGGGAGTCGCCGGGCAATTGGTGCTCCTGAAGATCGTGGAAGTCCCGCCAGCCTATTCATTTTACACGCCGTCTGACCTGGATGAACTGGCCGCCCAGGCGCAACACAAGTTGGACGAGATGTGCGCCGCGAACGCGGATTATCCGGCAGAGGTCCGCACGGTCGTTCGCATAGCGGTGGACTCAGTTTGCGAGGAAATCATCCACTCCGCGAAGGATGTCAAAGCGGACCTCATCGTTCTTTCGGGGCACGACGAGACCATGCTCCACCGGATTGTTTCCGGCAACACGGTCAATAAGCTGGCTTGTCATTCTCCTTGCCCCGTGCTCGTGGTGCCCTGCCATCGATGAACCTGGCCAAAGTCCTGGCCAATCGAGGGATCAAGGATGTCGTTCGCACAATTCAGTTGCGCAAAGGCGCGGGGTTTGGCTTTATCTTCGCCAAGTGAAAGGATGAAACGGCACAAAGTGATGAATTTGTATGCAGGGCATGTGCAGGGTGTCGGGTTCCGCTACGCGGTCAAAACCATAACCCATGGATTTGAAGTCACGGGCACAGTGCGCAATTTAGCCGATGGCCGAGTGGAGTTGGTCGCGGAAGGCGCACGAGAAGAACTTGCCGCCTTTCTCCAGGCGATCCGGGATTCGGACGTGGGCCGCTTCATCCGCCAGGAGCAAACGGATTGGTCCGAGGCGAAAAATGAATTTCACGGTTTTGAGATTACGGGTTAGATTGAGTTCGTAAGATGAAGTACGCGATTATTGCTGATATCCACGCAAACCTGGAGGCTTTTCAAGTTGTACTCGACGATATTGAAAAACAGAAATGCACCCACGTGGCTTGCTTGGGAGACGTCGTTGGCTACAACGCCAATCCCAAGGAGTGCCTCGATACGGTGCGGTCCATGAACATTCCCTGCGTCAAGGGCAACCACGATGAATACTGTTCTTCCGACGATGCCCTTGAAGGCTTCAACCCGCACGCGGCCGAAGCGGTCAATTGGACGCGCAAGCAGTTGAGTGCGGAAGATAAGAAGTGGCTGGCGGACTTGAAGTATGTCCGGATGGTCTCCAGTTTCACCATTGTTCACGCGACGCTGGACGGTCCCCAACGCTGGGGTTACGTTTTTGAAAAGCTCGCCGCCGCGGCCAGCTTCACCTACCAAAACACCGCCGTTTGTTTCTTCGGTCATACCCACGTGCCGGTGGCCTTTATCCGCGACAATATGGTTCGGGGCGGGACTTATTCCAAATTCAAGGTCGAGGCGGGCCGCAAGTACTTTGTCAATGTGGGTTCCATTGGCCAGCCGCGCGACGGCAATCCCAAGGCGGCCTATGTGGTTTATGACATGGATGAAGGTTATATAGAGTTGCGCCGGCTGGATTACGACATCCCGGGGGCGCAGAAAAAGATCATTGACGCCGGTTTGCCCCCGCGCCTGGCTGAGCGCCTGGCGGTCGGGAAGTGATTTGGCCGGCTGTTGAAAATTCTCATTCTCAAGCCGAGTTCCTTGGGCGATGTGATCCATGCGTTGCCCGTCTTGCGGCTTTTGAAAAAGCACCAGCCCGAAAGCCGTATTTATTGGTGGCTGGATGTGAATCTGGCGCCGCTCCTGGAGAAAGACCCCGACATTTCCGGCCTGTTCCGCTTTCAGCGCCGCCGCTGGGCCGCGCCTCATCGCTGGCCGGAATTGGCCGCCAGCGTGCGTGCGATGCGCCGGGAACGGTTTGACCTGGCGATTGATCTCCAAGGCTTGGCCCGCAGCGGCATGTTCGGCTGGCTGGCCAATGCCGGACTGACGGTCGGCCTGGATAACCCGCGCGAAGGCGAGCGCGAAGGCGCCCGGGCCATGTATGATCTGACACCTCCGCGGGCTTTGCCGGGAACACATGCCGTCGATCGTTACATGGCGGTTTTGCCGGTGTTGGGAGTGCCCCTGGATTGGAATTTTGAATGGCTTCCCGTTCGCCATGAAGCGGCGCAAAGCATCGAACAAAAATGGTCGCCCCAAGCCGGCGGCGCGCGCTGGGTGGTGCTGCTGCCGGGCGGACGATGGAACAACAAGCGCTGGCCGGCGCCTAATTTTGTCACTGTCGTTAAGGGGCTGGAGGAGATCTCAGACCTTCGCTTTGTCATCCTAGGGAGCAAAGACGAACGGGCCCTGGGTGAAACGATCGCCGCCGCGGCGCCTCGCCGGGCTTTGAATCTCAGCGGAGCGACGACCCTGGATGAAATGATCGAATGGATTCGGCTGAGCGCACTGACCATCACCAACGACACTGGCCCAATGCACGCGGCCGCCGCGATGAATCGTCCGGTCCTGGCGCTTTTTGGGCCGACCAATCTCTGGAACACCGGCCCTTATCGTCAATTAGCCAATGTCTTGCAGGAAACCCGCCTGCCTTGTGTTCCCTGCCAAAAAAGCCGCTGCGCCTATGACGAGCCGCTGGCCTGCTTGCATAGGATTACTCCGAAGGCTGTCCTGGAAAGAGCCCGCCAAATGTTGCTGGCCGGTAAGAGGCCCTTGGAAACGACCTAAGCCGTTTATGTGGAACTCCACATAAACGGCTAAGAGCGGCTTCGGTCATGATTGTCACATAATGTCGCATGTTAGGCCGGGAGGGCGGAGCGCTGCGACGCCCTGTTATGAAGGGGCTCGCGGCGCTCACCCCTCCCGATACTCTTGCGCTTGACTTGCTTGCGACGGTGCGAGAATCTTCGCCCAGCCGGTCAGGCAAGATCCATGACGAATACCGATAACGATTCCGCTGAAGCCGTTCCTGTCGGCCCCTTGGAGCCGCGGGTCTTGGTGCAGGTCGATGATTACCAGTACGATACGGGCTGGGGTTCACCCGGCAATACCCAGGAGCGAGCCCGGCAATGTTGCCAGCGGTTGGAGGAGGGGCGTATTTTATTTTTTGATCGCCTTCCCTTTGTTTTTTCCGAAGAAGACCGCGAGTTCTTGTTGTCCCAGCGTCAAAGCGGCTCACGTTTGCATAAAAATATTTCCTACCGTCCGCTGCAAAATGTCCTGCGCGGCGGCGGAGGTTCCGCCGAAGAGAACGGGCGGCTGCTCGAGATTATGGGGCGTTTTTCAAAGGAAGTTACGCGTTTCCTGGCACGCCTGCTGGAGCCTTATGCTGAACATTGGACGCTGGATTATGCGAGTTTTCGTCCGGAAGAGGAGGCTGGGCGCAAATTGCCCCTCCACAAGCGCAACGATCTGCTGCACTTCGATGCCTTTCCGACCCGTCCGATGAACGGCCATCGCATTCTGCGCTGTTTTACGAACATTAACCCTTCGGCTTCCCGGATTTGGAATACCACGGAGGGTTTTTCGACCCTGGCAACGCGCTACGCGGAAACGGCCGGGCTATCGCGTTTCGCGGCGGAAGGCAGCCGGCGCTCCAACCCGTTGGTGCGCCGAATCAAGAAAGCCTTGGGACTGAAGGCAGTCGATCATTCGGCTTATGACCGCTTCATGTTGCGGTTCCACGATTTTCTCAAGGAGCAAAGTGACTTTCAGGAGAAGTGCCGGAAAGTTCGATTGGAGTTTCCGCCCGGCTCGACGTGGATTTGCTACACCGATTCGGTGCCCCATGCCGTTTTGTCCGGCCAATACGCGCTCGAGCAAACATTCATCATTCCAATGCCGGCCATGGTGATGCCGGAAATGGCGCCGATCAGCCTGCTGGAAAAAATGGCGGGAGCGTCACTCAGTTATCGGGTTTGAACTGCCTCTCGGGCGCGAATCAAGCTGTCGATCAACCGGAGCGGCGCGCAACGGAGTGCGCGCCCTACCGTTGGCGCCCTGGGTAGGGCGAGCACTCCGTGCGCGCCGCCGGGCCGCCGTTTTGTTTGTTCCTTGATTGCCGGGTCATTGCCGTTATACTGCGGCCATGCTTCGACGCCTTCTTCTGCTGGGCCTGCTGGCCACCGTAGCCGCGACCTCTGTCCGCGCGCAAGTCAGCGGCGTGGCCGCGGAATTGGTCCTCGACCAGCACCAATACCTGCCGGATGAAGACTTGCAGTTGAAAGTGCGGATTACCAACCGTTCCGGCCAGCCGCTCACCCTGGGTCAAGACGATTCCTGGATCAGCTTTGAGATCGTCGGGGAAAAGAGTTATCTTGTTGCCAAGCTGGCTCCCATGCCGGTCGCTGGGGAGTTCACGCTGCTCTCTGGCCAGGTGGGGACACGCGCGCTCAATCCGACGCCTTATTTTGACTTCCGGCGTCCGGGCCATTATCGAATCGGTGCATCGGTCAGGCTGGAGCAGTGGGGGCAAACGATTGACTGCAAGCCCGTCGTTATTACGGTGGCGAACGGAGTGCCGCTGCCAAACCTCGCCAATTTGCAGGTAGGCCTGCCGCTGCCGCCAGGCGTGACGAACGCCCTGCCGGAAATACGCCATTTCAGCCTGCTTAAGGTTCCCTACCTGGACGAATTGAAACTTTACGTGCGGCTGACCGACGATCACGGCCACACCCTGCATGTGTTTCCGCTGGCCCGAATGCTCTCCTTTAGTGTTCCTGAAGCGCAAGTGGATCGGGCGAGCAATTTGCACGTGCTCCTCCAGACTGGCGCGCGGTCTTTCACTTATTCAGTCGTCAGCCCCGAGGGCCGCCTTTTGGTGCATCAGATGCATGATTACACCGAAACCCGGCCCACTCTTCGCATCACCGACGACGCGCAGATTTATGTTGCTGGCGGCGTTCGGCGGTTTGCGGCAGATGATATGCCCACCCCGGACTCAGCGAACAGCAGGTGAGGGTTTAACCCTCAAGTTTTCGACCGCTGGCGGCGCGTTTCTTGCCGCATGCAGGCGGGCAATCATCCGTGGGGCCTCGGCCACATTGGGCAACACCGCGTCGTGATGGCCTTTGCCAATCCAAGGGGAACTGATCAAGAGAGAGGTGCAGCCGGCGTTGTGGGCCGCTTCGGCATCCTGCCATTTATTGCCCAGGACATACGAATGCGCCAGGCTGATGTGCCATTTAAACGCTGCTTCCGTGATCAGACCCGGTTCAGGTTTCCGGCAAGGGCAAAAATCGTTGACGTCATGAGGGCAGACGCAAATGTCGTCCAGGCAAAAAATCTGCCTCAGCGCATCATGCATTCGGTCCAATTCGCGCCGGTCCAATTCGCCTCGGGAAAGTTTCGGCTGGTGGGTCGTGGCAATCAGCAGATAACCCATGGCCTTGGCCTGTCGCAGCGGTTCGATGGAGTCCGTTTTGGGCGCCAATTCCGCGAGGGACGATGGGGAAACCGGCTTGTTTCCGACCATGCAGTCGTGGTTTAAAATCCCGTCTCTCTCGACGAACAGGGCGACCTTCATAGACGGGAAGGTAGCACAGGCGACGGAAGCCGCAACTGAACCGCCCAATGGATGAGACTGCGGCTTAAGCCGCAGGTTTGACAGCGTTCAAACGAATACGGAGGCGGGATTTTGTGCGATTGGCCCGGGCGCGGTGGATGACGCCTTTCTTGGCGGCCTTATCCAGCGCGGAACTGAGCGCGGGCAGCGCCTTAAGAGCCTCCTCCTTTTTTCCCGCGGTCATCAGGGCGGCGTAATTGGATTCCAAGGTGTGCAGACGCGATTTGACGCTGTGGTTTTGCAAACGCTTGCGCGCGCTGTTCCGCATGCGTCGTTCGGCTGATTTAGTGTTCGGCATATTTAATTTAAACGCTCAGTCTTTCAGGAGCGGCTACGATAGCGGATGCGGAAGCTTTGTCAACGACCGGGTTTTGGCGTTTCTATTCCGACACTGGATTTTCACTGCTTTTTGACACGGGCTTCGCCGCCGGGGATGTCTTCGATGACCCAACCCTTGGTTTGAATTTCGTTGCGAATGGCATCCGCCCGTTTGAAATCTTTCGCTTTGCGCGCGGACTGGCGCTCGGCCAGCAAGGCTAGAACTTCCGCGGGGACTGATTGCTCCACCCGGCCCAGGCCCAAAACAGTATCGATCTTCCCCCAGGCAGCCAAAGCGGACGCCGCTTGGGGCGCATTCATTTGGCCGGCGGCGAGCAGACGATTGTTGTCGCGCACCCAATCAAAGATCGCACCCCAGGCGGCGGAGACATTCAGGTCTTCATCCAGCGCCGCGGTGAATTTGCCGAGGAGGGCGTTGTCCGGCGTCGCGGCGGCGCTTCCGCCAGCCTGCCGCAGCTTGTTGAGGCAGTCGTCCAGGCGGCCGAGCGCCGCGCGTCCGGCTCGCAGGCCGTCCAAAGTGAAGTTGAACGGCTCGCGGTAATGAGCGGTCAGCAGGAGGTATCGAATCTCCCGGCCGTTGAACCCCCTCTGCAAAAGATCGCGCAGTGTAAAAAAGTTGCCGAGGCTTTTGCTCATTTTCTTGTTTTCGACCAGGAGATGAGCGCCGTGCAACCAATACTTGACAAACGGGCGTCCGGCGCCCTGGCTTTGCGCGATCTCGTTTTCGTGATGCGGAAAAATCAAATCTTCGCCCCCGAGGTGGAGATCAAAGCCGGGCCCCAGCAATTCCATGCTCATGGCGCTGCATTCAATATGCCAGCCCGGACGGCCTTCTCCCCACGGGCTGGTCCAGAACACGGACCCATCGTCGGGGGTTCGTCCTTTCCACAGGGCGAAATCCGCCAGGGCATCCTTGGCGTAATCGTCGCTGGCCACCCGTTGGCCGGGGCGCATTTGCTCGAAATTCAGGTTGAGCAACTGGCCGTAACGGCCGCCGGAGCGCTGGTATTTCTCAATGCTAAAATAAACGGAACCATCCGGCGTCCGATAGGTCATGCCCCGGTCGGCCAATGCCTGAATGAGCGCGATAATTTCCCCCATGTGTTCCGTGGCGTGCGGGGTTTCATGCGGGCGCAGGCAGCCGAGCGCTTGCAAGTCTTCAAAAAATGCCTGTTCGTATTTTGCGGTGTATTCCCGCAACGTGCTCTTGGCTTCGTTCACCCGTTTAATGATCTTGTCCTCGACATCCGTAACGTTCGTGACATGGCGCACCCCATAGCCCTTGAACTGGAGATAACGCCGCGTCAGGTCGGCGAAGACAAAGGTGCGGAAGTTGCCGATATGCGCAAAATCGTGGACGGTAGGGCCGCAGCAATAGAGACCGACATTCTTCCCGGTTGGGTCCAGCGGAACAAATTCCTGCGTTTGCCGCGAAAGTGTGTTGAACAGTTTAAATGCCATCGGCGCTGTGGTATCCTTGCGCCGCGATTATTTCAATCCTCCAGTGGAAGTTTTCCAACAGAATGCGGGCGGAAAAGGCGGCCTGCGGCCGAGGCTGGAGCGACTCTAAGTCATTGTTTAGATTGCGTGCCAGCGAAAAATGCCTTTTACTAGTGTGACAAAATGGCGCGGATGACAGCACTTTAAGAATGATCTATGGCGGCGGCAAAATCCAGTTTTCTGGATCGAATCCTTGGACGCATTGGGCGGCTGGATGCGGAAGGCTTGCAAACGGTGGTGCAGCGGCTGGCGCGCGAAAGGAGCTTTCTTGAGACGGTGTTCAACGCCATTGAAGACGGCGTGCTGGTGATCGACGAGCATGGCCGCGTCATTTACTTCAACCAGGCCGCGACAGGGTTGCTCAACTGGAACCCGTCGGAAGTGGAAGGCCGCTCGATCGCGGATTTCTTGCCGGAGCTGGACTGGGCTACTTTGAGCGCGCCAAGCCCGGAAGGGCGGCAGCGCACGACCCGGCATGAATTTGAAGTGACCTATCCGCGCCCCAGGTTCCTCAGGGTCTATGCCGCCCCGGTTGAGGCCGAGGGGAAGGGCAGTTCGGGCATGGCTTTGATCCTGCACGATGCGACGGAGGCGCGGCAGCAGACTTTTGAGGCGATCGAGAGTGAGCGCGTCCACTCGTTGAGCGTGCTGGCTGCCAGCGTGGCGCATGAGATCGGCAACCCGCTCAACGCCTTGCATATCCATCTGCAATTGATGTCGCGCCAGGTGAAGAAGCTAATCGAACCGGGGACAGTCCCGATGCGGCCTTTTCGGCGGGGCAGGCCGCAAAAGGACCCTGAGATCGCGGAAGTCGCGCAACGGTTGGAGCATTACCTGGAAGTGGCGAAAGGTGAAATCACGCGGCTGGATTATATCGTAACGCAGTTTTTGCAGGCCTTGCGTCCTTCGCCGCCGCAATTGGCCGCCGGCTCGTTGAACGACGCGGCCCGCCAAACGCTGGAATTGCTTCAGCCTGAGCTGGACAACCGGGGGCTGAGGGTTAAAGAGGTATTGGCGCAGCGCTTGCCTTTGGCGCCCATGGACGTCGGCCAAATCAAACAGGTATTGATGAATTTGATCAAAAACGCCATGCAAGCGATGACGCGCGACGGTGTTTTGACGATTGAGACCGGCAGCGCGGCCGATTCTGTTTGGATCAGCGTGAGCGATACTGGAGGAGGGATTGCGCCGGACAAGATCAACCACATTTTTGAACCTTTTTACACCACCAAAAAGAAAGGGACCGGCTTGGGCCTAATGATTGTCCAGCGCATTATGCGCCAGCACGGCGGGCATATAGAATTGGAGAGCCGGGTAGGGCAGGGGACCACTTTTCGCCTGCGCCTGCCACTGCGCGAGCGGCAACCGCGGCTCCTCGCCGCCAACAAGACTGAGACCGCAGACCATGAGCAACGAGACCAAAACCAATCCAACACTCCTGATCGTGGATGACGAAAAGCCGACGCGCGACGGATTGCGCGCCGCGCTGGAGGAGCACTACGATGTCTGGGTGGCGGAGGATGCCAAGGCCGCCACGGCCTTGCTGGAGGAATCGAATTTCGATGTACTATTGACAGACTTTCGGCTGCCGCAGGAGGACGGAATGAAGCTTATTGCCCGGGCCAAATCGCTGGCTAATCCCCCGGTTTGCATCTTGATGACCGCGTACGGCTCGGAAGAACTGGCCGTGGAAGCGATGAAGCAGGGGGCCGATGATTACATCGCCAAAGGGCGGCTGCAAATTGACGAGCTGGAGATGCGGATCGGACGGGCTTTGCGGCGGCGGCATTTGGAAGTGGAAAACGTCGCCTTGCGCCAGCAATTGCAGTCCAAGTTCGGCTTCGACAATGTCATCGGAGAATCGCCGGCGATGGGCGAAGTGTTCGACGTGGTGCGGCAGGTCGCGCCGACCCGCACGACGGTTTTGCTCCTCGGCGAGAGCGGAACGGGAAAGGAACTGATCGCCAAAGCGATCCACCAATTGAGTCCGCGCGCTCAATTGCCCATGGTCACGGTGCATTGCGCCGCGCTCGCGCCGACGCTGTTGGAAAGCGAGCTTTTCGGGCATGAAAAAGGAGCCTTTACCGGCGCCTATGAACGCCGTGTCGGACGATTTGAACAGGCGCAGGGCGGCACGCTTTTCCTGGATGAGATTGGGGAAATTGACCAGACGTTGCAGGTCAAATTGCTGCGCTTTCTGGGCGAGCGCACGTTTGAACGCGTCGGATCAAATAAGACGCTGACAGCCGATGTGCGGCTGGTCGCGGCGACCAATAAGGACTTGGAGGAACAGATCAAGGCGGGCAAATTCCGCGAGGATTTGTATTTCCGCCTTGCGGTCGTCCAGATTACCCTGCCGCCTTTGCGGGAACGGACCGGCGATATTGTCTTGCTGGCGCGGGTGTTTCTGGAAGAGTTTGCCGCCGAGAACAATAAAAAGGTGAACGAGTTTACACCTGACGCCCTGGAAGCGCTGATGAATTACGCCTGGCCCGGCAACGTGCGGGAACTGCGCACCGCCATCGAACATGCGGTCGTGCTTTCGCGCGGCGACAAGGTGGGCCTCCGGGATTTGCCGCCAGCCTTGAGAGGTGTGGGAACAAAGTTCAGCGCTCCCGCCCCATCGGATTTGACGGTGGCGGAAGGGGAGAAACATCTCATCCTGCGCGCCCTCAAGGAGAGCGACGGCAATCGGACCACCGCGGCAAAAAAGCTGGGGTTGAGCCGCCGGACTTTGCATCGGAAATTGCACCTTTACCATTTGGAGGGCACCTAAGTGACGCTGCAGGAATGCATCCATCATTTGGAGGAGGGAGCGGGCGCCGGCTCTCTCAAGGTCGTCGCGGTCCTTCTTGCGTTCGTCGCTTTTGCCTGCCTGTATGACCTGCCATCGTTTCAGGGATTTGCCAGCGAGGAGCCGATGGAGACGGCGCAATTGGCCAGGAATCTGTCCCAAGGCCGCGGCTACGTCACCAAATCGATTCGGCCATTATCCATAGCGCTGTGGCAAAAAAAAGCCGGCCCCGCGAAGGGGCAGCGTTCCGTTCCTCTCCCGATGCCCGACCTGAATAATCCGCCGCTGTATCCGCTGCTCCTGGCGGGAGTCATGAAGGTGTTGCCCTTTCATTTTACGGCCACCGATTACTGGTTTTACCAGCCGGAACGATTAATCGCCGTGTTTAATCAGCTCATCTTTTTTGCCGCGGTCCTGCTCCTTTTTCGCATCGCCCGGCGGCTTTTTGGTTCCTCCGTTGCCTGGGTCTCTTCCATTCTTTTCGCGGCGACCAATCTCTTTTGGAAGTTCAGCGTTTCAGGTTTATCGACTTTGCTTTTGCTGCTGATTTTCTTGGCGCTGCTGTCGTGCTTGATGCGGATCGAGGAGCGCGAACGTGCAGCGCCAGGGGGCGCTGGAATGGGATGGGCGCTGCTGGCGGGAGCATTAACCGCATTGGGAGGGCTGACGCGTTACGCGTTTGCCTGGATGGTTATTCCTGTGGTTTTATTTGTTGCCTGGGTTGCGCCGCGCTCCCGGGCGAGGCTTTGCCTTCCTTTGGTGGCGGCGATGGCGGTGCTCGTAGTTCCTTGGCTGGCGCGGAATTATTCTTTAAGCGGGAATCTTTTTGGGGAGGCCAGTTATGCCCTGGTGGAGGGGACGCCTCCTTTGGAAGGAGATCACCTGGAACGTTCCTTCAGTCCTGAGAATGCTCTGCAACGGGTAACGCCCCTGGATGTAGCCGATAAGTTTATCTCCAACGCTTATGGGATGTGGCGGGACGATTTGCCCCGCTTTGGCGGCAATTGGGTATCGGCTTTTTTTCTGGTTGGGCTGCTCATTCCTTTCCGCGAACCGTCCGTCAGGCGGACCAGGGTATTCCTGGTCTTTTCGCTCGTGCTGTTGTTTGTGGTGCAGGCTTTTGGACAAACCCACCTGAGCGCCGATTCGCCTGAGATTAACTCGGAGAACCTGCTGCCGCTGCTTGCGCCGCTGGTTTTTGTCTATGGCACTGCCCTTTTTTTTATGTTGTTCGACCGATTGAACTTGGCCATTCCCCGGGAACGCCGGGCCGTTATTGGAGCCTTCGTCTTTTTCTTTAGCGTGCCCTTCATTACTTCGTCGCTGCTTTTGGCGCATGGGACGGTCTTTAACTCCATCTTCTCCCCTTTGCACATTCAGGGCACGGCGGAATTGATGGAACCGCAGGAATTAATGATGAGCGATATCCCTGGCGCGGTGGCATGGTACGGGGACCGCAATTGTGCCTGGCTGACGCTGGACAATGATCAGGAGTTCCTGAAACTCAACAAGTTAGAACTTGTAAAAGCGTTGCTGCTGACGCAGAAAACGACCAACCAGCGGTTTCTCTCGGAAATGATATTGGAACCGTTCAGTTGGAGCCAATTTGTGATGGAGTGTCAGGCGCAGGGACGGGTGCCGGAAGGCTTTCCCTTAACCAAGCTGCCAGCGGGTTTTTTGCCTTACCAGATGTTTTTGAGCGGCAAGGATCGCTGGGGCAGTTCGGCCAAGCGGGAGGATTAAAAAAAACGTGAAATTTTCTTTTGACAAAATTTGCCAATACCTATAGAACTCAGTTTAGTTGAAAAAACTCCGTGAACGATGCGTTGGCATCGGGGAGAAGGACACACGTTAAGCTCTATGAAAAAAATTGTTGCTTCTGTTGGATTTGTAGCGTTGGGCGCGGCCACAATGCAGGCACAGTACGCCCCGAATTTAACCCCACAGGAAATGGCCAAGCCGTGGTCAATTTCCGCCTCGTTGCGCGGTTTTTATGACGACAACTATTTAACCCAGCCATCCACCTTTCCGACGGGAAACCCGCCTGGGACAGGGCCTGCGTACGGCCATCCGTTGAGCAGCTATGGCATTGAGGTCAGCCCTTCCGCGGCTTTCAATCATTCCACGGAAGACACCCTCATATCCCTCAGCTACCTTTATGATCTCAAATATTATTTTGAGCATGATTATACCGAGCAAGCCCATCAGGCGAACCTGAGGTTTGAACACCGGTTTAGCGACAAATACAAGCTGTCGGTGGCCGACTCCTTCGTCGTGGCGCAGGAGCCGACGTTGATTGATCCGGCGATTGTTTCAACTCCCCTATTGGCGACCGGTAACAATATCCACAACACCGGCACGGTGGGCTTTGACGCGGACCTGTCGAAAGACTTCTCCTTGCATCTGGGGTATGAGAACAATCTCTACGCCTATCGCCAAGTCGGTGGAGACGAAACAGGGTTCGACCCTGTCACCGGCGCTATCATTTCCGCCCCTTACAGTTACGCCAGCCGTGCGGCGGCATTGGATCGAATTGAGCAATTAGGCTCGCTCGATTTGCGCTGGAAAGTCGTGCCTGATACAACCGCGCTCGTGGGGTACCAATACGGCCATACTGATTATACCAGCCCGGAAGCGATCATTTATTCTTCGCCGGGGGTGGCTGCTTATAATGCCAACATTCGTAATGCCGATGAACATTTTGGCTACTTCGGTGTTGACCACAGCTTCACGCCGGACTTCAGCGGATCCATCCGAGGTGGCGCTGAGTACCTTGATTACTACAACATCAAGACGAGCAGGGTTTCTCCCTATGTTGATGCCAGTTTGACCGATCAATATCTGCCCAAATGCACGGCCCAAGTCGGGGTGAAACATATCCATAGTTCGACGGACGTTGTGGGTATTTTTGGCGCCGGCACGCCGGTGCTGGATTCGGACACCACAGTGGGTTACCTCTCGGTGAACCATGCCGTTTCGGACAGGTTGACACTTTCGGCTATGGGGCAGGCGCAATTCTCGACTTTCGACGGAGGCGGACTTGGGTTTAACGGCAAGGGTGAAGATTTCTTCGTGGCTGGAATAAACGCCAATTATGCGGTTAATAAGTTCGTTTCGACAGAAGCCGGATACAATTACAGCAAATTGAATTCCGATCTGCCGGATCGCGGTTATACGCGTAATTTCGTTTATATCGGCGTCCGGGCCACGTACTAAAATTTAATCGAATAGAATTGACCTTGGGTCAGGAAGGCTGGAACGTATCTTCCAAATACGATCTAGCTTTCTTTTTTTTGAACTATGGATCCTAATGTAACGACAGGCGACGCACCCGAAACGAAGCTGCATTTTCTGGACTACTGGCGGATCATCCGCTTGCGCCGCAGCCTTATCCTGGTGGTCTTTCTCCTCTGCGTGATGACCAGCACCCTGCTGACGATCTGGCTGCCCAAGCAGTACTCCAGCATGGTCCGGATTGAGGTGCAGAAGGACAATCCGGAAGTCCCCATGGCCGAAATGCGGCAGACGTCGATCGGCACGGATCCGTATTTTCTGACGACGCAGTTTAAGATTATTGAGTCGTACTCCATTCTCACCAACGTCATCGACACTCTGCATTTGGATGAGAAACTGGCCCAGCAAAATGGCTACCCTCATTGGAGCCGGGACGAGACGTTTGATTATTTGTCCAAAAGAGTCTCGGTCGAGCAGACACGCATGACCAGCTTGATCGAGATTTCCGTAAGGAACCCGGATGCTCAATTAGCTTCCGACATCGTCAATGGCATCGCGGAAGCCTACAGAAAAGCCCGATTGGATGCATGGAGAGAGACTCGCGGCGGCGGAATAACGTCCCTCAGCAACAGGCTTGTTCAAACACAGGCGAGCTTGAAGGAAGAGGAAAACAATCTGGCCAGTATGCGAACGAATTTGGCTATTGGCGAATTCTATGACCAAAGCCCGGTTAGCAGTGGCACCATCGAATCCGAAGAGCTGAGAGAATGGACGCATGATGAAGTGATGGCGGCGGCTGATTACCAGATTTTCAGCAATACCCTTGCGAAACTGTTATCCATCCCGGCTGCAAACCGCGGGGCGGAACTTGCCACGGCCTATCCGGGCCACAACGATCCGGAGTTGGCCGAATATGCCATCCGCTTGTCGTCGCAAAAAGACAGAATGGCCCAGGCAAAGAACGAGTTGGGAACAAACCATCCGAGCTATACGACGGCCTCGCAACTTTTAGAGAATGCCCAGCGGGATTACGACACAAAAGTCGAAAGAATCATGGACGGCATTCGAACCCGCGTCGAGACAGACAAGGCCAATCTTGAAATTATTCGAAGCAATGAGGCGGCTATCAAAAAGGAGCGCAACATCCTGGCGCAGACATACCAGCCTTATTATAATTTAAAATCCGAAGCCGAAACTCTGCGGAAGGAGCGGGACCTCTTGATGACGCGCCTGCTAGTGGAGGAAACCGAAAAAGAGCAGCCGATGCAGAGCATTGTCCAAGTGCGTGATCCAGGCCGGGTGGAAAAACGGCCGGTCAGCCCAAAGAGCACGGTGATCATTCCGCTGGGGGTCATTGTTGGCTTGGTGGTTGGTTTGGGCTTGGCGTTCTTCATCGAATACCTCGACACCAGCGTCAAGACAATCGACGACGTGGAGCGGGCTTTGCAGGCGCCGGTACTGGGCGTTATTCCGCAAAATGTCGGTGTCATTCTCGACGAGGGGCGGGAAAGCCCGCACGCCGAGGCTTACCGTGTTTTGCGGACCAATTTGCTCTTTTCACGTAAAAACGAGAATTGGAACACGATTTCCGTGCTCAGCGGCGGCGCGGGCGAGGGTAAATCGACTACCATCTTCAACCTCGCCACGATTTTCGCCCAGAATGGCCAGCGCGTCCTGGTGGTTGATTCAGACTTGCGGCGGCCTACCCTGCACAAAATACTTCACGTCTCCAATACCATTGGGTTGACTGATTTCCTTCTTAAGCAGCGCTCGCTGGACGAGGTCATTCAAAAGACCAAGGTTCCGACTCTGGACTTTTTGGCCAGCGGGAAGCTGCCCAGCAGTTCCATGAGCATTTTGGGCTCGCCGCAAATGAAGGAGACGATTCAGGAACTCAAGCGCCGCTATGACTTTATCTTTTTCGATTCTCCGCCTTTGCTGGGAATTAGTGATGCCTCAGTGCTCGCCAGCGAAATGGACATGGTGCTGCAGGTGATTCAGTACCGCCGTTATCCGCAGCCGATGACCCTTCGCGCCAAACAGATGATTCTCAAGGTCGGTGGCAACCTGATCGGCATCGTATTGAACAACATCAACATGAGCCAGGACGAGAGCTACTATTACTACAGTGGTTATTACGAATATCAGTCTCAACAAAAGGACCGCACAGTTGTCGAAGTCAATGACGCCGCGAAGCCGGCAAAAGTTGAAATTGAACAGAAATATTGATTCGATGGATTGTAAGGTTTTAAGCATGAGACTCATACGCGATGGTTTGTCATTCCTGGCCGCCGCTTTTTGCTGGCTGGCCTTAACAGTAGTTTTGGTTGGTTGCGATACGGCCAAGGTATCCGCCGCTCCGCCAGCCGGCGCGGTGCCTTCCGCTCCGCCAGCCACAAACGCTTATACCAGAGGCGCTTTGCGAGTAGGCGACCACGTTGCGGTGGAATTAACAGGAACGGGTGAAACCGCCCCCCAGGCAATCCCCCAGGAGATCGCCCCGGACGGAACGATCCAACTGCGCTTCATTGGGCATATACAGGCGGCCGGCAAAACCCCGTCTCAACTTCAGAATGACATTGAGGAAGCGTACGTGCCCGCGTGGTACAAGCACGTGAGCGTTTCGGTCACGACGCCGATGCGCTTTTTCTATGTCGGAGGCCAGGTCATCAAAGGCGACCGTTTCCCTTACACGTCTCCCATCACAGTGACTGCGGCCATTCAGGCGGCCGGCGGCTTCGACCCTTATGCCAACAAGAAGAAGGTGCGGTTAACCAGGGTGGACGGCACGGTTCTTATTATCAATTGCCTCGACGTGTTGAAACGTCCCGAGTTGGATCAGCCGGTCTATCCTGGCGACAAGATTGATGTCCCCCGGCGTTTCTGGTAAATGGTTCAACTGCAGATCCTTTCGGGAAAACAAATTGGCGCCTTATTTCAGACGGCCCGATTTCCCGTGAAGGTGGGCCGATCAAATGATTCACATCTGGCGTTGGACGATCCTGGGGTCTGGTCCCGGCATTTTCAAATCGACTGGCAGGCCGAGGGCCTGGTCCTGGAGGTCGAACGGGATGCATTACTCGACCTCAATGAAACCCCGGTGAGGCGGGCTGTTCTGCGCAATGGTGACGTGATCACGCTGGGGGCGGTGCGCCTCCGCTTTAGCCTCAGCCCGGTCCGCGCTTCTTCCCAGGCGGCGGTGGAATGGTTGACGTGGATCGCCCTAGGCGCGCTTTGCTTGGGACAAGTCGCGATAATTTATACTTTACTTCTCTAAGACCGTGAGCTAATGCCGGAAGTGGCGCGTGCCGGTGAAGATCATGGCCATGTCGTTTTTGTCGGCCGCCGCGATCACCTCCGCGTCCCGCACGGAACCCCCCGGTTGAATGGCGGCGGTCGCGCCGGCTTTGGCCGCCGCGATCAACCCGTCGGCAAAGGGGAAAAAAGCGTCGCTGCTCACGGCGCTGCCTGCCAGTGACAGGCCGGCCTCCTGGGCTTTCCAAATGGCGATGCGGCAGGCGTCCACCCGGCTCATCTGGCCCGCGCCCACGCCGAGGGTGCGATCGGCGGCGGAAAAGACGATGGCATTCGACTTGACGTGCTTGGCGATTTTCCAGCCAAACTTCATCGCCCGCAGTTCCGTTGCGGTGGGCTGGCGTTGGCTGACGACGCGCCATTGTTCCGGCGCGGCCTGGGCGTCGTCCGGTTCCTGGGCGAGCAGTGAATCGGCGCCCACGCCGCGGAATTCCATGGAATGGCCGCGGCCGGCCGGGGGCAAAGCCTGGAGCAAGCGGAGGTTGCGTTTTTTTTGCAGCAACTCGCGGGCCTCGGGGGCGAACTCGGGGGCGACAATGACTTCGCTGAAAATCTCCGCCACCGCTTCCGCGCAGGGCAGGTCCAGGATTTGGTTGACAGCGATAATGCCGCCGAAAGGGGCCTGCCGGTCCGTGGCCAGGGCCTTCTCCCAAGCCTCGCGCAAGGAGGCGGCTTGGGCGGCGCCGCAAGGGTTGGTATGTTTGACAATGGCCAGGGTCGGGACCTCGCCGGCAAACTCCGCCACCAGGGCCGCGGCCGCGGTCAAGTCGATAATATTGTTGTAGGAGAGTTCCTTGCCATGCAGTTGCCGAAAGCGGTCGGGGAAGGGGCCGTAGAGGGCGGCGCGCTGGTGGGGGTTTTCCCCGTAGCGCAATTCCTGGGCCCGGGCGAGAGTCAACTGCAATAATGCCGGCCACGGCTGCCCCGCCGCGGGAGGGCTGGGAAAAGTGCCAGGGGCGTTGCCAAAGGTTTGCCCCAAATAAGCGGCAATTTGCCCATCATACGCCGCCGTGCGCGCGAACACTTTGACCGCCAGGGCGCGCCGCAGCTCCGGCGTCGTGTTGCCGCTGGCTAGAATTTGGTCCGCGACCCGGGCGTAATCCGCCGGGTCGATGACGACGGTTACGCTCTCGTGGTTTTTAGCCGCGCTTCGCAGCATGGCCGGCCCGCCAATATCGATGTTCTCAACGGCTTCCTCCAGGGTCGCTCCCGGACGGGCAATGGTTTGGGCGAAAGGGTAGAGGTTGACCACCACGAGGTCGATCGGCTTGATATCGTGCTTGCGAGCGGCGGCCTCGTGGGCCTTATTGCCGCGCACGTAGAGCAGGCCACCATGGATTTTGGGATGCAGGGTCTTGACGCGGCCATCCATCATTTCAGGAAACCCTGTATAAGCGCTCAAATCACTCACCATGAATCCCTGGTCACGCAAGGCCTTGGCCGTGCCGCCGGTGGAGATGATTTCGACTCCGGCGGCGGTCAGGGCTTGGGCGAAGGCGGCCAGGCCGGTTTTGTCAAATACAGAAATTAGCGCGCGTTGCATTTTCATCATCACAACGCGTTGCTATAATGAGAAAAGACCATTTAGTCAATGGACGGATGCTCCAGCCGCGCGATGCGCTCATCCAGGGGCGGATGGCTGGCGAAGAGGGCCATCAGCCCCCCGGTCCTGCCGGAGATCTTAAGAGCTTGAAAGGCAGGCTGTTGCGCACCGGTGGCCATGTCAGCGCCGCCTTCGTGGATCGCTTTGAGAGTTTTAAGCGCCGAAAGCATGTGATCGCGTCCAGCGTAGCGGGCGCCGCCGGCGTCGGCGCGGAATTCACGCCAGCGCGAAAACCAGTTCACCACAATCATGCCCAGCAGCATGAAGACAAACTGGAAGAGGTTGATCAGCATGAACTCCATGAAAAAATTGCCGCCGCGGTCGTCGTCGCGCGAAGAGCCCCGCGAGAGCGCAAAGGCCAGAATGCGGGCCAGGAACATGGCAAACGCGTTCACGACGCCCTGGATCAGCGTCATTGTGACCATGTCGCCGTTGGCAATGTGGGCGGTTTCGTGCCCCAGGACGCCTTCCACATCGTATTGGCGCATGTGCGTGAGCAGGCCTGAGGAAACGGCCACCAAGGCGCGCGAACGGCTGGGCCCGGTGGCGAAGGCATTGACCTCAGGTGAATCGTAGATGCCGACTTCGGGCATCGTGTCCAGTCCGGCGGCGCGGGCCAGCCGGTAAATGGTTTGGACAAGCCGCTGGGCGTCAGGGTCCGTGGTATTCGGATCGACGACCTGCACACCCATCATCATTTTGGCCATCCAACGTGAGAGCAGGAGGGAAATAAACGCGCCGCCCATGCCCCAGATGAAGCAGAAGATGAAAAGGGATTCCGTGCCGCCGAAGCGATTGACTTGTCCGCGGAAGAGCAGGCTGACGATGATGCCGATGGTCAGCATGACCAAGAGGTTGACTAAGAAAAACAGCGTTATTCTTTTGGCGATTTGGAAAAATTTCATAGTTCAGTTCTCCAGAACTCGTCGGTTTCCCGCAGTCGGTTTGACCGCGACCGCGCCGAGACGTTCACCCGCGGTAAAATGGGGGTTTTCCCGGCAGATTGCAAGTCCACGCCTGGCAATGCTTCCTTTGTCTGAAGCTAAAAGTCAAAGGACGGGCCGGATAATGGCTTGATCCTCCGGCGGCAAATCGGCCAGCGGCACGGGCTTGTCCTGGGGCCGCGTTCCCTTCTGATTGATGCCGCCCAGCAAGCTCCAATTGCGGGCCGGATGGTCGGGTCGCGCGTCGCCCGGTTCCTGGGCCTTGCGGTCGTAGCGGGTGAAATCAATCACCTGGTCTGGCCCGTTGGTTTTCCAGTCGCGCAAAAGAGCCAGGCGAAATTGCCGGTTCATGAACCAGCGGATCTCCAGGTTCTCATCGGACCCCCCGATGCCAGTGCCGCGCTGCGTGAAACGGTAATTCAGCCGGGCGTTGTTCCTAAAATGCTTCCGCCAAGCCAGGCCAAAATCGCCCTGCGTGAGGCAATAGGTCCCGGGCCATCGCCGGCGAATTCCATCCATCCAGCCGGTCAGCCCTTCAAGACCAATGGGAAGGGACAGCTCCCAGCAATTGGTGACCCAGGCAAAGTCATTGAGCTTGAACCCGGTGTCGAAGTGGGCGGCGGTCGTGGCCAGCATTTGCTTGAGGCCTTTTTCCAGCCCATAAGCTCCCAGCGTTTCGATCGGTCCGACTCCCATGCGGCTGTTGAATCCGCCGTCAAAACCCCGCCGCCGCGCCGCCAGAAAGTCCACCGTCCAGCCGTCCAGGTTGACACAGTCGATGAAGTCCGCTTTGCTTTGCGCCGGCTTGAGGAAATGTTCGCGACTGGGATAATAAGGATAACAAATCGAACCTTCGCCATCCCCGTTGTCAATCGCATACTGGCTCCAGATGTTGCCTTGGGCGGCGTGGATGCCCTCTTCCTGCGCCAGAAAACGAAGGTTTTCCGCCGCCAGAAACCCGCCCACCACGCTCCCCGGCCGATCCGCGCCGCCGACCATTTCCGAGACCAGGGCCAGGGCGTCATGCAAATCACGGTTGACCTGCTGGCGGGAGTTATACATGGGGGCGAAGTAGCCGCCGGGGATGAAAGTGATTTCGTCCCCCAATTCGTGATGATATTCCGCGACCTGGCGGCGGATGTCTTGGTAGTTTGTCCTTTGGTCCCGCAACGCCAGCCAGGAGAAAGCCCAGGTCATCCGGCCGCCGGGAAAGCCGCGGTCAAATGCCTCGCGCATGGAGCGGGTTCGCCGCAGGGTATGCAAAGAGCCTTCGTCCTCGCCGGCATTCCGGTCCCGGCTCACTTCAATTTGATTGACTCGAATCACTGATTTGAAAGTGAGAAAGCGGTTGCCCATCAAGCGGGGCGGAGGCGTCTTCTTTTCAGACGCGGCCAGCCCGGTGTCCGGCCAGAGTCCTGGCAAATACGCCGCCGCCCCGGCCCCGGCGGCCAGGGACGATTTCAAAAAAGCTCGACGATCCAGTTTCACAGCCGGCGGTCCTTTAGGAAAACGACCAATCTTGGGAAGAGGACTTGCGCCCCGGCAGCGATGGAAAAGAAACGGACATCGCCCCCTCTTGTAACGTCGCGCGTCAGATTTGCAATCTCAATTCTTTGTTCTTGCGCTCTGGGGCAATTAGTTGTCCGCTATGGGAGCGGATAGCGAATTGGCAACGGCTTGCTGAAACAGAAACCATGATCTCATTCTCGCGCGAAAGCCCTCGGGTCCGGCCAACGGTGTCCAGCCAGGAGGCCAACGGCAAGACCCGGGTCTTGATGGTGGACGACAACCTGCCTTTTCTGGAGCTTTATTCCCAGAGTCTGCGGGACGCGGGCTATGAAGTTTCAACGGCCACGAACGGCTCTCAAGCCTTGCGGCTCATTCGCAACGAATTACCAGACCTGGTGGTGCTGGACGTGGTGCTGCCTGGTTTGAGCGGAATTGAAATCTGCCGCAAGATCAGAGCGGACCGCGACTTGCGCGACGTCTTTGTCGTGCTGATTTCCGGGCAGGCGATCAGCCCCGAACAGACGGTAGATGGCTTGGCGATCGGCGCGGATGAGTATCTCTTCAAGCCGCTCAGTCTCAGCGAGTTCAGAGCGAGGATTCGGACAATGGTTCGGCTGATGGACACCGCGTCGGCCCTGCGGGCCAGTGAACAGCATTATCGGGGATTGGTTGAAGTTCTGCCCGACGCGGTGGCGCTGATTAATCCGCAATTTCAAATCGCCGGTGTGAACGAGCGGGCGGCAGCCATGCTGGGCTATGGCGACGCCGGCGAATTGTTGGGTAAAAACGCCGTCGAATTAATTCAAGCTCAGGACCGCGACCGTTTTCGTGCCGATATGGCGGCTCTCAAGACCAGGATGGCGAGCGCGGAATACGTGCTGTTGAGAAAGGACGGCAAAGGCATCCCGGTGGAAATGAGCGTCACGGTTTCGGAGTCAACGGGCGGAGAAAGCATCGGATGGATTACGGTGGCGCGCGACATTACCGAGAGGAAGCGGGTGGAGGAGGAGTTGCGACGTTTGCCGCGGCGCATTTCTGAAGCGCAGGAAGCGGAACGCTCGCGGGTGGCGCGCGAATTGCACGACGGCGTCAATCAAGTGATTGCGTCCGCCGCCATGAGGCTGCGGCGGGTGCAGGACATGGTCTCCGCGCAAAACCCCGCGGCGAGCGAACTGATTTCGCGCTCGCACAAGCTGCTCGTCCAGGCCCTGGAAGAGAACCGTCGCATTGCCCGCAACCTTCGCCCGACCGACCTCGATGACCTTGGCCTGGGAGATGCCTGCCGCAACCTCTGCAAAGAGCTGAAAACCCGGACCGGCCTGGCGGTGAGTTGCCAGTTCGCCCGCTTTTCCAAGCCCTTGCCGCCAGAGGTCGATCTGGGTCTGTTCCGCGTCGTGCAGGAGGCGCTCAATAACGTCGAAAAGCACGCCCGCGCTAAAACGGTCCGGTTGCGAATTGCCAGCAACCGCGGGGCTGTGACACTCAAAATCCAGGATGACGGACGGGGCTTTGACCCTGCCGTACTGGAGGCGGGCAAGGCCGATAGACGGGGGATCGGTTTATCCAGCCTGCAGGAGCGCGCTGCCGCTTTGGGAGGGACTTGTGAAGTATTCTCGAAGCCCGGTCACGGAACCGCCATTACCGTGCGGGTCCCTGCTCCGAAAGACCGCCGGGCCAAAACCGCAAAATAGTCCGTCAGGCTTCGCTGGCCCCTTGCCAGCAGACAGCAAAGCGAACCAGGGCGTTGCTGTTTTTCAAATTCAGCTTCTTCTGCATTTCAGCGTAATATTCTTCGAGCCTTTGCGGGGTCAAAGCGAGGTAGGACGCTACCTCTTGGTCGCTTTTCCCGGCGCCCAACAATCCGAGGACCTCCAGTTCCAAGTCGCTCAATCGGTCAATCGCGCGCGGCGGTAACTGAGGCTGGGCGCGACGGGAACCCTTGGAGCCGGAAGCCAGGACTTCTTCGCTGACGTAGATGCGCCCAGCCAGGACGTCGCGGACGGCGGCAATGATTTCTTCCGGGTCTTGTTGCTTCATGACGTAACCGTCCCCTCCGGCGCGAAGGACTCTGGCCGCATAAAGTTGCTCATCGCGCATGGAGATAACCAACAACTTCATTTGCGGGTAAGCGGGGCGAAGCTGTTTGATCAAATCCAGTCCGCTCATGCCAGGGAGGGTAATATCAACCAGCACAAGGTCAGGTTTGAGGCGAGGGATGAGGCGCAGGGCCACTTCCGCCGAGCCGGCTTTGCCACAGACGGTCAAGCCCGGCTCAGTCTTCAGGACTTCCACTAAACCCTCGGCGTAAACCGGGTGGTCCTCAACCAGGAACACTTTCTTGACATTGGTGCTCGCGCCTTTTTTCATCTCCAGTATGAGGGTGCAATCTAGGGTCCCGCCACCCAAAGTCAATCCTTGATATGCGGTGTGACCGTGTCGGAAACTGCCGCAAGGCTGGGGGAATAGAGCGATCAAACCAACTCCAGGAAATTCGTTCTTTGACCTGCTCCCTTTCCTTGCCGGGCTGATGAACTGTTTGGCAGGAAGTTCGTCGCCAGCCAAAAAATGGTTAAGGAATCACCAGAGATAGGGTGCGGTCGGAGTTGAAGGCGATCTAAACTTCCGGCGAAATTGAGCGAAGTGCCGCGCGGACGGAAGGCCAATTGGCACCGGCAGCCGCGGCCCAGATTATAGGTGAAATCATGCCAGGAACCTTGCCTAGCGATATCGTCAACAGCCTCCATACTTTGCCCGGCGATGATATCCGCCAGATGATGTGGCGGTTCGCTGATCGTTATGAATTGCAAATGCTCGTGCAATCCACCCGTGCCGTGGCCCGAGGGCCTGTGGCCCGGCTGGTCGCCAAAGGAGGGCGCAACTCGCACGAGTGGACGGCTGAGAAGGCCAGCTTGCTCGCGCATTTCGATGAAAGCGGCATTACAGCCGCCTATCTTGACCCGGAGTATGGCGGCCTTTTCGAAGGTCCGAAAAACCTCGCACTGGCGCTGATGGCCTTTGAACTTTCGTGGGTGGACGCGGGCGCGGCGACGTGCAGCCTGGCCGGCAACCTGGGGCTGGCCCCGATTCACGAACGCGGGACGCCAGAGCAACGCGCTCAATATGCCGGTGGCGCCAAGCCGTTGAAACCTGGCGAGAACCGCAAACAGGTTCGCGCCGCCTTTGCCCTCACCGAACCTCTTCCCTTTGCCGGGGTGGAGACCGGCGTCCTGGCCGGCAAAGTCCGCGTGGCGGAATGGAAGAAAGGCCAGGAACCACTGTTGCAGGTGGACAAGCGCGGACGGTTCATTACAAACATGGGCTTTGCCAATGTGGTTACAGCCGCCGTTGAATCAGACGATCCGAAACTCAAGGGCAGCTGCATGGTCATATTGGAGGAAGGCGATCCAGGAGTGTGGGACCGCGGCACCCCTACCAAGAAGCTCGTCCACCAGCTTTCATCCACCAACGATCCGGTTTTCAATCTCAAAGTGCCCGCCAGCCGGATTGTCGGCGGTTACACGATCAAGGATGGCGTCATTGTCCCGAACTATTCCCACGGCGAAATTATCGAAGCGGTTTTCCGCCGCACGCGCGTAACGGTGGGGTTGATGACGGCGGCCAAGCTGCTCTCGGCTATCGAGCCGGTGATTCTTTATCAACGCCGCCGTTTTCGGGGCGGGCCAGGTGCGCCCGGTACTCCGCGCTATGAATTGGGCATCCAGCAGAAACAGGATTCTCTGCATAAACTCGTTGAAGTCTGGGCCACTGGGGAAGCCAGCGCATCACTCGGTTTTGCGGCGGCGCGATTGTTCGATGAGCTTGACCCGCTGGAAAAGGAAAAGGACCGGCTGCTGGCGAACAAGAAGTTGACTGGGCGCGCCGCCTTCAAAGAACTGATGAGCGCGCAGAACCAGGCGTTGGAATTGATCAAGGCACGCCAGCCGATTGAAGCTCCTCTTGCCCGTTTCGCGCAACTTGATTCCGTGGCCAACGTCCTTTGTCCGGCTTGCAAACTGTGGAACACAGGCCACGGCGCGACGATGATGCGCGAGGCGGTCAGTCTCATGGGCGGATACGGTGTGACGGAGGATTGCCCGGGCTTTCTCGGCCAGAAGTGGATGGACGCGCAATTGGAAGCGACCTACGAGGGACCGGAAGCCGTGCAACGGTTGCAGCTTTCGATCACCATGACGAACGAACTGTTCCTCGCCCAGTTCCGGCAGTGGATCGCCGAAATGAAACGGATCGCCGCGGAGCGCCCCGGCACCGGCGCTTGCGTGCTTGGCACAGCGATGAGACTCTGGCTTTGGACGTTGCAACACGTGCAAACGGCCACGGACGCGGACGGCGTCAAGCTCTATCACAAGACGCGCCAAGGCGTAACCTTTCCGCTGGCCGACGCCCTTTGCTGGCTGCTGGCGGCCCGGCAATTCATCCTCGATGTCATCGAATTGGAGAACAAGGGCATGGAAAGCTCCGCCCTGACGGAGGGCCTGCCGGGAACAGTCACGTTCCTGAGCGACCTTTGCCATGTGCAGGCGGCGCGGGCGGCGGGAGAGGCTGGCAGGATCGCGGCCGAAATCGTTCACGGCTATAATCGCCATCCGGCGTGGGACAATGCGAGCTGCCAGAACTGTTACGGCACCGAGGAGTTGACCATGCTCGAAGGGATCATTCCTGGTATTGACAGTTCGGCGCGCGCTTTCGCCGATGTGGTCGAAACCAACGGAACGCATCCGCTCAAAGCCGGGCCGTGCGTGAAATGCCCGGGTTTGGAAGGATTTGTTGCCTTGCGGGCCAAGCTCGACACTTGCCTGACCGGATGCCGCCTGGCGAAAGACCGCGCGGCGGATGCTTTGACAAAGGTGATGACCCGCGAGGTCCTGGATTATCCGGCATGATTGTTTCGCAAGGGGAATCATTGTCTTCACCGACGGTTGAGCATCCGCGCATGGACGCGGACATTGTGTGCGTCGGGATGGGGCCGGCGACGGCGGGCTTCCTCACGACTCTTTGCCGCCAACTCGTCGATGCCAGCGGCAACCCCGCCGTCGAAAGCGCAGTGGCGCCCGGCCTGCCCGCTCAGGTGCTTTGCTACGAGCGGGCGGATGACATTGGTTTTGGCGTTTCCGGCGTGGTGACGAAAGCGCGGGCCTTGCGGGTCAGCCTGCCGGAAATTGACCAGGCTGGCATCCCCATGATGGCGCCCGTGGCGGATGAGAAAGTTCTGTATCTGCTGGATCCGGGGGGTGCGAGCCGCCGGAGCGCGACGTTACGGATGGCGGACAGGCTCGTTCGCGCCTGTAAATGGGCGTTGCCGGTAGAGCATGAGGCGTTGACACTTCCATGGACTCCCGACTTTCTCCACAAACGCGGCGGACTTGTGCTGTCGTTGGGCCAATTTCTGCAATGGGTTGGGGCACAGGTGCAAAGCGCCGGCACGGTCCAGATTTGGCCGGGAACGCCAGTAGGACAGGCGCTAATGGAAGGGGACAAAGTCGTTGGGGTACGACTGCTGGACCAGGGCGTGGACAAAGAAGGCGCGGCTGCCGAGGGCTTCACCCCGGGAATGGACATTCACGCTGCCCTGACAGTGGTGGGGGACGGTCCGGTGGGGGCCATTGGCCAGCAATTGGAGGCTCATTTTGGAGCCGCGCCGGGTCATCATGCGCGGGATTGGGCCGTCGGGATGAAGTTCGTCGTGGACTTGCCTAAGGATACGCCGCTGAAATCCGGCACGGTGCTGCACACGTTCGGCTATCCTGAACCGGAAATCTTCGGATTCTTCTACGTCCATCCGGACCATGTGGCGTCGCTGGGCATTTTTGTCCCGTCATGGTTCGACAGTCCGGTGCGGACCTCCTATCGCTATCTGCAACACTGGATGCTGCATCCTTATCTCTGGCGTTACCTTAAGGGCGGCAAACTCCGTTCCTGGGGCGCGAAAACTCTGGGAGAATCCGGGCGGCGGGGAGAACCCTGCCTGGTTGGCGATGGTTACGCGCGCATTGGCGAAGGCAGCGGGAGCACGAATGTCCTCACCGGTTCCGGGGTGGACGAGGCTTGGGCGACTGGCGGGCAACTGGCGGAGGCAGTGCTGGAATTGCTGAAAGCGAAAAAGCCGTTTACGAAGGAGAACCTGGAACAATCGTATGTCCGACGCCGCCGCGCGAGTTGGGTGGAAAAGGAGGCGCGGGTGGCTGAAAAATCACGTGACGGTTTTCAATGCGGAGTCATTACCGGCATGGTGGGAATGGCGCTGGCTGGCTGGACTGGCGGACGCATCACACTGCCCGTGAAATCCCGCCGGCCATGGGAACGCATTCCCTCCTTGGAAGATTACTACCGGGGCCGAATTGATCCCGGCGAGGTGCGGAGAATTCGGGACGACTGTTATGCCCGCGGGGTTTCCGCCCATGCCGCTCTTATGGAACGGGCGGGTTGGCCGGCCATCCCGTACGACGGCCAGCTCTTGGTCTCGCACCAGGATGCGCTCCTCCTCGGCGGCAAGGTGCAAGCGCCCTCGGGTTACGCCGACCACGTCGCCTTTCTGTTTCCGAATCAATGCCGCCAATGCGGGACAAAGCTGTGTGTGGAGGTGTGTTCAGGGCAGGCCATTACGCCAGGAGAGGATGGGGTCCCCAGTTTTGACCGCGAAAAATGTGTTCACTGCGGGGCGTGCCTTTGGAATTGTGCGTCCGCCGCGCCTGGAAACCCGGAGCGGATGGGAGTAGCCTTTAGCGCCGGAACCGGGGGGCTGCACTCGGCGGAAAATTGAAATTTATGAGCATTGCTTATCAAATCGTCGTCTGCGCGGGGATCGTGCCTGATCCCTTGCAGACCCTGGAACCTATTGCAACGCCGACTGGGCCGGCTTTAAAAAATGAACTCATGCTGCCCGCCATTCTCGATCCCTGGGCCAGCCACGCCCTCTACGAGGCGGCGAATCTGGCGAAGAACGCTCCGGGCAGCAAAGTCTGGCTGGTCAGCCTTGGCCCGAAAGCGAAGCTCCAGCAAGTGATGATGACGGTCGCGCAGAAAGTGCCATTTGAACTCGTGGCATTGGACGGCCCAGCCAGCGGCTTTTGCGACGCGGCGGAAGTGGCATCAGCTCTCGCTGGCGCCATCCAGGCCATTGCCGGACTGGATAAGTCCAGGCTGCTCATTTTTGGCGGCTGGGAGTCAGCTTCGCGCGGCGCGGGGGCCACATTGCAAATGCTAGGGGAACGTCTTGGCATCCTGGACCAGTTCCAAGGCGTGGATGAATTGAAAATCGGCGGCGACGGTTCGTTGGAAATCCTGGAGCGCATCGAGGGCGGACGACATCAGGTCTCCAAATGCGCTGGTCCGCCGGCCCTGTTGGGCTGGGCCACGGGAAATTTGCCTGAGCCAAAGAACAATCCACAGGTGGGAATGGCCAATATGCGCTCGGCGATGCCCGCGTTGCAGAAGGCCAAACCAACGAAACTTTCCGCGGACGGTTTGAAATTCGTCAGCGTCACGCTGCCGAAACAGGCGCGCGAAACGAGAATCGTCAAGGACGCGGCGCCGGAGGACATCGCCCGGGAAATTGTGGAGTGGATCAAGAAATAGAACAGAAAGCTCAAGACAATGGAAACAGTTCTTCTCCTGGCTCATACCGAAACGGATGGCTCGTTGGCGAAATCGGCCCGCGAAGCGATGCGGGCGGCGGCAACAATGCAGAAGGCGATGGCCGGTTCCACGCTCGCGATTGGTTTGATTGGCGAGAATGTCCAGGCGGCGGCTGATTCCATAGCCTCGTGCCCCGCGACCCGATATTTCGGGGTGAGCGGCCCGGACTTTGCCCAGGCGCGATACGGGACCGACGCGGCCGCGGCGGAAGCCATCTGCAAAGCGGCGCAACCCACCCTGGTGGTGGCCCCGGCGACTTCGCGTTGGAACCGGGTGTTGGCTGGAGTGGCCCAGCGTCTCGGCGGCTGCGTGGATACACATGTTACTGGACTGGCTGTCGCTGAGGGCGTTATTGCCATCCATCGCTGGTATTATCGACAGCGGATGGAATCCACTTTGCAACGCGCGCAACGGCCGTGGTTTATCCTGGTTGAGCCAGGGACTCAGCCGGCTTGTCAATGCGGCGCCGGAAAGGCGGCGGTCGAGACGGTTTCCGTGGAAATTCCGACGTCATGCTTGCGCACGACTGTCCTGGGCGCGCGGGAGCTGGCGGCAGACGCGCAGACCATTCGGCCCGACGCGCCGTTGCTGTTTGTCGCCGGAGCAGGCTGGACCAAGAAGCAGGCCGACGGCCAGACCCATCTGGCGGAGGCGGAAAAGATCATCCAGGAGTTTCTCAAAGTCTCTCGCGCCTCGCTCGGCAGCAGCAAATCGCTGGTGGACCTCGGCGGGGAAGGGCAGGCCGTGCTGCCGTTCCTTTCGCACTTGAATCAAATCGGCCAGACCGGTTCCACCCCGCGCCATGCGAAGGGCTTAAGCACCTGCTGCCACGGGGAGGAACCGCATACGGTGGGTTGGCGCTTCATTGCCGAACGCCGCGCCATCAGCCTCGACCCCAACTGCGGCTGGGCGCGCGGCAAAGCGGACGTCCTCTATGTGGCCGACGCCTTTAAAGTCATGGCGCGGGTGAGTGAGTTATTGACAGAGAAGTAATGCGGCTCGGCCAGCTAACCAAGGGTAGATAGGAACAATGGCGCTTCTCATCGATCCTGCCTCCTGCAAATGCCGCCACTGCGGCCCGGGTTTGGCCACAGACTGACCCGGATTGACCCGGATTGACCCGGATTTCCTCTCCCAAGAATCTGTGTTCATCTGTGTCGATCTGTGGCTTGAAGTAATTTGACGCTTCGACATTGTCAAAGCATCTGCGGGGACGAGAAAGTCTTCCCTGCCGCCTCGTTTTAATTCAGGCCTCTTTTTTTTGGATTGAATTGGAGTTTATTCTCGCGAAAATGGCGGCATGAGCAATGCCACCGGACCCATCACTTCTCCCGCAGCCAGCATGCCGGCTTCGACCCAGCCGATCCCGCAACGCTTGATGTCGTTGGATGCCTTGCGTGGCTTCGACATGTTTTGGATTGCCGCCGCCGAGCCGCTCGTCGCCGCCTTGGGGAAAATCATCCAAGCCAATGGTCATCAAGGCGTGGGACTCTCGGTGGTGGGCTTCGTCGCCTACGAATTGGACCACGCGGAATGGCAGGGATTCCATTTCGAGGACTTGATTTTTCCGCTCTTCGTTTTCATGGCGGGAATATCGATTGTTTTTTCCCTCAGAAAAACCATCCAGCGCGAGGGAAGATCGAAAGCGGTGGCGCGGGTCTTGCGGCGGGGGGTTTTGCTCTACCTCCTCGGCATTTTTTATTACGGCGGCTTCTCCGAGCCGTGGCCGCACCTGCGCTTAATGGGCGTGCTGCAAAGAATCGGCCTGTGTTATATGTGCGCCGGCCTCATGTTCTGCTTCTTCAATTTGCGCGCGATGATGGCCATCGCCGCCGCGCTCTTGCTCGGCTATTGGGCGCTGGTCATGTGGGTTCCAATTCGGGATATTCAATTGCAGAAGGATGCGCTGGCGGCCCTGGCGGCCAAGCGCGGCGTGGCCAATGATCCGGAGGCGCTGTTCCAAAGCACCACGGAACGAGTCAAGGGCCGTCTCGACCCGGGATTGAATGTCCCCAACCACTTCGACTTTCAACATCTGCCCGGTTTCAAATGGGACACCTACTACGATCCTGAAGGAATTTTGAGCACCTTGCCGGCGATCGTCACCTGTCTGCTGGGCGTTTTCGCGGGGTTGCTGCTCCTGGACCCTTCGCGCAACGATCAGCAGAAATTTGTTTTACTGCTGGCCTGCGGTTTAGGGCTGGTGGCGCTGGGGTGGGCCTGGGGCTCGCAATTTCCTGTCATTAAGAAACTCTGGACGTCTTCCTACGTCCTGGTGGCGGGAGGTTATAGCGCCCTGCTGCTGGCGGTCTTTTATTTGATAGTCGATATGTTGAAAATCCAATTGTGGTGCCAGCCCTTTGTCTGGATGGGGATGAACTCCATCACCATTTACATGGCCGGCAACATTTTGGGAGGATTTGGCAAACTGGCCAGCCGCTTTGTCGGCGGGGACATCAGCGCCTGGTTTGATCAACGGCTCATGGGCAGCGGCGATCTGGTCGGCGCGTTGATGGAAATGGTTCTGGCCTTTTGGCTGGTCCATTTCCTCTATCGGAGAAAAATCTTTCTGCGGCTGTAGGCAAGAATTTTATCATTGGACTTTTTCGGGGAGAAAACAGTAAGAGATCTCAATCGCATTCTATCGTTATTCCTGACATGGCCTGTGATACACAAGATCATCAATTGGGAACGTCTGGAAGATTTGATCCAAAAGCATGAGAAACACGGCACCAAATCCTAGTCATCGGTTTGTGAGTCTTCTCTGTGTCTCTGTGCCTCTGTGGTTTCAATCCTAAATCTGAGAGATAATTCGACGAGATTTTGGGCGCAAGAATCTAGTCAGACGCTGTTTGCTCAGCGCGAAAGTTCGTTCCAGAGGAAAGTGTAGGCGAGCGCTTCCATGAAGGCGGATTGCTTGTTGTTCGCCGCCGCGCCGTGGCCGCCTTCCGT
The DNA here is from genome assembly GCA_052139695.1 of Limisphaerales bacterium. Classification (GTDB taxonomy): domain Bacteria; phylum Verrucomicrobiota; class Verrucomicrobiia; order Limisphaerales; family Palsa-1400; genus PLGF01. Next base: position 48,997 of record JBKQWF010000217.1, read on the forward strand.
GTTTTCGTAATACAAAACTTCGTGGCCTTGTTCTTCCAGGCGCGCCGCCATCTTGCGGGCGTGGCCGGGATGCACCCGGTCATCCCGCGTCGAGGTCGTAATGAGAATCGGCGGATACTTGCCGTCCGCGCGCGTATTTTGGTAGGGGGAGAATTTCTGGATGTAGGCCCAATCAGCCGGTTTGTCTGGGTCGCCATATTCGTCCATCCAGCTCGCGCCGGCCAAGAGCTTGTTGAAGCGCCGCATGTCCAGCAACGGCGAGCCGCAATGCACCGCCCCGAAAAGGTCCGGCCGCTCCGTCAACATCACACCCATGAGCAATCCGCCGTTGGAGCGTCCTTCAATGCCCAGGCGCTTGGAGGAAGTCACGCCGCGCGTCATCAAGTCCTCAGCGACGGCGATGAAATCGTCGTAGGCGCGCTGGCGGTTTTCTTTGCGGGCGGCTTCATGCCATTTTGGGCCGAATTCGCCGCCGCCGCGAATATTGGCCAGAACATAAACGCCGCCGCGCTCCAGCCAGCCCGCGCCGATCGTCGGATTGTAGGCGGGCAGCATCGGAATTTCAAAGCCGCCGTAACCGTTGAGCAAGGTGATGTTCTGGCCGTCGAGTTTGAGTCCTCTGCGCCCCACCTGAAAATAGGGGATCATCGTGCCGTCCTTGGATTTCGCCTCAAATTGGCTGGTTTCCATGCCGTCGGCACTGAAGAAAGCCGGCAAGCTTTTGAGCTTTTCCGAGCCGGGCTGTCCCGCGACGCCGAGAGAGAGGCTTGGCGGGGTGAGAAAATCCGTCAGCCGCATAAAGTAATCATCCGTGTGCTCCGAGTCGATTCCTTCCAGGCCGATGGTTCCAAAAGCCGGCGCCTCCAACGGCGCGCGGTTCCATTTGCCGCGGCTGTTGCGCAGCAAATAAGCCCGGCTGCGAACGTTGTCCAATTCTGTCAAAATGATAAAATGTTTCGTCTCCGTGGTGGCGGAGAGCGAGATGCGTTCCGACGGCTCAAACAAAACAGCCAGGTCGCGCCGGCCTCGCAAATAGTCCTTTAACTCTTCCTCCAGCAACGAGCCCGCCGCGAAGGTCTTGCCGCCGACCGTCCAATCCGAGCGCAGGCGGAGGATCAAATACGTCCCGAACGTGCTCACGCTGGCATCGTCAGGCTTCTCGATCCGCACCCACTGGTTGTCGCGGCGGAGCATCGTTTCATCGGTGAAAAAGGTGGGAGCGCGGCGAATCCATTCATAGACGTGGCCGTGGTCGTGGTCCACCGAGGCATTGACGGCGACGTCTCCTGGCTGGCCTTCAAAAACCGTGCCGGCCTGGGTCAGCGGCGTGCCCCGTCGCCATTCCTTGATGACGCGCGGGTAGCCTGAACTGGTCAACGAACCCGGTCCGAAATCCGTGCCAATGTACAACGCCTCGCGATCGCGCCAGGCAACGTCAGTTTTCGCTTCCGGAAGGGAAAATCCGTCTGGAATAAACTTCTTTTCATTCAGGTCGAATTCGCGGACCACGACGGCGTCCGCTCCCCCGCGGGACAATTCGATCAAGCACCGGTCGTAACTGGGTTCCAGGACGGTGTAACCATGCCAGACCCAATTCTCCTTTTCCGTCTCCGCCAGCTTATCCAGGTCGAGGACGGTTTCCCAGTCGGGGTTGGCATTCCGATATTGCTCCAGGGTGGTGCGGCGCCAAAGGCCGCGCGTATTCTTGTCGTCCCGCCAGAAATTATAATAGAAGGGCCCGTGTTTGGTGACGTAGGGGATTCGTTCGTGGGAATTGTAAATCTGCAACAACCGCTCATCCAAGGCCGCAAATCCAGGCATGGACTCCAGCTTATTCGTGCTGATGGCGTTTTGGGCGTGGACCCATTGCAGCGCGCGTTCGCCGCTGACTTCTTCCAGCCAGAGATTGGGGTCCTCGTTGGTGACGCTCATATCGTTCGCGGCAAAAAGTCCCGGCGCGGCTTGACCTAGAAGCCACCCCAAAAGGCACAAGCGCGCCCGCGCCTTGAATGAATTGAGCCTAATTCCTGTCCAACTCATGAAATAAATGCCATCGAATAAGTGCGCAGAGTACTCAAAGCGGCCAGATTGGCCAGTCTTATTAATTTGTCTATTTGCGCCGGCGCGCTTAAAGTCCCGATAAGCCTATGAATTCAAAAATGCATCGTCGTTCGTTCCTCAAACGGACCGTTTTGGCGGCTGGCGCGCTCTCCGCCGCCGGCGAACTCGGATTTCCCAGTCTTCTTTCTGCCCGCGAACCCAGTGACGTTCTTCGCTGCCTGCAGATCGGTTCCGGCGGCCGAGCAGGAACGCATCTTGAACAGGCCATCGGCATTCAAAAACAACACCTCGTGGCTTTGGTCGATCCGGACGACAAACAAATTGCGGAAAAAAGACAATTTTTGAAGCATAAGTACGATCTCGAAACAGATCAGGTCCAATTATTCTCGGATTACCGGGTGGCGTTTGATAAGATCGCCGACCAGTTCGATGCCGTTTTCGTGGCGGCGCCCAACCATCACCATGCGGCTGCCGCCATGCTGGCCATGCAGGCGGGGAAACATGTCTATTGCGAAAAGCCGCTGTGTCATGACATTGCCCAATGCCGGGAATTGGCCAGCGCCTCGCTCCGCTATAATAAAGTCGCCACGATGATGGGCAACCAGGGCCATTGCGAAGGCGGTTACCGGCGTCTTTGCGAATTTATCTGGGGCGGGGTCATCGGCAACGTGACCGAAACCCATAGCTGGACCGACCGCGCCAATGGCGGCGAAGGGCCGCGGCCGCCGACGCTGCCGGTCCCTCCAGGAATGCATTGGGATTCGTGGATTGGTCCCGCGCCTTACCGGGATTTCCATTCTGACCTGCATCCGCACGAATGGCATGGATGGTACGATTTCGGCAACGGCTCCATCGGCAACATGGGCTGCCACGTCTTGGAAGGCGTCTTCTGGGCCTTAAAGGCGGAACATCCGACCAGCGTTGAGATGGAGTATGTGCGCGGTGGGAGCGATGAGCGTTACCCTCTGGGCAGCCGGGTGCGGTGGGACATTCCGGCGCGCGGCCGCATGCCGGCGTTGAAGGCGTATTGGTACGAAGGACTCAGCCCCACGGCCAAAGCATCTGACTTTGGCTCACTTCATGCCGCCCGCGGCAAAGCGCGCAATTTCCCGCCGCTGATGGCCGAGCTGCAAGCCAAATATCCCGACGAGGAATTGGACCGTCCCGATAGCGGCTCGCTTTACGTGGGCGACAAAGGGATCATTTTCACGGAAACCTACGGCGGCAAAATGCACATTCTGCCCTTGGAAAAAATGAATGAAATCCAGCAGCCGCCCATTAGCCTGCCGCGCCCCAATCCCAACCCGTTTACTAATTTCATCGAAACCTGTCGCGCGGGCCGGACCGATACGGCGACGCCATTCGACTATGGCGCGCGGTTGACCGAGTTTTGTTTGCTGGGCAATCTGGCGCAGCACGCCGGCACGGAGAACAAAGTGCAATGGGACGGCCGGAACATGAAAGTCACCAACCTGACCGGTTTAAACCAGTGGATCAAACGCAGCCCCCGGGACGGCTGGATCACGTAAGCCCGAACGACGCGGTTGAATGCAGGGGAGCGCGACCGTCCCGGTCGCTGTGGCGCGCGTCCCGCGCGCCACTCCGGATTCCTTCGGCGAGACGCCGAAAGATGCGGGCGAGGACGCCCGCGATCCCCAATCCAATCCGCATGGCTGCGTCTGAGACGGGTTCAGACCGGTTCCGCGATCAGGTCATAATCGGTGTGGCCAATTATTTGGACTTGACAGAATTCTCCCGCCGCCGCCGCGCCGCGCAGATAGACGCGGCCATCAATATCAGGGGCATCCGCTTCGCCGCGCGCCGTCCAGAGTTGTCCCGGGGCATTCCGGGAAACTTTTTGTGATCGTCCGGCCGAACGAATCAAGCCATGCTCCCAGGAACTCACGGCGGCAGCCGTTTTTGAATCAGCGGCACTCGTTTTGTTTTCCACGAGGACCCTGGCGGATTGGCCCACCCGGCTCGCGCAGATTTGGCGCGAGATTTTCAGTTGTTCGGACATGGCTCTTTTCTGACGCTGCTTTTTGACGGTGTCCGCGATTTGCCCCTCCATTTTTCCCGCGCGAGTTCCTTCCTGCTGGGAATAGGTGAAGACACCTAATCGCTCGAAACGAGTCATGCGGATGAACTCCAGCAAGCTCTCGAAATAGTCCTCCGTCTCACCAGGAAATCCGACGATGAAGGTCGTCCGCAAGGCGATGCCGGGAATGCCGGCGCGGATTTTGGAAACGAGATCGACGATGTGCTGGCGCGAGGTTTCGCGGCGCATTCGTTCCAGCATGTTGTCGTGAATATGCTGCAACGGCATATCGACGTAGCGCGCCACTTTCGGGCATTGGGCAATGGTCCGAATCAGCTCATCGGTCCAATGGGCCGGATGAGTATATAGCAGGCGAATCCAAAACTCGCCCGGCAGATCGTTCAGCGCGCGCAGCAGCGAAGCCAAGGTCGTGGCGTCAGCGGGAAGCGCCTGCGCGGCGGCGGAGAATTTCTCCGGCGACGAAATGGCGCGGGAATGATGGGCCCGCAAGTCTAGCCCATAGTAAGTGGAGTCTTGGGAAATAAGATTTAATTCTTTGACACCTTCCGCGAGCAATTGCCGGGCCTCGCGCACGATATCCTCCCGCGGGCGGCTGCGGTGCGAGCCGCGCATTTGCGGGATGATGCAAAAGCTGCACGGATGATTGCAGCCCTCGGCGATTTTGACGTAGGCGAAATGTTTGGGCGTGAGCCGGAAACGCGGTGTCGCGTAGTCGGGAATATACGTGGGTCGCGCCTCGACCTGGACGAGCGGCGGTGGCTCTGGCTTTGCAAAATGGCGGGCCAATTCTCTTTTCTTCGCCGACCGCGCCCGGCCTGGAGCCGCCGCGGAAACCTGCATTTTCTCGCGGCGCCGCGCCAAGGCTTGCTGAACAATATCCGCCACTTGGGCCACTTGATCGATGCCCATGAAAGCATCCACTTCGGGAAGAAGCTTCGGAAGGTCCTCGCGGAAGCGTTGCGGCAGGCAACCGGAAACGATCAGCCCTTGCGCCGGATTCGTTTGAGACCGCAACTCGGCGGAATCCAGGATGGCGTCGATGCTTTCCTCCTGGGCCGCGTCAATAAACGAACAACTATTGACAATGACAACATCCGCTTCGCGGGCTTCATTCGTGGTTTCCATGCCGCTTTGCAGGAGCGACCCGGTCATAATTTCCGCATCGACCAGGTTTTTAGCGCAGCCGAGCGAAATCAACCCCACCCGCACCGGTCTTTTTTTAGGAACTGACATCAATACGGACATGCAAAATTGTTTCTGTCTGAAATCTGAAATCAATAAACCAATGAAACGAACGAGAGAAATCCCGAAAATCCCGAAAATCCTGCCTCTTTAGCCACATTTCAGGCCGTGACATTCTCGCGCAGAGGCGCAGAGATCGCGGAGTAAACAGAATAAAAAAAGTTTCTCTGCGCCCTCCGCGCCTCCGCGCGAGTCCCAAGTAATCAAGCTTTGGTTGCGGCCAGGCGCGTTGCGTCAACCGCACTTAACTGTGGAGAGATCCTTTATTCATTCAATCAATTCGATTCGTTACGAACATTACTAACGCGTCCGCATCCCGTCAACGGAGATTCCGGAGATTCAACGCCGTTCACGGCACGCCGCTGGCTGTGCCGCTGCCCAAAACACGCAGGGGTATGAGCGACTCGCCGAGGCAGAGAGCCTCGGGGTTGCGCGATAACATGCCCATCTCTGATTGCAAGGTCAGTTCGTGCTCGGCCTCCTTCATGGCCTTCCGAGTTTGGAAAAGCCCTTCTTCCTCGATCCGCTGAAATTGTGCCGATTCCGTTTCCGCGTTCATCCGCTCATCGCTGGGAGGGGCCGGTTGGTCCGCGGGAGCGCTAGCTTTCTTGGTTTTTGCGGATGAGTTTGCCTTCGTCGTCTGGCTGGAGCCCCCGGTCCGTTGCGCCAGAGCATAACTTTTCGCCGCCTTCACCCAAGAAACGGTTGTCTTTTCGGAAGGCCCTGTTTGCTGGCTGGCGTTGGTTTGCCCCAGGCAAATCAGGCATGGCGCCAGAAACGCCCCCATGAAAATGAGAATTCCTTTTTCATTGTTAGAGAGCATTTTCATAATACGGTCTCCTAATAGTAGATTAACCCGCTTTCCCGCTTATTTCAAGGCTGCATTCACCCTGACTTCAGGGAAAAGGATGCGCTGAAGGTATTCACCCGTATAGCTGCCGGGCGTGCGGGCAATTTTTTCCGGCGGACCCTCGGCGACGATGCGTCCGCCGCCCGCGCCGCCTTCCGGGCCCAAATCAATGACCCAATCGGCCGTCTTGATCACGTCCAGATTGTGTTCAATAATGAGCAGCGTATTGCCGGTGTTCCTCAATTTGAAGAGAACATCCAGGAGTTTGGCCACGTCATGAAAATGCAGGCCGGTGGTCGGTTCATCCAAAATGTAAAGCGTGTGCCCCGTGGCTTTGCGGCTTAGTTCGGCCGCGAGTTTGATGCGTTGCGCTTCGCCTCCGCTCAAGGTGGTGCCGGATTGCCCCAGGCGCACATAGCCCAAACCGACTTCTGCCAGCGTCAAGCACGGCTCGTAAATTTTCGGAATGGCGCGGAAAAAGGTGACCGCTTCATCGACCGTCATGTCGAGCACGTCGGCGATGTTCATGCCTTTGAAATGGATTTCCAGCGTCTCGCGATTGTAGCGGCGGCCGTTGCAAGCTTCGCAGGTAACGTAAATCGGCGGGAGAAAGTGCATTTCAATCTTGATCAGGCCATCGCCCTGGCATTTCTCGCAACGCCCGCCCTTGACGTTGAAGCTGAAGCGCCCGGCTTCGTAACCGCGGATTTTCGCCGTCGGCAACTTGGCGAAGAGATCGCGAATTTGATTGAACATGCCGGTATAAGTGGCGGGATTGCTGCGCGGGGTGCGTCCGATGGGCGTCTGGTCAATAACAATGACTTTGTCCAACGTTTCAAAGCCGCGAAGGACCCGATGCCGGCCCGGCTGCTCCTTCGACCCGTAAAACTTGCGAAACAAGGCGCGGCGCAAAATATCGTCCACCAGCGTGCTCTTGCCCGACCCGCTCACGCCCGTTACCGCCGTGAACGCGCCCAAAGGAATGCGCGCATCGATGTTTTTCAAATTGTTTTCCGTGGCGCCCAGCACTTCCAGCCATCCGCGGTCGGGCGATGGTTTGACCCGCGTTTTCGGCACGGGAATCTTCAATTCGCCTTTAAGATAGCGGCCGGTCAAGGAACGGGGCGCAGCCTCAATCTCAGCGACCGTGCCGGCGGCAACGAGTTCGCCCCCGCGCACGCCCGCGCCGGGTCCGAGGTCCAGGACATAATCCGCCCGCCGAATGGTCTCTTCGTCGTGCTCCACCACCAGCACGCAATTGCCAAGGTCGCGCAAACCTTCGAGCGATTGCAGCAACCGCTCATTGTCGCGCTGGTGCAGGCCAATGCTCGGTTCGTCCAGGATATAAAGCACACCCACCAAGCCGGCGCCAATTTGCGTCGCCAGGCGGATCCGCTGGGCTTCGCCGCCGCTGAGCGTGCCGCTTTCGCGGTCGAGGGTTAGGTAGCCCAAGCCCACGTTTTTGAGGAAGCCGAGCCGGGCGCGAATTTCTTTGATAAGGTCCGCCGCAATTTTTTGCTGAAATTCCGTCAAAGGCAAATTGGTGAAAAAGGCGTCAGCCCCCTCGATAGACAAGGCGCAAACATCCATAATCGAGAGACCCGGAACAACCGAAGGCGGCTGAGGCAGCGCGGAACCGAGCGTGACGGCGAGGATTTCCGGCTTGAGCCGGCGGCCCTGGCAGGCGTCACACAATTGCGGGTTCATGAAGCTCTTGAGACGGTTCTTGGTGAACTCGCTTTCGGTCTCGACGTGGAGACGTTCCAGGTGGGGAATGACTCCCTCAAAGGCTTTTTTGACGTTGCTTGCTTTGCCCGCGCGCCAAAAGTTGAAGGAAATTTCCTCTTCGCCGGTGCCGAAAACAAGCTTCCGACGGAATTCGGCAGGCAAGTCCTTCCAAGGCATCTCCATGCTTTGGCCGTAATGAGCGGCCATGCCGCGGAGGAGGGCCTTATAGTAAATCAGCATCCGTTTGGCCCCGCGACGCCACGGGAGAATGGCGCCCTTCTCCAGCGATTTCTCCACGTCAGGCACGATCAAATGTTCGTCAAAGACCAGTTTTTGCCCAAGACCGTGACAAGTCGGGCAGGCGCCCAGCGGAGAATTAAAGGAAAAATGCTTGGGCGTCGGAGGATCAAAGCTCTGGCCGGTCGCCGGACTATAGTAACTGTTGGAATGAAGCGATTCAGTCCAGGGAGCATCGGGTTTCTCACCGGGTTGCGACAAAACCAACAACCGTCCATCTCCCCACTTTAGAGCGGTTTCGACGGAGTCACTTAAGCGAACGCGTATTTTGTCATCAATTACCAAACGATCGACCACGGCTTCGATGGTGTGCCGCAATTTGGCCTCGACTTTGATGCGAACATTGCTGCTCAGTTCCACCAAATTGCCATCGATGCGGGCGCGGACAAAACCTTCGCGGGCCAGGCGCTCAATGACGTCGCGGAATTCCCCCTTTTGCTGGTTGACGACGGGCGCCAGAAGCATGACCCGCGTCCTGGACGGAAGGGCGAGAATTTTATCAACGATATCGCTCGTCGTCTGACTGGAAATAGGCTGGCCGCTGGCCGGGCAATGAGGCTGGCCCACATTGGCGAAGAGGAGGCGAAGGTAATCGTAGATTTCGGTGGTCGTGGCAATAATGGAACGAGGGTTGGCCGCGGCCCCTCGCTGCTCGATGGCAACGGCTGGAGAAAGACCCTCAATAAAATCGACCTCCGGCTTTTCCATCTGGTCGAGAAACTGCCGGGCATAAGCGGAAAGCGACTCGACGTATTTGCGCTGGCCCTCCGCGTAAATCGTGTCAAACGCCAGCGACGATTTGCCCGAGCCGCTCAGCCCGGTGATAACGACTAGTTTATCTCGCGGGATGCTAAGGCTGAGATTTTTGAGATTGTGCTGGCGCGCGCCGCCAATTCTGATGGAGTCCCTGGACATGATGTTGTCAATTTTGCAATTAGTGCATCACGCCACATTAACAAATGCCCGGACAAAAGCAAAGCCGTAAGGCCACACTGGGTGCGATTAAAAGTGCCGGGCAATTTAGGGTAGGGCGGCCACTCCGCTGGCCGCCGGGAAGACGCGCACAGAGAGAAAACTTTGCCCAAAACTCGCCACTCTTCGGATTTTCACAGCCGGGCTGGACGGGAGCCACAGATTTGCTCAGACGAACACAGATACTCTTTCCAATCTGTGCCGATCGGTACTTATCTGTGGCTGCAACACTTACCTAATCACCCTTTTTATCACCCCACAACCTTTCACACGTTGCGCTAATCACCCATTGGCAAAGAGGTGCCGCAACGTTTCGTCGAATCGAATTGACCACCGCGCGGGCGCGGTTATTGGTGAGGGATGAAGCCGCCTTTCTACGGTTGTTTCCGACAGCACCAACGCTTCCTGGCCACTTTGCTGACAGCGGTGGCATTGTTCACCGCCTATCCGTCGGCCAGAGCGGAGTCTCCGCGGAAGAAACTGATCGAATACGGATGGGACGTGCCAACGCCCGCGCAAATAAGCGAGCAGCTTGCGGATATGGAAAAAAGGCCCTTTGACGGGATCATTTTCCGACTCGCTGGCGGGCACAACGCCTTTCAAACCAATTTGCTCGACCCCGCCAGCTTCGCGGATGATGGATGCCTCCTTCGCCAAATACAGTTCGCGCGCTTTACCGACAATTTTGTGCTCATTTGGGGATCGCCGCCGCCGGGCTTTGATTGGTTCGACGACGCCCAATGGAAGACGATTGAGGCCAACGCCGAGCTGCTCGCCGCTACCGCAACCGCCGGCCGCGTTCGAGGCATTTGCTTCGACCCGGAACCGTATGATTTCAGCTTGTGGGACTATGCCAAGCAGCATGCCCAGAGCCACTCTTTCGCTGAGTACCGCGTTAAAGTGCGGCAAAGAGGCGCCCAATTGATGCGCGCCTTTGGAAAGGCCATGCCCGACCCGGCAATCCTGACGTTCTTCCATTTCAGCGTTTTTGACCGCTTCGCCACGTTGCCGGAGGCAGAAAGGGAGCAAAAGCTGGAGAGCGAACGATGGGGGTTAATGCCAGACTTCTTTGCCGGCATGCTGGAGGCGGCGAGCCCGGCGGCGCGCTTCATCGACGGCAACGAGAGTTCTTATTACTACACCTCACGCGACCAATATTTTCGGGCCTACCATGCCATTCACGAGCGAGCGCGCGGCCTGGCTCCAAGTGAATTGCGGGAGAAATACGCGCGGCAGGTTCAGGCAGGCCAGGCGCTCTATGTCGATCATAATTTTGCCCTGAGGCAGCCTGACACCGGAGAATATCTGAGTTACCGCATGACGCCGCCAGAGCAGGCAAGGTGGTTTGAACACAATGTCTATTGGGCGCTTTACACGACCGATGAATACGTGTGGTGTTACAGCGAACGCATGAATTGGTGGAAGCACCAGACGCCGCCGGGCCTTGAGACGGCCATTGTGAGTGCCCGGCAAAAAATCGCCGAGTCGAAGCCGTTGGGCTTCGACATTGAGTCGCTCATAGCGGACGCGGCCAAACGCCAGACAAACGCGCCGTCAAAATAACGATCAGTTGAGAGCGGCAGCGGGTCTTCCGACGGTTTTGGGCTGGACATTGGGTATGGCCGGCCCGGTGGCCTGGCGGAAATGCACTTTCGATCGCAGAAGCAGTGTTCCCAAAAGCAAATCGGCCAGCGGGCAGACGACGTTGTAGTTCTTGTGCATGTAGCGATGGTGCAACAAGTGGTGGCCATTGAGTCGGAAGAAAATGCCGGACCGCTCGACATAACGCTTCTTGGGCAGGTGCATGCACCAATGGATGTACTCGTAGGCGGCGTAGTAACAGATGCAGGCCAGGGCGGCCCCGCACGCCAGGCCCCATTTGCGCGAAATAATGGAAATGACCAGGAAAGGGGAGACGCTGGCCGCAATCAAAACAGGCCCATTCCACCAGGCCATCGGGATGGTGTATTTATCCTCTTCATGGACCAGGTGATAGGTGTGGTCAGCTTTGAAAATCCTGTGGTGAATCAAGGCGTGGCGCTCATACGGATAGCGAAAGCGGCCCAACGGACGATGCATCACGTAGCGATGCAAGCACCACTCAAAGAAGGAGGCGAACACACAGCCGAGACAAATGCCGGCCGCGGTCCAGAAAACAAATGTCATCATAGGGGATAGCCAGTCAGCGCTGCCGCCAAAGGAAGTCAACGGGAAGACGAACTCCTGAAGCTGGCGCAAGCTCTGTCAAAGGATAGATTGAAGTTCGGGAGGATAAACGATCTTCGGGGATTAGCGCGAATAGGGCCGACGCGACCCGCCGCCGCCGCCGTGTCCACGCTCGCCGCCACCGCCGCCGCCGCCACCGTAACCACCACCGGACCGGGGCGGACGTTCTTCACGGGGACGGGCTTCATTGACCGTCAAGGCGCGTCCGTCCAGCGCTTTGCCGTTCATGCCTTGAATGGCCTTGTCCGCTTCTTCCTTGCTGGACATGCTGACAAAGGCGAAGCCCCGGGGCCGGTTGGTGACGCGGTCAAGCATCAGATTAACTTCAGTGACAGTGCCGAACGCGGCAAAGGCGTCCTGCAGATCATTTTCAGTGACGTTGTAGGAGAGGTTTCCCACAAACAATTTTGTGCTCATTTTGTTGGCTGGCTTTCGTTTTGACTGATCCGAATCTCCCACTATTCCCGGCTAACCGGTCTCAATTCATCGACGAAGACGCTTCGCCTGAAACTAAACCATGCCGTGAGATGGATCAATCGCGCGGAGAAGATGACAGGTTTCCTGCCAAAGACAACTGTAATCTTCTTCCGGGGGCGGAACGGTGGCGGGCCTCAATCTTCCGCAAAAAGGTATTCCAGGTCAGATTGGGACAAATTGCGCGCGAAGCCCTGCTCGCCAAGCACATCCGCAATAGTCTGGGCCTTGCGCTGCTGCAATTCCCAGATTTTTTCCTCCACCGTGCCAGGGGCAATCAACCGGTAAGCGTTAACCGTGACGGTTTGGCCGATGCGGTGGGAGCGGTCAATCGCCTGCGCTTCGACGGCTGGGTTCCACCAGGGATCGTACAAAATGACGTTGCTGGCAGTCGTCAGATTGAGACCGGTGCCGGCGGCGCGCAAGCTGAGCAGAAAAACGGCCGCGTTGGGGTCATTTTGGAAAGAACTCATCACCTCCTGGCGGTCTTTGGTTTCGCCGGTAAGAAGATGAGTGCTAATCTGCCGGCTGGCGCATTCCTTCTCCAGGATTTTGAGCATCTGCACAAATTGACTGAAAAGGAGGACTTTTTGGTTGTCCGCCAAGAGCGGCTCCAGCAATTCGTAGAGAGTTTCTGTCTTGCCCGAAGCCGCGTCGTTGCCGACCAGGTCCGGATGACAGCAGATTTGGCGCAAGCGCGTCAAGGCCGCCAGGACGTGGATCGTGCTGCCGCGGACACCGCGCTCGGCGACGGAGCTCATGACTTGTTCGCGGCTGCGGCGCAATTCAGCCAGGTAAAGTTTGCGTTGCGCCGGCCCCAGTTCGCAATCGCGGCGCAATTCAATGCGGTCGGGCAAATCGCGCGCCACTTCGCGTTTGAGCCGGCGCAACAAAAGGGGACGCAGCTTGGCCGCCAAACGGCGGCAGGCGATGCGCTGCTCGTCCCCCGCATTTTCCCCGCGGGGTTCATACTTCTCGCGGAATTTGGCTTGCGTTCCCAGATAGCTTGGCTGGACGAAATCAACGATGCTCCAAAGGTCCAGCAGGCGGTTCTCCAGCGGCGTGCCCGTCAGGGCCAATCGCTGGCTGGCTGGCAGTTGTTTAACCGAGAGGGTGATTTGAGCGTCGGGATTCTTAATGAACTGCGCTTCGTCAAGGATCACCGCGCGGAATGTAAATCGTTGCAGGGCAGCTAGATCGCGTCGGAGCAAGGCATAATTGGTAACGATCAGGTCGTGGGCGGGAATCTGTTTTCGCAGATTGTGCCGGGCGGCCCCGCTCTCCAACACCAACACCTTGAGCATCGGGGTGAAGCGCTTGGCTTCGCGCTGCCAGTTATGCAACACCGATGCGGGGCAAATCACCAAAACCGGGTTGTTGGCTTCCTGGGTCGCCTTTAACCAGACCACCCAAAGCAACGCCTGCAAGGTTTTGCCCAATCCCATGTCGTCGGCGAGAATTCCCCCCAGCTTGTGCCGGGAGAGGTGGCAAAGGAAGTTGAACCCGCCTTGCTGGTACGGGCGCAAGCTGACGCTGATGCCCTCAGGCAAAGGGGTATCGGGAATGCCCCTGAATTCGGCCAAATGCTGGCGCAACGCCTGTGCTTCCGGTGTCTCGCTGAACCGTTTGAGACCCTCTTCATCCAAATGAGCCGCCTGTTCCAAACCAAGCCGTTGCGGCACTGGCATCAGGCCATCCACTCCCAGGTCAGCAAAAGTCTCGTGCGCGGCCTGCACCGCGGCAGCATCGAGTTGGAGCCAGCCGGCATCGGGCAATTTCACGAAACGACCCGTGGCGGTCGCCAAGCGCGCCAGGTCCGCCGCCGTCAACTTGATCCCTTCCGCCTCCCATTGCGCCGAGATAGAAAACCAGTCGATGCCGCTGCCTTGAATCACGATGCGCGGACGCAACGGGCGCGGGGCAAGAAACAAGCGATGAAAGGCGGGATTGCCGAGGTATTCGGAGCCCGGCGGCCGGTCCGGCCAGGCATCGGCCAATTGAGCTGGAAAATTATCATTGGCATCGCCCACCCAAACGCCCGGCTCGGCCGCAAACCAATCCAGGCGGCGAAGCCAGTGGACAGCTTGTTCCAGGCGCGGGTCATCCAGCAGGGCGGGCCGGCCGGCGAGATCGATCTTCGGGTCGTCGCAGACCCACTCCTGGCCGCTCCAATGCCAGGCGCCGCCATCGGTGTCGGATTGGGCCAGGAGGCGCAACCGCACCGCGTTATCAATCATTTCAAAGACGAAGCGCGGGCGGGCCGTCTGGACAAGGCACAACTGGCTCCAATCGACGCCGTCGGCCGATCGCGCTTTGCGGAGCTGGGTCAAAAGACGGTGGCTCAGTTTTCTGGCCGGCAACGATTGCATTCGGGTCCACGCCTGGAGCAATTCATCCGGGGGTGCGCTGCGCAACAAATAAAAGGTGCTCCCGACCAGAGCAAGGGCGGGTCGCCCCGCAAAGAATTGGACCGCTTCGAGCAGATGTCCTTCCCCTCCCGGCAACGTCAGCCGGTGTGTGAAAAGCAACTCACTTCCGACCATCTGAAGGTGTGGTGTTATCTCCGTAATGCGGCCGTCAAAAACGAGCGGCGCGTCCCCTTCAGCCAGGCGAAGCCTCCCCTTGCCACCCCACCGCACCAGCCACTGGAACAGATCCATGCCAGTCAGAACAAACGACTCCCACAACCCCTCAGGATCGGCATGGTTTTGCCCCAGCCATTCGATAAACTGCCAATCCTCGGCGGAGAAAAGTTCCTGCTCGTGGCTGGCGTGCGCCGCCAAATCGGCCACCTCATGCACCGTTTTGAGCTTTTCTCCCGTGCGTTGGCGGGAGACGAAAAATGACAACGAAAGCCCGTGCCAGGGCGAATTCTCGCCGATGGATTTGGGTTCGCACGCTATGCGCAGGGCGGCGCGGGGCGCATCCAAGGGCGTCAGCGAGGCGGGGAAGTGCCACTGTTCAAGCTGGCGCATGAGTTGCTGCTCTTTTTCCGCCTCCTGAATTTCCGCAAACCGCTTGAGGTTGGCATGAGGCTGCAACTCCGTCGGCAACGGTCGTTTGAAGCGGAGGAAGAGAATGGCGGTCTCCTCCAGCCGCTTTTTGCCCTGAGTGGAAACGAGGCGGGACCACCATTCGTGCGAGCCGAAGTCCTTGCGGGAGAGGGAAAGTTTCTCGAAATAATCCTCCAGGAGCAGCCAGGCGCGCTGGGGATCGCTGCAATCGGCAAAGATTTTGAGCAGTTCCGTTCGCTCGGCCACGGCGGCCTTGGAATCGGCCAATTCGCGCCGCAAATCAGCCTGCGCCCCATAGGCTTTGGCGAGCACATGATGGTGGGCGTCATACTTGGTAGTGCCGCCCGGGGCCATAGCCATGGTTTTGAACGTAGTTTTAGCCATGCAATACTGCTGGGTGACCTGACAAAACCGGCGCACCATCACTGCATATTTTGCCCCCAAAAGTCAACAGAAATCCTCTATTTTCAGCCACTTCCGGCAAATCCATGAGGCCCAGAGGGGGCCGCAGTGAGATTCTGCGCGAATCTCGCCAATGGACCATCGTTGGAGCATCATCTTTGTTCCGGGCATTTTTGGCTTTTTTAAAACGGGCTTGGTTAGGTCCAGGCATTCTGCCTGGTAACGATTGCCACTTCGACCAGTTTTTCCGCCCTTCTTAGACTGGAATCGCCCTTGAAAGCTTCAAAAATTCATTGCACTCTCCGCCCGTCTTGGCGTATATTTGTCACAACAGGCCCTTTTGTGAGAAAGAACAAATGGCCAGAGTAAAGGTCACTTAGTTTTGGTTTCGAGCCATAGGCGGAAAGCCTCTTCGCCCACCTCAGAGAATGACTTTAGCCCGGCGGCTTTCTTGACCAGTATCTTGAGCGCGGCGGGCAAAAGAATCTCGACTTTGGAGCGGTTCCTCTCGGCAAGCCTTGCGCGTTGTCTCATTTTGCGAATGCGCGCCTGTTCGCGGGCAGGCATCTGGGATCTTTTCGGCCTTCCTCTCTTGCTCGGAAATTTTAAATGATTTTTCTCTTGCATTAACGTGACATGTCACACACTGTATCGGCATGCAGAAAACTCTTTCTCGCCACGTTGAAGCCAACCGTGCTACGGTAAGTTCACGACGCGATAATATGTCCCCATCTCCAGCAGTCAAATCTCTTGCGGCATTGGGCCCTGAACCAGAAGCCTTTTTTGTCGGTGGTTCGCTTATCCTCAAGGCGGATTGTTTCGAATGGTTGAAACACGTTCCTGAAAATTCGCTCCACGCAATCGTAACGGATCCGCCCTATGGGGTTAAAGAATACGACGCGGACCAGCTTCAAAAACGGGAAGAAAGGCAAGGAGGGATTTGGCGCATTCCACCATCCTTCGACGGACATCAACGCTCCCCATTGCCGCGCTTTACCGCGCTCGATAAGAAGGAACGCCAACGCCTCGTGGAGTTCTTTACCGAGTGGGCCAGACTGTCGTTCGCGGCTTTGCGTCCAGGGGGGCACCTCTTTATCGCAACAAATACCTTCATGTCGCAACTCGTTTACGGCGCGCTTGTCGAAGGAAATCTTGAGTTTAGAGGGGAAATCATTCGTCTGGTGCAGACCCTTAGAGGGGGAGACCGGCCAAAAAACGCGGAAAAAGAATTTCCCGACGTTTGCTCGATGCCGCGAGGCTGCTTTGAGCCTTGGGGGCTATTTCGGAAGCCATTGCCTCCCCGAATGACAGTCGGAGAGTGCCTGCGGCAATTCCAAACCGGAGGGCTGAGGAGATTGCCCGACGGAAATCCGTTCAAAGATGTCATTCCTAGTGAGAGGACACCTCAGCGTGAGCGGAGGATTGCGGATCATCCCAGCTTGAAACCGCAATCTTTTTTGCGGCAAATTGTTTATGTGGCTTTACCCTTGGGAGAGGGGGTTTTGGCTGACCCATTCATGGGATCGGGGTCAACGGTGGCTGCGGCAGAACACCTTGGACTGCATTCCGTTGGGTTGGAGCGAGATGCCAAGTTTTTTGCGGTTGCGGCCAGTGCGATACTGAAGTTGGCGTCGCTGGAACCGGACGAGGCAGAGAGAGAGGAAATCGTTGAGGGTCAGCTTAAGCTTTTGGAGGAAGTACCCCTGAATGGCGATAAATCCAGTTCGCCTCCATCTTCTCATATCCGCTACGTGTCACGCTCGCGGTAATCGTTCTGCGACTCGTTTCCGATCTTCCCGAAAATAACCAGTCGTTTTTGGCGATTTTTGCGCCGACGACCTTAAGAAAATGGAAAGGGCGGGGAGCCTGTGCTCCGTCTGTTACCTTATCGAGTCGAGAGGTATTGCTGTCGAACACGAAAACCATCAGCCAAGCGTCTTCTGCGTTGTGTCCTTGCCAACCGCGCCCGTAACGCGATGCCTTGATTTCAATTCCTTCACCCCCGTGTTGCGTTGCATTGCGAGGGAACCTTCCAGTGGGCAACAAATCCGGGTGGCCGTTATGATAGCGATTTTTCACGAGCGTCGCGCAATATTTAGGAATAGTTGCCCCCAAAAACTCGCCGACCAGGCTGCTAAAGTTTGCGGCCATCATGAAAGACTCCAATCGGTGTAAACCCTTAGTGCAGAGCTGCCCGTTTACGAAACCGAGAAAACTCAGAAATTCCTCCATCGACTCCTGAATATGCGCCGTTCTGAGCCCGTACGGAAGTATTGCGCAGGGATTAAACCCGTTCCCGTTAATCTGTATGGGTGCGCATGCCTCGCTCTCGGTATATTTCCTGGTGATCACGTTTTTCTCAAACCCTCGTCGTTGGCCAGGTAAGTTTTTTTGAGCTTACGGTCTTCAAAGATCGGGGCTCAACCCCTTCTCAATACTGCAGGTTTTGGAGGTATTTTAGGCTTTCGTCCACCTGCCGCATCGCGGTCGCCGCCTCGTCTTCAATGTAATAGCGTTTCACTCCGGCGCGGCGCGCGGCCACCAGCACGGCCGGCCAATTCACTTTTCCCTGCCCGAGCGCGACGCTCGATTCCTCCGGCGCGGAGCCGGATAGATTGCCTTGGGTATTTTTGTCCAAATCCTTCAGGTGCATGAGGGGAAAGCGCGTGGGATATTTTTCCAACAGCGCCACGGGATTTTGCCCCGGATGAACGATCCAAAAAACGTCCATTTCATAATTCACGCTCTCCGGTTGCGTGTTCCGCACCAGCGTGTCAAAGAGTGTGCCGTCGGCGGAAGGCTGGAATTCATATCCATGCGGGTGATAGCAGAATTCCAGGCCGGCGGCGCGCAAGGACGCGCCCCAGCGATTGAAATCCTGCGCGGCCTTCTGCTCATCCTGGGCCGTGAATTTCTCCCCGTGTGGAATCCAGGGACAAATGACGTATTTCGCTCCGAGCGCTTTGGCGTTGTGGATGGCCGCGTCCATTTTTCCCCCCAGCTCATCGTAGGGCGTCACGATGGCGCCGCAACGCAACTGAACTTTGTTCAACTGCTCCCGCAAATTCTCCGCGCTCAGGCCATACAAGCCCGGCACCTCGACCTCCTCAAACCCCAAATCACGGACCTTGGCCAGAGTGCCAGCCAGGTCGCCGGCCATTTCACGGCGAAAGCTATAAAGCTCCAGCCCTAAAGGCCGGTCGGAAAGCTCCAGCGAACCCTTTTCCCCGGCGGGCACTTGCAGCCACACGTCCACCCGCGGCACTTCCCAATTGTAAGGTTTGTCAAGAATATCCATTCTCCCGTCGCCGTTTAAATCCGCCACCCGCGCTTCGTGAAAGCCAATGCCGGTGGCAAAAACTGTTTTGCGAAAATTCCCCTTGCCGTCCCCATAGAAAATCCAGGCCGTGGCGTTGGGATTGTCCGGTGTTTTGCTCGATTCCGTCCATTTGGCCATTTCCGCCGCGAAAATGTCCAGGTTGCCGTCGCCGTCGATGTCGGCCACTTGCAAGCTGTGTCCGTGAATCATGTCGCGGTCCAGGAGATTGTGCCCGACCCAGTCGGAAGACTTTTCCGGGTTGCCCGCGCATTCATACCAACGGAGCGGGCCCGTGCCGTCGCCGGGCGCGATGACCACTTGCGGGTATTTGCCGGGCTTGAAGCGGCCCACCGCCAGCCGTCCGCCCATGGGCCCGATTTGAATGGGATCGAATTTCGTCCCGCCGCGATGTTTGAACCAGAGATTGCCGGCCAGCAAGTCAACTTGGCCATCATTGTCGATGTCAAACGCGACCGTTCCTTCGGCATACTGAAACTCTGTCTTGCGGCCGCCTTCGCCCGCTTCCCCGGAGAAAATCTCGGTCAATCGCCACGAGGTCGCTGTCTCAGGGTTGTCGGGAATTTCCGCCAGAAAAAGCTTCTTCGCGCCTTGATTCCAAAAGGCCAGTTGCGGCTTGCCCTTTCCCAGAAAATCGCCAAACGCCTGGTCGTGGTGCTGGGTCGCTCCGCCCTTCTTGATGATGTGGCGTTTCCAGGGAACTTTGGGATCAAAGTTCGGGTAGGGGTTTTCCCACCACCAAACCTCGCTGCTTTGCCAATCGCCGCCAAAGACAATGTCGGGGTTTCCATCGCCGTTGATGTCCAAAACAACGCCGCCCGCTTCCACGGTCAGAAAATCAGGATCGATGACGTAGCGGTCCCAACCAGTGCCCGTTCGGCGATACCAAACGAGGGCTGGCGCGACGTGGCGGAAACTGAGAACAAAATCATTGGTCCCGTCCCTGTCCAGGTCAGCCACGATGGCCCCCGTCTGTTCGGTGGACGTTCCTGGCACGGGCAAATCTCCTGTCGCGCTTGATAAATGCTTCCAGTGCGGGTCAGCAGCCTGCGCCGCGAAAGCGCCGAGGGCCAGCGCCACAAAGATCGTTGAACGAAATGTCATAAGGCATGCAAACATGCAGCCCCGCAATAATCAAGCGCGCCTTATCTTCCAAAGTGCTTCAGCGCCCGGATCGTCCATAAAACGGCGATGAACAAGAGAATTCCTCCCACTGGGACCAGCAAAATGCCCAGACCTGGATCGCCAGGAGTAAATGAACAGGCCGCCCAGAAAAAATCCCGCCGGCATCAGAACCGTCGCGGCAAGGAGCGTCGAGGACGCGAGACGCCTGGATGGACCGGGCCAGGCGGGAAGGGCGCCCAAGGCGGCGGCAAAGGCGAGGTTCACCAAGCCGAGCAACGTCCCGCGCGCGTGAGCCAGGGTCCACATCAAGCGGCGGGTTTCATTCGACACTTTCAGATAAGCCCCGACCTTGAAGCCATGCAACGATTCCAGGGCGAGACCGGGCTGTCAAAAATACGAGCAGCGCCCACCAGCCGGCTTGCAGGTGGCGTCGAATGAGCGGACCAGCCTCGCAGGGCGTGGCCGGCGGCAACGCCGGTGCCGGATTGCTTTTGTCTGTTGGCGTCGCCGGCTTTTGGGGACGGGCGGATGCTTTCATTCGGAAAGGACAACGGTATGCACCAATCTGATTCGCACTAAATCTGCATCCATGAGCAACAAGTAAATCTTGTTCAAAAACCTTCGGTAGGATTTTAATCTTGACGCATTCCTGTTATCATTGCCGCGCATGGAAACAATGGAACGCTTTCGAAGAACGCGATGACTCGCAATGGCAAAATCGCCCGCCTCCCGCTGGCCATCCGTCAGCAACTCAACCTGCGCCTCCAAAACGGCGAGCTGGCCCAGGACCTCCCTCTCCTGGCTCAACCAGTTGCCCGAAGTCCAAGCCCTCCTCGCCGCCAAGCCCATCGACGAATCCAATCTCCGCCACCGGAAGCAGGGCGGTTATCTCGACAAGAGAAACAGGAGCGCATCCGTCAAGTCCTTGGCATCGGTGCGGAATACGGCCCCGGCGCCGCCCCGGAAAGCCTGCTTCCACCCAAACCTGAACCCAATTGAGCTAAGGGTCCGTGCATAAATAAACGCTTCAACTAATGGATGGAATGGTGTAGGCTTCCTTCATGGAAGCATCTGCGCAGGCGATTGAGCAGCGCTATGAGGCCCTTTCTCCTGTTCTGCATGAG
>JBKQWF010000218.1:0-4745 GCA_052139695.1 Limisphaerales bacterium
GTGCGCGCCGAACTCGACAAAAACAAATACCCCAAAGGCGTGAAAACCTCTGACGCGCAACTCGCCGCCATCAACCTCACCCGTCACGATTTCCACGGTGACTGGAATTACACCATCACGCCCAAAATATAAGTTGAAGCGTTTATTTATGCACAATTCCTATGTCAATCCATCAATCCGCATATCCGGTTTCATTTTTCGGTAATTCCGGCGCTCATTTCGACTTTGCGACGGCCGTGAGAGAGCCGTCCGCTCCGTGGACGATGACTATCCCCGCTTGTTCCTGCAACACCTCTTCGAGAAGTTGCAGAGCCTGGCTTTTGGTTAATGGACGGACGGTGAGCACGCGCAACGTTTGGCTTGGATTGGGCGTTGTTTCCATCGCCACCTTCTTTCCCGCCAAATCCTCATAAATGCTGAGAAGCTGCGCAATCGGTATTGCTGGAAAACCGTAAGTGATGTCAGCGTTGGCTGCCGGAGCAGATTTGTAAATCGATTGGCCAGTAATCGCCAAGAGCGCGTTGCTGGCCGCTTGTCGGACGGTGAGCACGGGGGCGTCGAGCAATTCTCGCAGCTGCGGCTCGGACGTGGCGGCAGCCGCGCCAAAGACTCCTATTTGGACAGCCGCTCGGGTAACGACAAAGCTGTCCCGGTCATGCAACCGTTTATCCAACATCGGAATGACGATGGGATTGGTTTGATTCACCAGAGAATACATGGCCTCCGAGCGGACCTGGTCTTCGGGATCATTTAGGAGGCGCAGAAGAGCCTGCGCGGCCTCGGGCGGTGGCGGGCGCAAGGCCGCCAGCACCTTTAGGACAGCCAACCGAATAGTCCAATCCTCATCTCCCAATGTTTGCATCAAGGCCGGAACAAAAGGCCTCACTATTTCTGTGTCGGGGCTGATTGCGTTCAGGGCGAAGAGCGCGTGGATCTTGAGTTGGCGGTTTTGGTTCGTCAGGAGCGGCAGAATGACCGGCAGAGCGGGTTTGGCTTTCGGCCCAAGACGGACAATCGCAAAGAGGACACGATCGCGACTCTCGTCCGCCGCCGCCGACTGATCTTGCTGCAACATTCGCATCAAATCGGGAAGCGAATTGGTGCTCATGTCGTTGCTTGCTGCTCTTGCGTCGGGAACCTTCAGCGGCAGGGGCGGCATTGTTATGGGCCGCGCCGCATGTTGATCGTCGAGCGCCCGATTCACAACTCCGGGAATGTCACCAGGGTTTCCAGCCACAATCATTCCTTGGCGATCAATGACATAGGCTCGCGGGATCGCACCAATGTGCCAGGCTTTGATCGCGTCAGCCCCCACCCAAACGTTGTGTGTTTGGTCCCACCCTTTCGCCTTCAACTGTTTGGTGGCCGCTTCCGGAACATCGTCAACACTGGCGGCAATTAAAATCACTTTATCTTTCCAGTCAGGATTCCTGGCAAAATAGCTCTGCAAATCTGCCATGGCCTTTTCACAAGGAGCACTCCAGGTCGCCCAGAATTCCACCACGACGATTTTGCCGGCAAAATCGGATAATCGCTCCGATGTTCCGTTCCCCAGCCAAACCATCGTCGTTTCCGGTGCCTGCGTTCCCTGCGTGAGCAAGGAACTATTCACCAACATAGGTAATTCAGCGCGGACCAGGCTCACGACCCGAGCATGGGAGTCATCTTCTCCAGAAGGAACAATGGTCAGACGAACCGTTGTGCCCTCCTGGCCTCGAATCAATTGAACCGCTTGTGAGAGATCCTTGTTTCGAACCGGAACGGCAGGCTCGTTGCCCTGAGCCACAGCGACGATCCGGTCGCCGTTGTGGAGGTGTTGAGCGGCAGCAGCAGAGTTCGGGAGCGCCTCTTCTATAACCATGTCTTGTTCACGCGCCATAAGGAGGACACCGATGCCGGCAGTTTCAGTGACTGGTTCCCGATTGAGACCAGCCTTTCTGCGGAGTTCTTCCTCCGCGAAGATCTTTTGCAATCCCGTGTCGTTGGTGGGAGGAGCCTCCGCTATCTCCCGGGATGAGTATGAGATCATATCCAGATATTCACTGCGAAACCGCCGGTCATTGATGGACTGGCGATGTCCTGGTTCGAAGACGTTTCGCGGCCTGATTGCCTCCTTGATGGAAGAAACTCTCCCAAAGCCCGTCGATTGTAAATGCCAGCGACCAGCGTCATCCGGAGCAAAATCTGAATACTTGAATTCGAGCGGAAAGGTGTGGCCGCCGAAGTTGGTAGTGGCTAACACTTCATAGTGGAACCTGACTTTTCCATCAGGAATGTTTGTGTCGAAATCGGGCAACCGTCCCAGAACGTGAAAGCGTGGATCGCTCACCGATCGCAGCCTTTGTTCCTTCGACGTGAGAAGATCCGCTCTTTTTGGAAGACCAAGGCTATCCGCGAAAGCCTGAAACGTGTCCGAGTAAGCAAAGGTGTCGGGATCCATTCTATTGCCACTCGGCAAAGGGATGATGTAGCTCGGATCCTGCAAGAGTGATCCCGAACAAAACGCCAGCCATGGAAGAGTAACGCCGAGATCTCCAATAGGCGAAATTCCGGGGAAAATGTCAATGCTCACAAGATCGTTTGTGGATGAATCTTTGAAAGGTGGCGTTGCCATCGGCAGTTCGCCACCTCTCGCTTCACTTGTTTTTCTCAGGCTTTGATACTGATTTGTGCCGTCGCAATAAGTCGTCTCTATTCCGTTCACGGCTTCGTTGTTTTGTATTCGCCACTCGTTTGTGCCGTCGAAATAAATCGTCTCTATTCCATTCACGGCTTCGTTGTTTTGTATTCGCCACTCGTTGCTGCCGGCGATGCACCTGAATTGAAAAACCGATTTTACTTCGGGCACGCCGTTCGTAGCCTGCGAGCGGCGCCATTGATACTCAACGATGTTGAGTTGCCCATTTATTTCCACAAAGTTCTTTTCCCCTCCGGCAACACGTTTTGAAAACTCGCAGCCGACCGTTATGAGGGAGAGCAATGCCACGAGGCCAAAGCCCGCCGCGGAACACTTCCAATTCCACGCTCCGATTCCCTTTTGGCGAAGGTGATGCAACCGCCGCGCGATTTGAGAACTGCCGTTCAGCGTCAGTTCGGCCTCCATCGCCGGCAATGCCAGCACCCGCAACGCCAAGCGGGCCAGGAGCCGCGCATAAAAGTCCTGGTTTCCCAATTGGCCCGACGCGATCCGGTCGGCTTCCTCTTCACAAGCGAGATTGTGGGCCGCTGGAATCTTCCAGACCAGCGGATGAAACCAGCAAACGGCCTTCATCCATCGCCAGGCCAAACACCAAAACAAATCGTGCTGGCGCAGGTGCGCCAGTTCGTGGCTCAAAAGCGCCGATATTTCCTCCGAAGAAAGTTGTTCCGCCAGCAATCGCGGCAGAAGGATGGCCGGCTTCAATAGACCGCAAACAAACGGGGAGGAGATCGCATCGGAGGTTTGAACCTGCACTCCCCGCCGCACACCAAGCCGGGCTTGGATTTCCTTGGCGAGCCGGTGAAGGTTTGGACTTGGCTGGCAGGTTTCTTTTCGCAAACGGAAAAGTTGCCGATGCAGCCGGAAAAGACGGCCAGATTCCCAGACGCATCCCGATGCCCAAAGGCACAGGATAATGCGTTCCCAGTGAACTGGCTTTGGAGGGGACAGGTCAGATTTGGCAGGCTCGGAAGACGAACTGGCCACGACCGACGTTTGCGGCTCCGGCTCCGTTGATAAGGCCTTCGATTCGACGGAGGCAACCGCAGGAATTGAACTGGCGCGGTAGGTTGGCTTAACCGTCGCTCCGGCAATCGGAATTCTGAGCTTGGGGAATGGAATAAACTGCAAAAGAGGCAGCGCCAACCCCAAACAAAGCGTGCCGCGCCAGATGATGAGGCGCCATCGAGAATGGCTATTCCGTAGCAGCCAATGTGTCACCCACCCCAGGGCGAGCAAAGCGGTCCATTTCTGGAGGACAAGACCGGCCGGCGAAGACGCGAGGAATATCGGCCAGTTCATTTTCCCCTCCTTTTCGCTTTTCGCGGCGGCCCGTCGGCGGCGGTTTGCCGGAGGAGTTCCAGATCGGACGGCTTGATGTCCCCTGTTTCCAACAATTGCGCCACCAATTCCGTTTTGGAGCCGCCCGCAAAAACGCGCGCCAGCGTCTGCGTCATGGTCCGCAGCAGGGTGGCTTTGGGCACGAGGGCCGCATAATAGAACGCCTTCCCCCGCAACTGGCGGGTGGCGTGCTTTTTCTCGACCAGGTTGACCAGGACGGAGCGCAGGGTGCCATTGTCAATCGGCCATCCGAATTGGGCCTGAACGTCCGCGGGTTTGGATTCGCCCCGCTCCCAGAGAATGCGAAGGGCCTCCAGCTCATTTTGGTTCAACAAAATCATCGGCATGTGTGGAAGCATCACATACGCCAGCCAAAGAGTCAACTGAAAAGTGTGACGCAATCACACCTGAGCATTTCACCCCGAATCCTGAGCGCGGACCAAGAAACGGAACAGGAGGCAACAAAGGGCGGGGCTAAGCTGCCGTCCGTGTCACGTCACTCCGGCGATCCCCGGACGCCTCGGCGAGGCGTCCCCTGGAGTTTGGACATTTTTAGAGACCCAATCTGCGTAAAACTCGTTTAGATTGGATCAACCAATGGCGAATTCGACTGTGGCTGAGGAGCGGAAACAATCCTGCAAGGATTGAAATCACTCAGCCCAGGTTGCGAGGAACGTCCCCCTGTCGCGGAGCGACCCCGGATATT
>JBKQWF010000219.1:0-12106 GCA_052139695.1 Limisphaerales bacterium
CGCCAGCATTACTTGAATCCCGGTTATCAGATATCGTGTGCGTGGAGTTGTAACCTCCGCTCCCCCTTCATTGTCGAGCTTTAAGTGTTCGCCCTTGGCCACGGCCACGCCTTCCAGGTTAGTCTCAACTTTTTGCTCGATTCCATTCGGCGGCGCAACCTCGCGAAATAGAATTCGTAACTGCCCATTACGACCCAGCCGACGTGCTGGCGCAACCTGTATCACCGACCCTTTGATCACGCTGCCTTCCGGCAGAATCAGATGATCGGACGCCACCAGCGGCTCCGTGATCACCGCCTCCACCGGATCTCCCTTCTTCGCTGTTGCCGAGGTTAAGCCAGTCTCCAGCCGCGCATGGACCACACTTCCCGTCGGCGGCGGAGTTCCAATTTCGGTCAACGCTTCCGGCTTGACCGTCTCAGTTCCAAAATCCAAAGGCTGCGAAAGATTGGCATCGAAGCTCGTCCCCGCGTCGATGTAAACTTTCCCCAGGATGTCCCGCAAAAAGTGTTAAAACCTTTAACTCGCAACGAGTTGCCCGGCAGAAAAGGCGCGCCCTACTTGTGTGGGCTGGCCGAAATCCGTCAACCGTCAAAGCAAATCCTTGCTAATATTTTCAATTATTTTTCTTAAGAATAAACGTTGCGTGACGATAGTGTTTAGTGCAAAACGACCTTTTGCGTGAAACAATTTAAGATCGTCGTGGGAGTAGCGCTTGTGTGCGCCCTTTTGGGTGGCCTGTTGATCTAGCTGCAGCACTTGCAGGACAAAGACTTAAGAGTCTTGCTCAAGATAACGTTCGCACTGTTTCGACCTTTACAATCAGCCATTGCCCGTCTATTTTCCGCAAGGTGACCTTCATTTCCTGCACAAAGCGGTCCATCTCCCCTTCGGATTGCGCTTCGAGAGTCAAATCGGCCACAGCCGATTCCTGGTCCGAATTCACCATCACGGTGACATCAGGAAAGGTGATGTTCAACGCGTGCAGCGATGCTCGTGCCCCCAACGCCGCCTGCTGAACCTCATCCCGCCCCACGAGTCTGTGTTCCTCGTGGATTGGAACGTTGATTTGGACATCGACGTTGGTCGAAAAGTAGCCGGCCAACCGTTCCGCATTGGCCAGTTTGACCAGGCTGCCCTGCCCAGGCCCAAACGAAACGGCGTGGGCGACTCCGGCCAGTTGCTTGCGGATGAGCCGCTCCGGGCTCGGATGCAACGCCAACCACCCCCAGCCTGCCAGGGCCGCGACGACCGTCCACAGGAAAAGTCGCCGCCACTTCATAAAAGCGCCTTCCCGACAATCCCCCGGCGCTGGGCTTTGCCGAAAACGTGTTCTTCTTGTGGCATTGAGCGGTTGTCTCCCACGACAAAGTATTCGTCCGGACCGAGCGTAACCGGCGGCAGGTTCCAATCGCACGGCCCTTTTTCATAGGGTTCCGCCAGCGGTCGGCCATCGATAAAAAGGCGTCCGTTCGCGAAGGATACCGTTTCCCCCGGCAAACCCACGATGCGCTTAAAGTACATAATGTGCGGAACGGACCACGTTTCCTGGATCAACCGAGCCAATCGAATCCCCACCACGTCGCCCCGTCTCGGCTCATGCCGGAGATAGGCCAGCCGGTTGACGAAAGTAAAGGAATGGGTGGAATAAGTGGGAGCCATGCTCAGTCCCTCCACCCACGCCGGCGCCAACGCCAGTTTGAAAACCGCCCAACAAACCAATGCCAGAACGACAGCGCGGACAGCGGTCGTCTTGGGATTTCGCCCAATGGTCAAAAGCCGAATCCACGACCGCCAGCGCTGTTTCCGCGGTGGCACACTCTGTGTTTCCATCGTCTCCCCTATTCTCCACGCTTTCGGCCAAGCTGGCAAGTGCCCTGCCGTCACCCAAATCCTCGCCTAAGCCGACGAATTTCACGGTCCGGGGAGCGCGACCGTCTCGGTCGCTGTGGTCGGCGTCTCGCCGACCACATGTTTCCAGTCCTAGACAATTCCTATCGAAGCCTTCAGGTGCAGAGCGAACATTAGGCGAGGATTTGGGCGTCATTTGGCAACGCCTCATCCGGCGTGAAATCGATTGTTTTGTCCGCCTCGCGGCTCCTTTATACTCCGGCATGAGTTTTGTCCGCTGTTTCTGTCTTTCTCTGCCTTTGACGTTGCTGGGCGCTTCGTGTGTTTCGTCGCGAAGTGATGAAACGGCTGCGCCCGAACCGGCCCGTTTTGAATTCCAGCAGCCGGAGATGGGCGTCCCGTTTCGCATCGTCGTTTACGCGGTTTCGCGCAACACGGCTGAGGGAGCCGCCTCGGCGGCGTTTCAGCGGATCAAGCAGCTCAACGACATCATGACGGACTATGATTCGGACAGCGAATTAAGCCGCCTCTCGCAAACGTCCGGCCAGGACAAGGAAGTCGAAGTCAGCCCCGACCTTTGGATCGTCCTGCAACGGGCGCAAGAATTGGCCCAACGCAGTCATGGCGCCTTCGATGTGACGGTGGGTCCTTATGTCAATTTATGGCGCTTTGCCCGCCGCCAAGGAGTGTTGCCTGACCCGGCCCGTCTCGCCAAGGCGCGCCTGGCGGTAGGCTACAGCCACATGCAATTGGACCCGGCACGCCATACTGTCAAATTGATGGTCCCCAACATGCGCCTCGACCTGGGAGGCATTGCCAAAGGTTACGCGGTTGATCAGGCGCTCAAAGTCCTGGGCCGTCTCGGCATCAGGAGCGCGTTGGTTTCCGGGGGTGGCGACCTTGCGGTGAGCGACCCGCCCCCAGGCAAGGAAGGCTGGCGCATCGAACTGCCGCCGCTGGACGTGACCAACGCGCCGCCCGCGCGCTATGTCCTCCTGTCCCACGCCGGACTCTCCACTTCCGGCGACCTCTTCCAACGACTGGAGGTTAACGGCCTGCGGTATTCCCACATTATTGATCCGCGCACCGGCATGGGCTTGACGGACCATAGTCTTGTCACAGTGATCGCGCCGGACGACTTTACGGCAGACGGATTGACGAAGGTGGCCAGCGTGCTCCCGGCCAAAGAGGCCCTCAAATTCATCCGGCAAACGGGCGCAGCCGTTCGTATTGTGCGCAAGCCGGGAGCCAAGGTGGAAGTGTACCAAGCAGACTTCCGCCAATACTACGAATAGCGGGCTTACTTTGCCGCCAACCGCACTGGCTGGCGGTTGGAGGGAGCCAGCAGCAAACGCAATCTCTCGAGAAGAAGGTCGGTCGCGTACGGTTTGCGTAACACATGCCGATGCAAAGCTCTCGGCAACGGCGACCATTGATCCGAAGGATGGTCCGTGCCAATGATCATTTTGACGCCGGGATCACAGGCATAGATTGCCCCCGCAACCGGTTCTCCATCCATCATCTCAACCGCCTCATCCGCCATCACCACGCTGATCTCCTCCTGGTGGAGATGGAAAAGCTCCAGCGCCTCCGTTCCGCCGGACGTCGCTAAGACGCGATAGCCGCTGGCGTTCAGAATGTCCTCCAACAACCCGCCCAAGGAAGCGTCCTCCTCAATCACCAAAATCAATTCGCCTTGGCCCCGCGGCGGTTCCGGCAGCGGACGCGCCACGCGCGCCGCTGGGACGGCTTCCACCGCGGGAAAATGCAGAATAAACTCGGCGCCATGGCCGCGCTCGCTTTTGACCTGAAGACATCCGCCGCATCCGCTCACCGTCGCCAGCACGCTCGAAAGACCCAGGCCGGGGCCTTTGCCAATGTCCTTGGTGGTGAAAAACGGGTCAAATATATTGTCCAAATCTTCCGCCGCAATTCCGACTCCCGTGTCGGCCACGCGCCACTGCACATAGCGGCCGGGGTGGGCGTTGGGGATGGTGGCGGCGCTGGCGGCGTCGAGAACCACATTGCGAGCCTGGATGGTCAGAGTGCCGCCGTCCGGCATGGCTTCGCGTGCGTTGGTGCAAAGGTTCATCAGCGCCTGGTGCAACTCCGTGCTATTGGCTTCCACCATCCACAGGTCTTTCGGGGCGGAAAATTCCACGCGAATCGACTTCGGAAATGTGTCCGTGAGAAAACTCACCGCTCCCCGCAGAAGCCGGTAGGTATGGAGAGGGGCCTTTTTGGTCATCCCGCCGCGCCGGGAAAAGGTCAAAATTTCTTTGACGATATTCGCGCCCCGGGCCGCGCCTCGCTCCATGTTCTCGAGCAACCCGCGAGTCTCCTCGTCTTGGATCTGCGCCCGGAGCAAGGGGCCGATCATCAGCACTGGTGCCAGCACATTGTTCAAATCGTGCGCGATTCCGCCCGCCAGGGTGCCGATGCTATCCATCCGCCGCGCGCGGAAGAATTGAGCTTCCAACTCCTTTTTCTCCATGATGTCCGTGTTGATGACCAGCACCGCTTCGGGCTGGCCTTGGCCATCCCGCACCAGGGTCCACCGGCTTTGCACCAGGACGGTCTTGCCGTTCTTGGCGACGTGGCGCAGTTCTCCGCTCCATTCGCCCCGGTCCAGGGATTGCCACGCTTTCCGCTCCTTTTCCCTCGCCGACGGACAATCGCAGTAGCGGGCTTCCAGATGGGCGCCAACGATTTCTTCGGCCGTCCAGCCATAGAGGCGTTCCGCCCCCTTGTTCCAATAGCGCACTTTCCCTTCCATGTTCCAAACGAAAATCGCGTCCTGGGCCAGATCCAGCAGGCGCGCTTGTTCGTGAAGGCAGGAATTGGCCGCGACCAATTTGGCGGTTCGCTCTTGCACAAGTTTGTCCAGGCGGTCCATTTTCAGCTTGGCTTCCTGGTGCCAGCGCCATTTGCCCGTGAGCGCGTTGGCCAATTGCAACACTTCAATCGTATCGAAGGGCTTTTTCAGGATGACCAACCGTTCCTCGTTTCCCATCCGCGCCAGCATTTCTCCGAGCGAATAGTCGGAGTACGCCGTGCAGATCACCACCTCCAGGTCTGGGCAGACCTCCCAAATGCGCACCGTCGTCTCGATTCCATCCCACCCCGGCGGCATGCGGACGTCGATAAAGGCCACGGCATAAGGACGTTGCTCTTGCATCGCTTGTTTGACCTTCGCCAAACCTTCCTGTCCCTGAAAGGCCGAATCGACCTCGAATGTCGGTGCTTGCGCCGTGACGGCAGCTGGTCCGAAAAGCAGTTCCTCGGTCGCGGCCATCGATGCTCCAGCGCTGGGAGACGGGCAGAGTATCTTGCGAAAATCCTCATGGAGGGCGGCGTTATCGTCCACGATAAGAATTCTATGATTCTTCTGGCAACTCAAATGGTCCATTTAAATGCTTCCGCTAGTATCGCGATCATCGCGCTGCGTTGGTATCGGCCAGACGTACCATAAGCTTAAGAGAAAACATGGCAATCTTTAAGCCACCCGTCGCACCTGGCCGAAAAGAAAAGCGATTCGGAAAAGGTAGGGCGCGCACTCCGTGCGCGCCTCCCCCCGGAGCGGAACGGCCGCCCTGCCGTAAAATGAGCGCCCGGGTGTGAGACACAATTCTTCTCTTGGAAGCGGTTGTACCGGGGAAAAGCCGGGAATCGTATATACGTACATACATAGATATACAGAGCCTATTTCACTCTCGCCCCGCGCGAGCGGAGAGAGAGCCGGAGAGAGATTTCCCCGAAACAATTCGCGCATTGAACGCATGAACCCATTGTGCGTTGTTTCATCTCCCTCTCCTCCACACACTTGTGGAGGAGAAGGTTGGGGTGATATGACAAAGTAATGTGCCGTCTGGCTTTCCAGGGATGATAGAAAAGGCGGCAGGCATTCTTGGGTGATCATTCGTGATCAGGCCACAGGATTAGACAGGAGGCAACGGCAAAGATGGAGAGGATGTGGCCGAACAATACCGACGGAAAGGCATCCGAACTCGCAGAAGGGAGCAAAAACGGAATTCATGCCAACGTCAGCACTTTGACTTCTTTTTCGAGGCGGCCAGCCAATCGCTCCTGCACCTTTTCCAAATCATAATGGGATTGCAGGTTTAACCAGAACTGCGGGGCCAACCCGAAATAGCGGCCCAAGCGCAAAGCGGTATCGGCAGTGATGGCCCGCTGGCCTTTGACGATCTCGTTGATACGGCGAGGAGGCACGCCGATATCTTTGGCCAGCCGGTATTGCGTAATGGTCATAGGCTTCAGGAACTCTTCCTCCAGAATCTCACCTGGTGTGATGTTGTCCAACAGCTTGCTTTTCATAATCAATGATAATCCACAATTTCTACTTCGTAAGCGTTGCCTTCCTCCCAGCGGAAACAGATCCGCCATTTGTCATTAATGCGGAGGCTGTGCTGGCCTTTCCGTCCGCCCTTGAGCGCTTCCAGTCGGTTGCCGGGCGGCACGGCCACGTGCCGCAATTCCGTGGCTGCGTGCAAAGCCAGCAGCTTGCGGCGCGCGCCGCGTTGGATGGTCGCCGGAAACCGCCGCGAAAGCTCTGCGCGAAAAATCCGCTCCGTTTCGCCGCACGCAAAAGTCAGAATCACCAAGTGATACTAACGTTTGGCGTTAATATGTCAAGGGCAGGAAGATCCTCCAAGAATGACGAATTTGCACGGAAAGCGCCACAGAGAAAGCGAACTGCATGGTTCCTATTATATGGCGGCTCCTCGGACAATTCCATGACTGACATCAGGGACCAACCATTATTGAAAAGTTTGAGGCACTGGTCCGTGCCATCCGAGAAATCCGTGGTCACTTTCTGGATGAACCATAAAAACCGGCCAATTTCGCAATCCGGCACAAACCCGTCATCTCCCACCCCTTCCACTTCCTCGGGAGGAAATAGGCTCGCCCTGGCACAAATTGCCTGGCGGCAAACTGTATTCTAAGTCTCCTCAGGAATGACAGCTTTCCTCCATCGGGGCGGAATAAACCTGTTCAAAAAACCTTCCGTAGGATTTTAGTCTCGACGCATTCTCGCTATCGTTGCCGCGCATGGAAACAAGGCAACACTTTCGAGGGCCGCGCTGGCGCGCAACGGCAGAATCGTCCGTCTCCCGCTGGCCCATCCGCCGGCAGCTTAACCGGCGCCTCCAAAACGCCAATTGGCCCGGAACCTCCTCTCCTGGCTCAACCAGATGCCGGAAGTCCAGGCCATCCCCAACCAAATTGAACCCAATTGAGGTAAATTGAGCCGCTGTGACCCCCCCGGGGGGGGGCCGCGCCCGCCGCGATGCCTTCGCTTTCTCCTTTCGACTGGGAGAATCTTGTCGTGCGCCCTCAGCGCCCGCCCTTTCGCGAACCGGCTTGCCGGTAGCTAACCGTTACGCTAAGTTGCGTCCAATATGGATGACCGTCCACCAATGCAGGAAACAGCCCCAGCGCCGCCAGCCATTCCGCCGCCGCCGCCCCTCGGGCCGCCTCCGATCATTTCTACCCCGCCGCCACCGCCGCGCGGCCGAGGAAACGCCGTGTGGAAGGCGCTGGCACTGATCTTTATCGCGCTGTTTGTCCTCAGCTTCGTCGTTCGCTTTCTCGGGTTTTCCCCATCCAGAGTCATTGTCGCCAACCGCATGACTTCGGATCGCTCCCGCGCGTTGGAAGAAGTCATCCTGCAACACACCAATTCGGACAATAAAATTGCGGTCATCGATGTGAATGGAGTCATCAGCAGCGGCGGCTCGGATCGTTCCGACATGAACATGGTCGATTACATCGGCGAACAGTTGAAGGCGGCCGAGCACGACAGCGACGTCAAAGCGGTCATTCTCAAAGTCGATTCCCCCGGCGGCGAAGTCCTGGCCTCGGATGAAATCAACCACTCGCTCGTCAAGTTCCAGGATCAATCCCATAAACCGGTCATCGCCTCAATGCAAGGCATGGCCGCCTCGGGTGGCTATTACATTTCAGTTCCCTGCCGCTGGATTGTGGCCAACGAATTAACGCTCACCGGCAGCATCGGCGTGATCATGCACGGTTATAACTACCGCCATCTCATGGATAAGATTGGCATCCGCCCGCATGTCTTCAAAAGCGGCCGTTTCAAGGACATGTTCAGCGGCGAGAGCGAGCCGGATGAAGATCAACTTTCCCCGGAAGACCGCAAGGTCCGGGCGGAAGAGGACCGCATGATGCAGACCCTCATCAACGAAACTTTTGATAAATTCAAAGAAGTGGTCAAAACCGGGCGGGAGCGCGCGGCCAAAGAGAACAACGGCCGCGGAAAATCACTCGTCAATGACTGGCAGGAGTACGCCGATGGCCGCGTCCTTTCCGGCAAAGAAGCTCTCAAGTGCGGGTTTGTGGATGAATTGGGCGATTTCGACGCCGCGGTGCAGCGGGCCCAGAATCTAGCCAGCATTTCCAACGCGAACCTCGTCGCCTACCGCATGCCTTTTGATCTCGGCTCCGTCCTCTCCCATATCTTTGGCAAATCTGAAACTCCCGCCCTCAAAGTGGACTTAGGAGTGGACTTGCCGCGCCTGCAAGCCGGCCGGCCTTATTACATCGAGCCCATGACGGTTTTGCACTGAGTGTTCGAGTAAAAAAACACGCCGCCGCGGAAACATTCGCGGAATCCTATTGCATTCCTGACCTGAAATTGTTTTGATCGGGCCAGATAAAAACACCAACGGCTCAAACCCCGGCATGAAGGATTCTGAAAACGTCCTAATCGTCGCAGACAGCGAGCGCGACTCCAATATGCTCTATGCTGTCGGCCTGTTTATTCCAGACCCTTTCATCTATTTCCGCTGCGAGGCCAAGAGCCATATTGTGATCAGCGATTTGGAGGTGGGCCGGACCAAACGCAAGGCGCGCCATTGCCGGGTGCTCTCCTTTAGCCAATGTCTGGAGAAATTGAAACGCAAGAGCAAGCACCCCAGCTTTGCCGCCATGATCAGCCTTCTCTTTCGCGAACGCCATCTGCGCAAGGTCTTCGTTTCAGCCAACTTTCCGCACGGACTCGCCCGCGAGCTGCGCAATTACAAAATCAAAGTCCGGGTAAAAAAAGACGGCCTCTTTCCTCAGCGCGAATTCAAGAGTGCCGATGAACTGAAAAAAATCAGCGGCGCCTTGATCATGGCGGAAGTCGGATTGGCGGAAGGAATTCAAGCGCTGAAAACCTCCAAGATTGGCCGCGATGGCAAACTTCAATACCACGGCGTTCCCTTAACCTCCGAAAAACTGCGCGCTATTGTTGACATCGCCATCCTCCAGGCGGGCGGACTCGCGGTCCACACCATCGTGGCCGGAGGCTCGCAAGCCTGCGATCCTCACGAACCGGGCCACGGCCCTTTGCGCGCCCACGAACCCATCATCCTGGACGTTTTCCCCCGCTCGCAAAAGACGGGCTATTTCGGAGACATCACCCGCACCGTCGTGCGCGGCCGGGCGAGCGACGCCGTCCGCTGCCTCTACGAAACAGTGGCCCGCGCCCAGGATGTTGCGTTTGCCAAACTTCGCCCCAAGGCGCGCGCCATGGACGTCCACACGGCGGTGCAGAAGTACTTTGATGACCAGGGTTACAAGACCGGCAGAAAAGATAGCCGGATGCACGGTTTTTTCCACGGCACCGGCCACGGCTTGGGTTTGGATGTCCACGAGGCGCCCAATCTCGGACCGCATTCCCCTGATATCCTCGCCGTCGGCCAAGTCGTTACGATTGAGCCGGGGCTGTATTACCCTGGCATTGGCGGCGTGCGTTTGGAAGACGTTGCCACCGTCACCCCTCAAGGCGCCCGCAACCTGACCAAGTTCGAGAAATCGCTGGAAATCTGATTCTTCGCCCGGGCAATTCTCGTTTTCAAAGCATGAGCACAATAATTGATTTGCGGAAGTTTTGCGTCAAAGCGGCCCTTTCACTGCTCTTGACTTGCTCTTGGTGGATGCCTGCCAGTTTCGCCTCAGCGGATTCCGTTGCGGACCAGTTCTGGCCGCAGTGGCGAGGGCCTCTCTCCACCGGCGAAGCTCCTCATGCCGATCCGCCTTTCACCTGGAGCGAAACCAACAACGTTAAATGGAAAACTCCCCTTCCCGGCGAAGGCGATTCCACACCCATCGTTTGGGACAAGCGGATCTTTCTCCTCGCCGCCATTCCGGCCGGAACCAACTCCGCCGCGTCTCCCGCTCTGCAAGTGCCAACGGAAGCCTATCAATTCGTCGTCCTCTGCCTGGATCGTGATACCGGCAAACTCCTTTGGCAACGAATTGCCCGGCAAGAGGTTCCCCACGAAGGCCACCAGGAAAACAACACTTTTGCGTCCGCTTCCCCTGTGACGGACGGCCGGCTCCTCCTGGCTTACTTTGGCTCACGGGGGCTGCACTGTTATGACTTGGAGGGAAACCTGAAATGGCAAAAAGACTTCGGCAAAATGAAAACCAGGATGGGCTTTGGCGAAGGCGCTTCCCCTGCTCTTTGGGGCGACAAGGTCGTGATCAACTGGGACACGGAAGGGGATGATTTCATTACCGCGCTCGATGCCAATACCGGCCGCGAACTCTGGAGAGTTCCGCGGGACGAGGCCACTGGGTGGTCCACCCCATTAATTGTCGATTACAACGGCCAGCATCAGGTCATCGTCAACGCCACAAAAAAGGTCCGCGCCTACGATTTGGACAACGGCAAGGAGATTTGGTCCTGCGCCGGGCAAACCGCCAACGCCATTCCCAGCCCAGTCGCCTCGGATGGGGTCGTCTATTTAACCAGCGGCTTTAGAGGCAACGCCTTGCAAGCCATCCGCCTTGGCCGGGAGGGCGACCTCACTGGCACGGACGCCATTATCTGGAGCCACGCCAAAAATACCCCCTACGTCCCTTCACCCTTGCTGACCGGCAACCTGCTTTACCTCGTTTCAGGGAACGACGCCATTCTCTCTTGCTTCGACCCCAAGACTGGCCAGCCCTATTTCGAGCATGAACGGCTGGAAGCGATTCACGCCGTCTATGCTTCGCCCGTCGCGGCCCGGGACCGCGTCTATATCCTCAGCCGTGAAGGCACTTGTGTTGTCCTTAAAAAAGGCCAAAAGCCCGAGGTCCTCGCCGTCAACAGGATTGCCGACACCCATTCTGACGCCTCCCTTGCCCTGGTTGGGCCAGACCTTTTCCTGCGCACCAGCCGGAGCCTCTATTGCTTCACCCAGCACTGACCGGCTCCTCCTCGGCATGTGACGGTTTGGGAAAATCGACCGAAACCGCCGGAGAATTGTTGCGCTCACCCCGTTGCCGTGGTAACGTCCCTAACCAAAGCCAAGGCTGCGGGAAAATAATTTAAGAAAAAATTGACACTGACCGATGTCTTTGGTTGAATCGGTGCTCTTTTTTGAGAGTGGAACTATGTATGCTGTAATTGAAACAGGTAGCAAACAATATTGCGTTCGCGCCGGCGATACGCTCGAGGTTGAGCGTCTTTCGACCGAACCTGGTCAAACGGTCACGTTTGACCGCGTGCTGATGATCAATAATGAAGGCAAATTGTCGCATGGCTCGCCCACTGTGGCGCAGGCCACCGTCATGGCCGACGTGGTTGAACACATCCGTGGCGTGAAAACAGTGGCTTTCAAAATGAAGCGCCGCAAGGGTTACCATAAGAAAATCGGGCACCGCCAGGAGTTGTCGGTCGTCAAAATAAAAGAAATTAAAGGATAGTCAGTATGGCTCATAAAAAAGGTCAAGGCAGCGTGCGCAACGGACGCGACAGCGTCAGCAAACGCCTCGGCGTCAAGGAATTTGGCGGTCAGTTTGTCACCGCCGGCAGCATTTTGGTTCGCCAACGCGGGTCCAAGTTTATCGCCGGCCAGAATGTCGGCACGGGCCGCGATTGGACGCTCTTCGCCCTCACGGACGGTCGCGTTCTCTTCGACAAGAACAGCCACCGCGTTAACGTCAAACCCGATGCTGACCCCAAAGTCAGCGGCAATTAACGTCTCATTTCAATTTGGGCAGCGCACCAGCGCCGCCCCCTGTTGTTTGGACATTCTTTAGGCCAGTTCGGGCCAATCCCAACGGGATTGTTTAATCTAGCCTAGGGTTGCGAGGAACGACCCTGGGTACGACCCCAATTTGACGATCAACTCTGAAAGAGTTGAATCCAAATGTAGCGGGTCTGTGGCGGATCCGTAGCGGGTTTTGTAGCTACTTAAATGCCTGACCATCAACGGTGTAGCGGGTGTAGCGGCTTTTC
>JBKQWF010000220.1:0-22754 GCA_052139695.1 Limisphaerales bacterium
TAGTCCCGAGTATGGCCCCAACGCCGCCCCGGAGAGCCTGCTTCCACCGAAACCCAAACCAAATTGAGCTAAATTGAACCAAATTGAGCCGCTGATACCCCCCCGGGGGGGGGGCCGCCGCGCCCCGCCGCGATGCCCTCGCTCTCTTTTTGGGTGCAAGAATTCTCTCACGCACCCTCAGTGACGGCGGGCCTTGAAAAGGTAGGGTCGCCTCGCCGAGGCGACCAAGAATCTTATATGCGCCTCCCATATACACTTGTGATGGTCGATCCGTTGGGCTTCTCTCTCTCCCCGCTTGCGGGGGAGAGCCGGAGAGGAGCCGGAGAGAGATTTCCCCGAAACCGTTCGCGCATTGAACCCATGAACTCGTCGCGCGTCGTTTTTCTCCCTCTCTTCCACACACTTGTGGAGGAAAGGGCGGGGAGAAGGGATTGTGTCGAGGTTCTTTGCAACACGACACTACGCGGAGGGGATAGAGCGCCATCACAGGAACAGCGAGGGCTCAAAAAACTGTGCGAAACGAATGTTAAATCTTGGCAACGACGGCGCGCGGGGCGTAGATTTGGGCATTGACCCCGCAAAATGGTGCGGGAAGACCCGCCGACAGCCGGGGAACTGGCCGTGCGCGTCTTTTGCCATGAGCTATGCAACATCAATCGCGCTGCTTCTAAAGAATTATGCAAAAGTATTCACCTCAGGACATCCGCAACTTCGCCATCGTTGGTCATGCGTCGTGCGGTAAAACCATCTTAAGCGAAGCCATGCTGGCCTGCGCCGGCGTCATCGGGCGCATGGGCCGCATTGCCGACGGTTCCACCGTGTCCGATTATCACGACAGCGAAAAGAAGCGCCTGATTTCCGTTCAAACCTCTTTCCTCCACGCCGAATGGCTGGGCAAAAAATTCAACATCCTCGATACGCCCGGTTACCTGGACTTCATTAGCGAGGCGCTCAGCGCGTTGCGCGTGGCGGATAGTGCCGTGGTTGTTGTCCATGCCCAGCACGGCGTCGGCGTCGGCACCGACCAGGTCTGGAAATACGCCAGCGACTTCGGCATTCCAAAAATCCTGGTGGTCAATGCCGTGGACAGACCCAATGTCCACTTTGACGCGGTCCTGGCGGCGGCCCGGGAACACTTTGGACCGGGGGTGTTCCCGATGAATCTGCCCATTAACCCCGGTCCAGGTTTCAATCAGGTCCTGGACGTCCTCCGCAACGAAGTCGTGACCTACGACATGAGCGCGCATGGAAAGTTCACCGAAGCCCCAGCCACCGGGGAGTGGGAGGAAAAAGTCAAACAGCTTCATTCCGAGTTGATCGAACACATCGCCGAATCCGATGACACGCTCCTGAACAAGTTCTTCGATCAAGGCGGCCTTTCTGAAGAAGAGTTCCGTTCCGGCATCCACACCGCCCTGTTGGGCCAGCAGTTCATTCCCATGTTCTGCATCTCAGCGGAAACCAACGTGGGCGTCGCCCGTTTGATGGATTTCATCGCCAAGTGGGGTTCCTCACCGGCCGACCGCAAACGTTATGCGGCTGTCGATGCCAATGGCGGCGTGGCCGAAGTCCGCTTAACCGACCCTGAACCTGTGGTGTACATTTTCAAGACGATGGCTGAGGCGCATTTTGGCGAGCTCTCCTTTTTCCGGGTCTATTCCGGCGCCGTCCGGCCCGGGATGGAACTCTACAACTCCGACCGCCAGACGACCGAGCGCATCGGGCAGATTTATCTGCTGAACGGGCGCGAACGTGTCACCGCGGAGGAGTTGTTGGGGGGCGATATCGGCACCGTTGTCAAACTTAAGGACACGCACACCGGCAACACCCTTTGCTCCTCTTCCCGCCCGGTCAAGCTCTCCAAAGTGCAATATCCGCAGCCCACCATCCACGCCTCCCTCCAAGTCCTGGTCAAAGGCGAGGAAGACAAGGTGGCGGCGGGAATGGCGGCCTTGCACGAGGAGGACCCGACCTTTCTGCACCGGGTGGATTCGGAATTGCACCAAACCATCATCTCCGCGCAAGGCGAGCTGCATCTGGAAGTGATTGTGGACCGGTTGCGGCGGCGCTTCAACGCGCACGTCGAACTGGGCGAACCGCGCGTGCCTTATCGCGAGACGATGAAGGCCCCCGGCGATTCCAAATACCGCCACAAAAAGCAGACTGGGGGCGCTGGACAATTCGCTGAGGTTTGGATGAAAGTCGAGCCGCTGCCGCGCGATTCTGGCATGGTTTTCACCGAATCGCTCACCGGTCAAAACGTTGACCGTGTCTTTGTCCCTTCCGTCGAACAAGGAGTGGAGAACGCTTGCCGCGAAGGCATCCTCGCCGGCTACAAGGTCGTTGACGTAAAAGTCGATTTTTACGACGGCAAAATGCACCCGGTAGATTCCAAGGACATCGCCTTTCAGATTGCCGGCTATTTCGCCTTCAAAGAATCGTTCATGAAAGGCCGCCCTTGCCTCCTCGAGCCGATTTATCACATCGAAGTCCGCATCCCGGAAGATTGCCTGGGCAAAGTGATGGGCGACATCTCCAGCCGCCGGGGCAGAATCCTGGGCATCGATGCCGAGGGCAAATTCCAGGCGATCCGCGCGCAGGTCCCGGCCCGGGAACTTTATAAGTATTCCAGCGTTATCCGCTCCCTCACGGGCGGACGCGGCCTGCACAGCGAGCGTCTGGATCATTACTCTGAAATGCCGCGCGAGCTGGAACAAAAAGTCATCGAGGAAGCCAAGAAGCGCAAAGCCGAAATACAGGCAGCCAAATGAAATCTCTTTACGCCGCTCTCGCTGCCGTCATGGTTCTCGGACAAATTGGCTTGCGCGCCCAGGCTCCGCCGGAACAGCCATCCTCGATGCCTCTCTGGCCGGATGGCGCGCCCGGCGCGCTGGGCACCAACTCCACTGACATTCCCACCCTAACGGCTTTTCTCCCGGCAGCCGGGACTGCCACCGGCGCCGCGATGGTGATTTGTCCCGGAGGCGGTTACGGTGGCCTGGCCGCCCACGAAGGCAAGGACTACGCGCTTTGGTTCAATGAGCAGGGCATAGCGGGATTTGTGCTGAAATATCGGCTGGGCTCCTCTGGCTACCGCCATCCGCGGATGCTCCAGGATGCGGCCCGCGCCGTGCGCTTGGTCCGTTTTCATGCCGCGGACTGGAAACTGGACCCCAGACGCATTGGCATCATCGGTTCGTCCGCCGGTGGACACTTGGCGTCCACATTATTGACACATTTTGACCCTGGCGAGGCTGGCGCCCCCGATCCGGTGGACCGGGTCAGTTGCCGCCCGGACCTGGGCGTGCTTTGCTATCCTGTCATTACCATGGGCGATTTGACCCATCACGGCTCGCGCGACAATTTGCTCGGCCCAAATCCGCCGCCGGAGTTGATTTGGGAGCTTTCCAATGAACTGCAGGTCACGCCGCAAACGCCGCCGTGTTTCCTTTTCCATACGGATGAAGACAAAGCGGTGCCAGTGGAAAACAGCATCGCCTTTGCCGAAGCGTTGCGCCGCGCCAATGTCCCCTTTGAATTGCACGTCTTCCAGACCGGGCCCCACGGCATCGGCTTGGGCGGCAAGATCGACGATCCGGCCCATTGGCATCCCTGGACCCGCGATTGCCAGCATTGGCTCAAGGAACAAGGCTTTGGCAAATAGGCAATGGCACAGAGTGCCTCTCCGTGTGCCCGGTAGGGCGCGCACTCCGCTGCGCGCCTGGGCGGTGGGCAAGGGACTGCCCGCCCTACCATCATGTGGTCCGTTACTCCAAATCACGCCGGCAAAAAGATTGCTGGCTAAGCCCCGGCATTAAGTTACACTCTTTGGTGTCGAATTTCGCTCTGTGGCACAGAAATTGCCTTGAACCAAACATGAAAGTTTTATTGCGCCCCTTAGGCCTGACATTGCTGGCAGCCAGCGCCCTGGTTTCCTGCCAATCGGACAGTTCATATCACCCCGCCAACCCGCCAGAGAAAGAGCAATTTGAGCTGGCCAGACTGACGGTCTATCCCGACGACGTTCGAACCAACTTGGATCTCTATACCAATACACTGGTCGCCTGGGCGGGCATTATTCGCAGCACCGATGCCATCGAAGCCGAAACCGGCGGCAAAATTTACTCCGAAACAGTCTTCGAGAACCATTATTTCGATTGGCAGGAAGACAAAACGCGGCACGGCGTAAAATTGTTGGTTTCACCCACAGGCGAAGGCCAGTTCCGCTCGGAATTGCACTTGCGCAAAGCCACCCAGGAAGCCACCGGTTACGACGCCGAAAAGTACATCGCCCGGGGCAAACTCGCCATCGTCTATGGAACGCCTCTTTCGGTGGACCCGGACGGGACGGTTGTTTTGCACTACCATTACATTCGCGTCTTCGGGCGGGAAAAATACAACACCAACGAATTGCAGTATGGCCGCCTCGGACAGCCCATCTATCCCGCCGGCTGGAACAGCGTCAATGTGACGGACGTGTCCAAAGCGAAGTAGAATACGCGGCGCTGCGCCATTTACCAACGCGTGTCCGATGCCCCCAAAGATTGGCCCGATGCCAGCACCCGTTATTGCGCGGTTTTGGGGCATCCGATTCGGCATTCGGCTTCCCCGGCCATGCAAAACGCCGGTTTCTCAGCATTGCGACTAAATTGGCGTTATCTCGCTTTTGACGTCCATCCTGATCAGTTGCGCGCCGCCATCGAAGGGGCGCGGGTCATGGGCTTTATCGGCCTCAATTTAACCGTGCCGCACAAACTGCTGGCCGTAAACCTCGTGGATGTCCTGGATGAACAAGCCAAGGCCTGGGGAGCCGTTAATACCATTGTCTTTGAAATGCGCGTCGCTGGCGGCAATTGGGTCCCTTTGAGAAGCGCCCCAGCTGAACAGGCTGGTGATGTGCGCAGCCGAGGTTACAATACGGACGGCGACGCGCTTGTCCGCTCTCTGCGGGAGGAATTTTCCCGTGAAAGCTGGCGGGGCGCCTCCGTGTTGTTGCTAGGCGCGGGCGGAGCGGCGCGCTCCACCGCGTTGCGCCTGGCGCAGGAAGAGGTCGGCAAAATTTGCCTGGCCAATAGAACGGCGGCACGGGCGGCAGAATTGGCGAAGGAAATCGCCACGCATTTTCCCAAGATAAAGCTGGAGGTTCCCATCATTGACTCGAAACA
Source organism: Limisphaerales bacterium (assembly GCA_052139695.1). GTDB lineage: Bacteria > Verrucomicrobiota > Verrucomicrobiia > Limisphaerales > Palsa-1400 > PLGF01. The sequence goes on from JBKQWF010000220.1 coordinate 5,166, forward strand.
ATCCTTTCACGGGTCTGATGACGCGCCTCCCAATGTGACGGTCATCACAGGCTTTCCCAAGGATGAGATCGATTTGGTCATCAACGCCACTTCGCTCGGTTTGAAAGCGGATGATCCTTTGCCGATTAGCGCCGACTGGCTGCGGACCAAGCGTCCGCCTTTCGTCTATGACTTGGTTTATCGCCCGAGGGAGACCGGGTTTCTGCGCGCCGCTCGCGCGGCCGGATGCCTGGCCGCCAATGGAACCGGGATGCTCCTCTATCAAGGCGCGCGCGCCTTGGAATTGTGGACGGGACAAACGGCCCCGCTGGCCACGATGCGCGCGGCGTTGGAGGAGAACCTGAATCAATATGTTTGATAAAACCATTTGGGCGGAGGTGCCATTTCATTTTTGGACACTGTGTTTTTTCGTATTTGGCAGCGTTGTGGGCAGCTTTTTGAATGTCTGCATTTACCGGCTCCCGCGGGAAGAAAGCATCGTCAAACCCGGATCCCACTGCCCGCACTGCGGCCATGTCATCCCGTGGTATTTGAATATTCCCCTCGTCACGTGGATATGGCTGCGCGCCCGTTGCGCGGAATGCGGGGCCGAAATCTCGGTCCGATATTTCATCGTGGAACTGCTGACCGGAGTGGTGTTCGCCTCGTGCTGGATGCGGTTTGGACATACTTCTGCCGGAGCGGCGCTGGTTTATTGCCTGCTGATCTCCGGATTTATCGCGGCGACGTTCATCGATTTTGAACATTTCATTATTCCGGATCCTATCACGGTGGGTGGCATGGTGGCCGGTCTCCTGTGCGCTTTTTTTGTTCCGGCCACGCACCTGCGATTTCCCCTCCTGGCGCCAGCCAAACTCCCGGGCGTGGGGATGCGGGACAGTGTCTTGGGCATGGCGGTTGGGGCCGCCCTGGTCTATGGAATCTTGCGCCTCGGTAAACTGCTTTTTGGCCGCTACAAACTTCATCTGGCGCCTGGCACGCGCATTTTTTTCACCGAAACCACTCTGCATCTCCCCACCCAGACCATTCCTTATGAGGAACTTTTCTACCGGCCCAACGACACGATCCGGGTGGAAGCGGAACACGTCGAATTGATTGACCGTTGTTATCGGCACGTCGAAGTCCGGCTGCAACCGAAGGAATTGCGCATCGGCCTTGACCTTTTTGAGCCGGACAAAGTGCCGCATCTGGAGGCGGTCACGGATCAGATTGTGCTGCCGCGCGAAGCGATGGGACTGGGGGACGTTAAGTTTATGGCGGCGATTGGGGCTTTTTTGGGCTGGCCGGCGGTGGTCTTTTCGCTCGCGTTGAGCTCGCTGATCGGCTCGCTGGCCGGCGTGGCGATGATTCTATTGCGCAGGCGGGACTGGTCCACGCGGTTGCCGTACGGCCCGTACATCGCGCTGGCGGCGATCATTTGGATTTTCGGAGGCTACAAGTGGATCCGAGGGATGCTGTAAACCACATTGCGCACGCTGGCGCAAAGCGTGGTCTATCAGGACCAGCGCGGCCATGGCCTCCACCATCGGCACGGCCCGAGGCAGCACGCAGGGATCGTGGCGGCCCCGGCCCTTCAGGGTCGTGTTCTTGAAGTGGATATCGACGGTCTCCTGCTCGCGCATGACCGTCGCCACCGGTTTAAATGCTATACGGAAAAAAATTGTTTCCCCGTTGGAAATGCCGCCTTGGATTCCGCCGGAGTGATTTGTGACCGTGGTCACTTTCCCGGCTTTCATGCGGAAGGCGTCATTGTGCTGCAACCCCGTCATGAGGGTGCCGGCAAAACCGGAGCCGATTTCAAACCCCTTGGAAGCCGGCAGGCTGAGCATCGCCTTGCCCAAGTCAGCTTCCAACCTGTCGAAGACAGGTTCTCCCCATCCTGGCGGAACGCCGCGCGCGACTCCTTCGATGATCCCGCCTACGCTGTCGCCGGCGCGCCGCATTTTTTCGATGAGCCGCACCATTTTTTTCGCGGCGGCACGGTCCGGGCAGCGGACGATATTGCTTTCGATCGCTTCCGTTGTGACTTGGTCAAAATCCACCCGCGCGGTGAGGCGTTGCACTTGCTTGACGTAAGCAAGAACCGTCACGCCAAACTGTTCCTTCAGCAGTTTTTTGGCGACCGCGCCGGCCGCCACCCGCCCGATGGTTTCGCGCGCGCTGGTGCGTCCGCCGCCCTGCCAATTACGGATGCCAAACTTTGCCTGATAAGTATAGTCCGCGTGAGAAGGGCGGAATTTCTCCGCCATTTCGCTGTAAGCTTCGGGACGGGCGTCCTGGTTTTCCACCCACATGGAAATGGGGGTTCCCAACGTTTGGCCCTCAAAGGTGCCGGAAAGAATCCGCACCCGGTCCGCTTCCTGGCGCGGCGTCACGATAGACGATTGGCCGGGACGGCGGCGGTCCAAGTCTGGCTGAATATCGGCCTCGGTCAGCGGCAAGCGCGGCGGGCAGCCGTCAATGACCACGCCAACCCCTCCCCCGTGAGATTCGCCCCAGGTGGTAATGCGAAACAGATGCCCAAATGTATTGCTCATCACCCAAAGCTTAAGATTGAACGCGGAAAGTTGAAAGGTGAAACGGCAGCCACAGATTTGCACAGATCAACACAGATTCTTTCTGAGAAGGCCGTTTCTGTACTACTCCTTCCGATCTGCGCCTATCGGTGTTCCTCTGTGGCTTCAAGGCAAAATCAAGACCCGGTAGAACCGTTGCGTATCTGGACTGGTGGCGTCGGAGGCGGAAAGGACGCCGTTGCCGGCCGTCTGGGGAGGGCCCAGGGGCAGCCAGTTGGTTGTATTCAAGTTAGTGCTGTATTGCACCTGGCAAACGAGGCCGGCAGGCGCGCTCCAGGTAAAGTCAATGAAATTGCTGTTGAGGACGGCGGATTGGAAAGTGACGGAAGGCATGACCACGGTCAAACTGGCGACGGTGCTGGTGACGCTGCCAAAGCTGTTTTGGACAATCACCTCGTAACTCCCGGCATTTGTCAGCGTGACGGCAGCCAAAGTGAGGGAGTCGGAAGTGGCCCCGGAAATATTGGTTCCGTTCAACTGCCACTGGTAGCTGAGCGTGGGAGAACCGTCTGCCACAACCATAAAGGCCGCCGCATTGCCATTGGTGACAACCAAGCTCTGCGGTTGGCTCACAATAAACGGCGCCTCCGGCAGCGCCAAGGTCACGTTGCTCAACGCCATGGAAATGACCTCAATGTCGGCGTTCTTGGGCAAAGTGATGCTCTTGACAACGTACGATGAATTCAGGGTCATGGTGTAACCGTACAAATTCACCGGTGTGCCGTCGTCCGGGTTTCCGTTGGCTTGGTCGCGATAGGGCATGGGCGCCACGATGCTTTCATTGGGGTAATGCTGGGGGTTGGCCCAATCGCTCACGTTAAACCCAAACGTGGAGTGGTTGCCGTTCGTGTAACTGACCATGAATTCCTGGTCGGTCTGGCTTCCGTTCACCGCCGTGGCCAGCAAAAGGAGGGAACCAAATTGTCCCGGGGGCAGGTTGATGGTCTGGCCCGCGGCGCTGACGACGTTGGTGACATTGGGCGGGCCGAAATTAAAGAGCGCCCCCTGCCAGAATTGCTGATTGCCCAAGGCATCGGCTGAATAGGCGTTGCCGTCGTCGTCCAAGCCGCCTGTCGTGGAGAAGGCTTCGCCATCGGAATATATCCCCGCCCGGTTCCAATTGGAGGAAAGCAAGACCGGCAACGGTGTATTGACCAGATTCATCGCCAGGACAACCACGTTGGGATTGTTCGGCAAACGGAGGCTTTGCGCTAATTTGGTGTTGTCGAGCGGAAACCAGTAGCCATAGAGATTAACGGTCGTGCCGGCATTGACCGCGCCTCCGGCCAAGTCCTCATACGGCAGGGCCGCGGCGATCCATTCGCCGGGATAATTCTGCGCCCCGGTCCAATCGCTCAAACTTTGTTTGACAGAAACGGAGGAACCATCCGCGTATCCGACCGTAAACGTCTGCGAAAGCTGGTGGCCGTTAACCCCGGCAGCCAACAGGAGAAGGCCGGTGTAGCGGTTTGTCGGCAGCGCAATGGCCTGGCCGGCTCCTTTGACCGCGTCGAGCGCATTGGACGGCCCGAGATGGAATACTCCGCTGCTCCAGATCGGCGCGGCGCCGAGACGGTTGGCGGAATAGGCATGGCCGCCAGCGTCCAGGCCCCCGGCAGTGGAGAAAGTCGCGCCATCGCCGTAAACCGCGGCGCGATTGAAAGGCAGAGAAACCGGCGTGGGCGCGTTGGCGACGGAGGCGGCCAGGATCACAACGTTGCTGTTATTGGGCAACGTGACGCTTTGCAATGTCCGCGAATCATTCAAGGGCAACTGGTAACCATAGATATTCACAGGCATGCCAGCGTTGTTTGTCCCCGCTCCGGTATCGGACCATCCCAAGGCAAAAGCCAACGATTCTCCGCTGTATCCGCCAATCCGCGTCCAGTCGCTGAAGCTCTGGATATAATTGGAACTGGAGCCGTCTGTGAAACTGACGCTAAGAACCTGGTTGGTTTGCGGCTCGTTGACCGCCGTGGCCAGCAAAAGGAGGGTAGTAGCTTGGCCTTGCGGCAACGAGAGGGTTTGGCCGGCGCAGGCGACGGCATCAGGTGCGTTGGGGCTGCCGACAGAGAACAGGCAGCCGTTCCACGAAGGCGCCGACCCGAGCAACGCGGCCGAGTAAGCGTTGCTGTTTCCGTCCAGGCCACTGCCAAAGAGCGTGCCATCCGTCACGATGCCCTCAACGTTATAAGCCGAGGACAAATTGACCGCAGCCGCGCCTGGAATTGCCGCCATGACCGTGACAGGAAGAGTGATGGTATGCACAATCCCATCGAGCGCGCCGGTAACCGTCGCAACGAACGGAGCCGGCACGTTTGTTTTGCCGGCAGTGAAGGTCAAAAGAGTGTTGGTCGCGGGGCTGGCCACACTAAACGAAGCGGCCGCCCCACGCGGCAAGCCGGCAATGGAGAGCGACACGTCACCCGTAAACCCATCGGTCGGTTGAACGGTCACGGGCGTCACCGCCTTACCGCCGCCCGCGATGACGAAACTGGCCGGCGTGGCGTAAAGCGGGAAATCCTTGGCCAATGTCACGGCTGCGACGAGTACGTCGCCGTTAAAAGGCAATTTCAGGCTGCGGACCGTTTTGGTGTTGTTCAATCCGAAGGAATAGCCGTAGAGGTTGGCGTGGGTGACGGTGTCCTGCGTGCCATTGTTAATGTCGCGATAGGCCATGCTTGCGACAATTGACTCGCCGGGATAACTCAGCGAGCCGGACCAATCGCTCAGGTTCTGGCTGAAGGTGGCGGTTGTGCCGTCCGTGTAAATCACCGTGAACAATTGCCCTTGCTGCGCGCCGTTCACCGCCGTGGCGAGCAGTTGAATAGAACAATACTGGCCTTCCGACAACGCAATGGTTTGTCCGCTGCAGGAGATCATGTCCGCCGCGTTGGCCGGACCTTCATTGAACAAACATCCGTTCCAACTCAGCGCCGAACCCAGCAGATTAAATGAATAGGCGTGGCCGCTTCCGTCCGCCCCGTTGCCGAACGTCACCCCGTCTCCGACAATGGCAGCTATATTGAAATTCGCCGCCAGGCTGACTCGTGCCGTCTCGGGAGTGTCTTCAAGCACATTGAGGGCCAGGGCCGTGGTTTGGCTGAATGCGCCGTTGGTCGCGTCGATCATGACCGTGAAGGTTCCTGGCTCGGCATCCGTAGAAGACGATAAGGTTAGAAGGCTGGTGTTCGCGGTGCTGGAAGGGCTGAATGTTCCTGTGACGCCGGAAGGAAGTCCGGAAATCGTGAGATCGGCCGGGCCGGAGTAGCCATTCATCGGCTGGATGGTCACAAGGACTTTTCCGCCGCCACCAGCCGTCAAATTCAGGGCTGCGGGTGAAGCGTACAGCATAAAATTAGTCGCGCCGCCGGTGACTAGGGCGTTAATCAGATTGGAGCCTTTGGGAGTGCCCCAGCCGGTGCAGAGGTCATAACCGGTGTGGGCAAAGAACTTTGTGGGGCTGGAGCCGTTGGTGGTGTTGCCCGTGGTGATGTCGTGGAAGCAATTCGCATAATTGGCTGATTTTCCCAGCGCATAAATGGCGGGATTCAGGAAGCCCGCCGGCGGCAAGCCGAGAGAAGCGGCTTGCTGGTTGACCAGCGCGTAAAATCCCGCCCAAAGCGGGGTCGAGGCACTGGTCCCTCCGATGGCGCCGGTTGAATTATTGGCGGCGAGAAAGATGACGGTGTCCGCCATCATGGCGACGTCGGGGAAGTTGCGCATGGTGGTGGACCCCTGAATCGGCGTCATATTGATGCCCTGCTGCCACGCCGGTATGGCGTAAGCCGTGCTGATGCCCCCGCCGCTGCCCACCCACGTATTCTCCGACTGCCACGCGCCGCCCGGCGTGGTGGTGGAAAGGGCGGTGCCGCCGCAAATGGTCACATACGGCTCGGCGGCGGGTGGGTCAATCTGGCCCACGTAAGCGCCCGCGTCGCCGGAGGCTTGGAAATAATTCTGCCCCTGGGCGACAAATTCCTGGTAAAGTTGTTCGCTGGTGGAATTGATGCCGAAGCCAAACGAGCAACTGATTTGTTTGGCCAAGTTATCGCTGGCCAACCGGCCCAGAATGTCATTCACGATCTCGCCGCCGTAAAACAAAACCGTCGCACCGGGGGCCATGGAAATGGACATTTCGATGTCCAAAGCTTGTTCTCCGGCGTCGAGACCAGCGGGAGGCGGCAGAGTGACGCCATCGAGAAAAATATTGCTGATAACGATGGCGCTCGAGAGACCGGCCTGCTTCTCATAAGTGATGATGTCGTTCGTGTAATACGGGCCAAATTCCATTAAGCCGATCATTTGGCCTACGCCGGTATTGGTGACACCAGGAACATAAGCCGCGCGGAAATCTTTGGCGATAAACGTCCCGCCCGGCCCGGAGCCAACTTCCGCGTAAGGCGTTGGGCCGGTGGCCTGTTTCGCGTTCAAAGGTTTGAATTTCAGATCCGTTGGGTGCGGCAGAATGTAATTGTCGAGCCCCATGATGTCCTGCACCGGCACGCCCGCACCCATGGAGGGTTCGGCATCTGGCGCGAAGAAGGTGCGTTTTTCGGTTGGATGCCGGTAAACCTGCAAATGCAGTTTGAAGGCTGCTTCAATGTCAGCAGTTGCGGCGGCCACTTCCAGCACCATCCGGTTGGCGTGGCGGCCCCTGATTTCAAAGCCGTGGGCTTGCGCGAAGTCGATGACCTTTTGGTAATCTCCCTCGCTCGGACCGAATTGATCGGCGAACTGTTGGACAGTCAAATATTGATGGAACCGCGGGCTGGACGGGTCGTACAACGCCGCCAGCAGGTTGGTCAGATCTGAGCGATGCCGGAGCGGCAGCCCAATGGAAAGCTGCAGCCGATTGGTCGCGGCCAATCGTTGCAGAGGTTGCAGCCCAGCGATGGCGGCCGGAACGTGCCCCTGGAGCAACCGTTGTTCCGCCGCATGGGCCGTGAAACAAATCAAAACACAACCAGCAATGCTGGCCCCTATCCTTGGCAAATTCATAATCGAATGGCGCGGATAATAACAGGCGGCGGCAATTTGGAAATCTATTTACTGGGCGATTGCCTTTGTGCGCACGACAAGATTCTTCCGGTCGAAAAGAGAGCGGCCCCCCCGGGGGGGTCACAGCGGCTCAATTTACCTCAATTGGGTTCAATTTGGTTCGGGATGGCCTGGACTTCCGGCATCTGGTTGAGCCAGGAGAGGAGGTTTTGGGCCAGTTGGCGTTGTGGCGGCGCCGGTTAAGCTGCCGGCGGATGGGCCAGCGGGAGACGGACGATTCTGCCGTTGCGCGCCAGCGCGGCCCTCGAAAGTGTTGCCTCGTTTCCATGCGCGCAACGATAGCGAGAATGAGTCGAGACTAAAATCCTATGGAAGGTTTTTAAACAGGTTTATTCCGCCCAAATGCAGGAATTTACTTTGCATAGCGCAGCTTCCATCTGTGTTTATCTGTGGCTTCAACTGCTTTTTCCGGCAACAAACGAGGCTCAGAAAGCGGCCGGCTTCTGGATGAAGCCGTGATAGAGGCCCATGTAGTAGGGCAAAAGAAAAACTGTGCCGGCGGCCAGTTCGTCTCCGTTGCCGCCGTAATCGAGCTGCCAGGGATCGGTGTTCCAATGGTTGAAATGGCGGTTCTCCACCGGGAGCACTTTGCCATTGACCAAATTGCCGCGGTGACGCGGTTCGTCGGGGGATTCCAAGTCGCTGGAAAAGATCGGCGGAAGGAAGACGACATCGAGGCGATGGCTGTTATGGCTGGACCAGTTTAGGCGGTCGAGCGGGAAACCATAAAGGGTGGCCATGGCGTCCTCATGCCAGCCGGGCCAGGGCTTGAGCGGAAAACTGCCCCACACCGTGGTGGCGGTGGCATCCAGGTTGAGAGCGGCGTAGGCGAAATTAAAGAAAGGGTTCATCTCCGGCGCCTCGTTGAGCCAGTAACCGTAGAAGGAAGCGCGCACTAGATTTTTCAACTCTTCATCGTGCGACCAGCGGAGCAGCCCGTAATAGCACATAAAGGCCATTTCATCGTCAGATTGGTTGCCTGAACCGGGGCCGTGCTGGACCTTCGTGAACATGGCATTTTGCGCGTAACCATGGTGATCAATGAGATCGCGAGCCGCGGCGGCATATTTGGGATCGCCAGTGATGTGCCCGGCGACGGTCAGGTAGCAAAGGATGCTGAGGGATTTGAGCCCGCGATCCTCCCACCAGAATGGGTCGCGGTTTAAGTATTGCGGGCCGTAAATGGCCCAACGCGTCGGCTTGCCGTCGTGATCGATCAGGACGAATCCGTGCGTGAGCAGATGGTCGGTCACGCCGCGCACCACCTCACGGACGCGATCTCGTTCGGCCTCCGTATCCGCACATAAATCATAATAGAGCGGATAGAAAAAGTAATGGCCGTCCAGTTCATCGCTGCTCGTATCGGATTTCCAGAACCATTTGCCATCGGCGCTCTTGGGCCAGCGGGGTTCATAAACTTTCCAAAGCTGGTCGTGCTGCTGTTCCTGGCGGTCGCCTTCGAGACGTCCGATGTTTGGGTCCGGCCAGTCCACAGGACGAATGGTCCGCGCGATGTAGCCTTCGGGCGGGGCGTGTGCCCCGCCTTGCGTTACCTTTTGCAGAAACCGCAACGCTTCAAAGGCATGTCGGGCGCGCTCTTTGGCTGCGGGATCCTTGGTCGCCCCATAAGCGAAGCATTCCCCTGCCCCATACATGGAGGTCCAGAGACCATCGTTGTCGCTGTCCTGCGGATTGGCGGTGGATTTGTCGGCTGGTTTGCGCAACGGCGCCTCAGCGACGTAACCAAACGGAGTCCGTTTGACATAGCGCTCAATCTCCCCCTCATAAAACTCCGCCTTTGCCGCCAGGGTCATGGTCCGGCGTTCGATGCAGCCCACACCTCCGGGAGTGGCCAGCCAGGCATTGCCCTGGGCGTCAATGGCGGCTTGCGCGACATCATCATGCGGCAGCCAGCGCTGGCCTTGGCGATAGTGCCATTCTTTGCCGTCGAACCGGATGATTCCCAAATGGGTCGTAAACCAAATCTCCCCATTCGGTCCCGGGAAAATGCCAGTAAAATCATTCCAAGGGAGACCGTCTTTGCCCTCGTAAAAACGCCATCCGTCTGCCGTCTTGCAGCCGGCGCCTGCTTTGACCGCGAACCATAACTGGCCTTTTGCATCGAACGCCACGCCTAGCACGTCACCCACAGCCCATGCCCGCCCAAGGCCGTCCCGAACTTCAACCGACTCCCAAGCGCTCTCGTGAAGGGCAAAAAGCCCATCGCTGGAGGCCGCGTAAAGAATCCCGTTGGGCGAAAGAGCCATCTGCCTGAGCAGTCGTGGCGCGGCCCAGGGAAGCGCAACCACGTTGCCGTCTTCACTCACCGCCAGACAATGTTGCGGGGTCACCACCCAGTCCGTTGATTTGCCGCGCAATACCTGTCGAACCTCGCGCCAGGGAACCGTAGCTCGCAACGGTTGCCCCTGTTGGCCGGAAAAGACAAATTGGTTTTCGTCCCGCTCGGCCAGCCCTGCAACGCTGTTCCATCGTTCATGACGAAACTCGCGCCAGGAGCCGCCGGCAAAGGCACGGACCGCACCATCGGGCAGGCACTCGATAAGTTGCACCGCTCCAACCGGCGCGCCGTTGCTCCCGGCAAAATGCCGCGCGACTTCCTGCTGAAATTGCTGGGACGCCGGGGTAAAGTCCGCCGCCAAACCGGTACTCAACGTCAATATCCATATTGCGCTGGCAAACGAGGCTGTTGACATAACGCCATGCTGCAACAAGAACACAAACTGAGCAATGCCCGAGGGGAGGCGATCAAAAGGCAATTCTGGTGAGGCAGAGCTGCCGCCTGCTCCTTACACGCATTTCCGACGAGCCCTCTGATGGGTGCCTATCCGCCAGCACGGCAGGCGCGAAATATTTGTAGAACCCGGCAAACAAAAAGATTGCGTTGCGCGCAGACCTGCTATGTTGGCGGGGTTTGATGAGTGCCTTCTGGTTTTTGTCGCGTATAAGAACGTCTTTGCTGATCTCGGCTCTGCTTCTGGCAGGCGGAATGACAGCCGTCTTCCCGGCGCGGGCTGACCATCTGCAGGACATCAAGAGAAGCGGCGTGCTGCGCTGGGGGGCGGATGCGGAAGGAGGCGCGCCTTACGTTTATCCCGACCCGCAAAAGCCGGAGCATTTGATTGGGTTTGAATGCGAACTGGCCGATGCCATCGCCGCGAAACTCGGGGTCAAGGCGCGAATGGTCCAGAACCAGTGGGACCAATTGATTCCCGCCCTGGAACGGGGCAACTTCGACATCATTCTCAACGGGTTGGAGATCACCCCGCAAAACCAGCAACGGATCGTTGTGTCGCTGCCTTATTTCGCCTACGCGCAGCAAATCGTGACGCGACAAGACACGGACGGCATCACCAACCTTGGGAGCTGCAAGGGAAACCGTGTCGGTGTTTTGTCCTATTCGGCAGCGCAACGGTTGGTGGAGAAAATAGGCAACGCCAACATGGTGATTTACCCGGGCAACGTGGAGAGTTTTCGCGACTTGAAGGCAAAGCGAATTGACGCCGTCGTGCTGGATTTGCCGATCGCCCTGTTCTACGCGAAGCCGGATCCGGACCTCAAGTTTTCGGGCGAATCCTTTGCGCCGGGTTACTACGGCGTCGGCTTGCGCAAAGAGGACGCCACCCTGACGGCAGCGGTGAACAAAGCTATTACGGAACTAGGGGCGGACGGAACGCTGGAACGGATTTACCGCAAGTATGGCCTCTGGGACGCGCGGCAGGGGCAATTGGGGGATTATCATCCGGAGCAGATTTCGCAGGCGAAAGCCATTTCCACACTGCGGGAATGGCCCACCTATCTGCCGATTTTGTTGCAGGGAGCGGTGGTGACGGTTTGGCTCTCAGTGCTGTCGATGATGCTGGCGGTGGTCGTGGGAATGGTCGTCGCGCTGGCGCGCCTGTATGGGATCGGGCCGTTGCGCTGGGGGGCGCGGGCTTACGTCGAAGTGATGCGCGGGACGCCGCTGCTCATCCAGTTGTTTCTTATTTACTACGGGCTGCCGCAGATTGGGATCAAGCTCAACGCGGCCCTGGCGGCCATTCTGGGGCTGGGACTCAATTACGCGGCCAGCGAGGCGGAGAATTATCGCGCGGGAATTCAAGCCGTCCCCGTCGGGCAAATGGAAGCCTCGCAGGCGCTGGGGATGAGCCGATGGCAGACATTGCGGCATATCGTTTTGCCGCAAGCGTTGCCGCTGGTCATCCCGCCCGTGACCAACGACTTTATCGCGATGTTCAAGGATTCCTCCCTGGTCTCCGTCATTACCATGATGGAATTGACCAAATGGTACGGCATATTGGCGATGTCCACGAACGATTTTATCGGGGTCGGCTTGATGACGGCTGCGATTTACTTTGCCATAAGTTATCCGGCCTCCATTCTGGCCCACCGTTTGGAAAGGAAATTGCGCCATGATCGCCGTTGAAAACCTGGTGAAGTCCTATCATTCAAGGCGTGTCCTGCACGGGGTCGATCACCGGCAAAGCCGCGGGCAGGCGGTTGTCTTGATTGGGCCAAGCGGATGCGGCAAGAGCACCTTTTTGCGCTGCCTCAACCAGCTTGAAATTGCCGACTCAGGACGGATCACCATCGGCGGCGTAACCATCGAAGGCGGGCACGCTCCGCGCAACGGGCAGGAAATGGAGCAGCAGCGGCAATTGCGGTTGCGCGCCGGGATGGTGTTCCAGTCCTTCAACCTTTTCCCGCACCTGACGGTGCTGGAGAATATCACGCTGTCACCGACCGTGGTGAAAGGAGCTCCGCGAGCGGAAGCCGAAGCGGAGGCGCGGTTGCTCCTGGCAAAGGTGGGACTGGCAGAGAAAGCGGCTGATCATCCGGCGCAGCTTTCGGGCGGACAACAGCAGCGGGTGGCCATCGCGCGGGCGCTGGCGATGAGGCCGCAGGTCATGCTCTTCGACGAACCGACCAGCGCGCTGGACCCGGAATTGCGCGACGAAGTCTTGCGGGTCATGCGGCAGTTGGCTGAAGAAGGCATGACGATGATTGTGGTGACGCATGAAATGCAGTTCGCGCGCGATATGGCGGATTTGATCCTTTTTTTCGACGATGGACGGGTGGCGGAATCCGGTCCACCCGAACAAATATTCTCTGAACCGAGGAATGAGCGTACGCGCGAATTCCTGCGGCGCACGCTCACGCGCTAGGTCTCGCACTCAGTTGCGCGCCGTGAGGCGGAAAAACTGATTGGTCGCCAATGGCAAAATGACAACCTGGTTGTCGCCGCCAATTACATGGACTGTGTTGGTGACATCGACCCAGGGCGCTCGTCGCGTAGTAAATCGCCTGGCTCAGGCCGTTTGCCCGGAACGTCGGCACCGCGACCTGGTACGCATTGGCCGCCGAATCGCCAACCGCACTGATGCTGGCCACGGTGTCGTTCCACCCGATGGCCAGGATGTTGGCATTGCCGGCAGTCTGCGCGTTGGGGCAGGCCACCGTAACATGGGTTTGCGGCGATTGCGGCGTGGAATAACCATCCATCGTTTTCATAATTATTTCAAATAGGTATTCACCCGAAAGAATCGTTGAGCATTTCCAATGTTCGTATCGGCAAAACTCGCCAAGCCATTGCCTCCATTCGTTGGCGCGCCCAGATTCGCCCACGCGTTTGCATTCAATTTGGCCGCAAACTGTAATTGATACATCTGTCCCGGCACGGTGCTCCATGTGAGCGTGGTCAACGCCGGCCCGGATACGATCGAGGTGAAGCTCGGTGCGGCAAGCGGCGAAAGCACCAGCTTAAAGGCGGTTCCGCTGTCCGCCACGCCGCCTAAGGAAGTGGTGCCGTACAAGTTACCGTCGCTTCCGAGGACCAAGGGCGCTACCGGGCTCGAACCATCATTTGTGCCCGTGAACGAATAGAGGGCGGTAAATCCACCGTTGCTGCTCATTTCAAAGATAGTGCCCAGGCCGTAGGTGCCGCCGCCGGCGGCTGTCCCAAATAGATACCCTCCGGGGCCCTCCACCAGACCGGCATTCGGCGCCGCACCGTCGATTCCATTGGTGAATGAATACAGCGACGTAAACGACCCGGCGGGCGTTATCATGAAAACGGCGCCGTGGCGGTGGGTGCCGCCTTTGCACGCGGTGCCGTAGAAATTGCCCCCGGTCCACTGCACCAATTTGCATACGGGAAGTTCTCCGTCCAAACCGTTTGTGAACGCGTGCAAAGGTGTTAGTACGCCATCCGGCGTGACTTTGAAGATCGTGCCAACTTCGTTGTCATCCGGATAAGGAAAGAGAAGCCCACCCGATGTAGTCGTGCCGTAAAGATTCCCATCCGTGCCGAGCGCAAGGCCACCTCTCGGGTTTGCGCCATCATATCCGTTGGTAAACGTGTAGAGAGGCATCGTAACTCCTTCTGCGTCCATCTCAAAAATCGTTCCTCCATGCCCGTAGTAGCTCTGACCATATCCACCGTTGTAAGTTGTGCCGTAAAAGATTCCATTAGTCCCCTGCGCCAATCCCCCAATGGGAACGCTGCCATCAGCATCGCCAGTAAACGCGTGCAGAACCGTCAGCGTGCCTTCCGGCGTTACTTTGAAGGTGATGCCGGAGTGGTCAGCGCCTCCCGAGACGCTCTCGCCGTAGAAGTTGCCATCGGTTCCCAGTGTCAGACCACTTGCGGGAAAGCCGCCGTCCAGCCCGTTGGTGAACGAGTAAAGCGTGGTGAACATGCCGTTGGCCGTCACTTCAAACACCACGCCGTCCCCGGTTGCACCTCCCTGGTAGGTTGTCCCGTAGAAATTCCCGTTTGCCCCCTGCACCAGCGGCGCCTGTGGATGGCTGCCGTCACCACCGCCCATGAAGGACATGACCGGCGTGAACGCGCCCGCCGAAGTGATGCTGAATATGGCTCCCGCATTATTGGAGCCGCCGCTGGAGGCCGTTCCCCAAAAACCACCGCCAGCCGCCTCCAACAAAGCCGCCACCGGGTTGGCGCCGTCGTGCTCGCCCGTGAATGCATAGAGCGGCAAGACCGTCCCGTTGGTCGTTGCCTCAAAAACGGTCCCGAATCCGCTCTCCAAGTTGGCGCACGTGCCATAAAAACTGCCGTTCGCGCCCTGCACCAAAGGGGCCAACGGATTGGCCCCGTCGGTTCCACCGGTAAACACGTGCAAAAGGGCAAACCCGCCTGTGCTCGTCATCTTGAACATGGTTCCGTTCGTCTTGGAACCGCCCTGGGAGGTTGTCCCGTAAAAAGCCCCGTCCTGGCCCTGCACCAATGCCGCCATCAGATTCGCCCCGGTAATGGCTTTCTGGAACGAGTGCAACGAAGTCATTTGGTTTTGTGCGAGGCTGTATGCGAACACCGTGCCAAATCCATTGCTGCCCCCCGCGTAGGCCGTGCCGTAAAGAACTCCATTGGCACCTTGGACCAACGCGGCTTCGGGGTCTGATCCTTCGCTGTTGTCGTAATAGCCGTTCAACGCGCTGAACGCATAGACCAACTGGAATGACCCGCCCAGGCTGATCTTGAACAACGTCCCGGAACCGTTGCTGCCGCCTGACGAGGCCGTGCCATACAAATTGCCATCGCTGGCCTGCACCAAACTGGCGCCGGGATAGGCGCCATCCTGGTTTGTGGCCGCCTTGGACAAGGCCGTGAACGAGTAAAGCGAAGTGAAAATGCCGCCGGGGGTTATTCGGAACAGAGTGCCCGCGCCATTCGTGCCGCCCTCGATAGTCGTCCCGTAAAAATTCCCGTCATTGGCCAGGTAAAGACCCGCTTGGGGAAAAGCGCCGTCCACGCCGCCAGTAAACGTGTAGAGAGTGTTGACCGCGCCGTTGCTGCCCACCTCGAAAATCACCCCGGCGTTGGCGCTGCCGCCTTCCAACGTCGTGCCATAAAAGAGGCCATTGGCGCCTTGGACCAGGCTGCTGGACGGCGCCTCCCCGTTATAAAAGTAAGAGTCGTCAAATGAATGGAGGGTAACAACCGATACTCCCGCACCCTTCGATGAAATGGGTGACACCGATAGAAAGGCAGCGAACAATGCGCACGCCAAAGGTTGCCACGACCGTGCAAAAATGCTCCTTTGTCTCCCCGCGACCGACATTCTGGCTGGCGAATTCATCACTCTTTTTTTCTGTATGACTGACAGTGCTTGGCTGATTTTCGTGTTCATAAGTATTTTCGATTCAGAACAATATAAATGCTGCCCGCTGTGGCCGAATTATGGGAATATCAAGCGGACTGTGGTCGCAGTGGTTCCAGTGTTGGTGCTTAATAAGTCCGCGGCATTCTTTAGCCAGCGCAGACGGAAATTGCCCGAGCTAACTTGCTGCACGCTGCCGTCACCCAAGAGGACGTTGCCCGCGCCGGAGATATTTCCATCGGAATGCAATGTCGCCGACCAGCCCACCAAGCCGCTGCTGGGGCTGCTGTTTTGGGGTGTGGCGGTAATGATGCTGCCGTTGGTGTTCAAAGTAACGTCAACGCCGGAGGTGTTGCCGACGTTGCCGGAGAAACCGTAGTTCACGTCCTGGCTGGTTCCGGTGGTGCCCGTGGCGCCCAGGTTGCGGTCGCCACCCAGAAGGGCTTGCGGATAATTGCCGCTCGCGCCCGGGCCGACCCAATACGACACGTTGGTATTATTGAAGGTGCCGAATTTCGGCTGGGAGGGATAACTGGTGGTGGGCGTGGGGGCGTCGCGAGTGGAGGGGTAAAAGTTCGTGTTCGGAATGCGGTCGTCGGCGGGGCACATCACGATTTTGGCCGATTCGCCCATTTCGTTCTGCATAATGGTATAGTTATAGTACTCATACCTATCTGCATAGATTCCCTGGTTGACCAGGTCCTGCCAGCCGCCGAGAACAGCGGTCTGCTGGGCTGGATAGCGGTCGCCGTTATCGTTGACCCAGAGACGATAGGCCTTGCCTACTTGCTTGAGGTTGTTAACGCAGTCGATTCTCTGCGCCTCTTGTTTGGCGCGAGCCAGAGCCGGCAACTGCATACTGGCAAGAATGGCGACGACTGCCATAACGACCAGCAGTTCGATGAGAGTGAAGGCTATTTCTCTCCCGCTCTTTTTGCCAGGAATCAAACTTCCTTTCTCTTGGTGAGGATCTGATCGGAATCCGCCGGTCGGAACGCAGTCCTCTTTGAACTTGGTTAACAGCGCGATCTTTTTCATAAATTCACGTCCTTTATTATAACTCGGGCACCGCGTGGGAATCTTTCAGTTTTTTTGTGGGGTGACGTTGAGCGGGGGGATGCAAATAAACTCCTGTGGGCGCGCTGGGAGCGCAGCGGTTTGCAACACCTTGGACATGACATGGTTGCACTCATTTTTGTTCTCTCACCTCATTCTTCGGGAACCAGAGGCAAAGGTTACAGGCACCGCCTAAGGGAAGAGGAGATGGACTGGGGCGTAACGGGTTCATGGGTTCAAGGCGCGAATGGTTTCGGGGAAATCTCTCTCCGGCTCTCCCCGCAGGCGGGGAGAGCGAGAAAAGCCCAACGGATGGGCCATCACAAATATATAGGAGGCACATAAAGATTCTTGGTCGCCTCGGCGAGGCGACCCTACCTTTTCCAGGCCCGCCGTCACTGAGGGTGCGTGAGCGAGGACATCGCGGCGGGGCGCGGCGGCCCCCCCGGGGGGGGGAAAAGCGGCTCAATTTGGTTCAATTTAGTTCAATTAGGATCGGGTTTCGGTGGAAGCAGAGGCCGAAATTGGGGCTGAGCGGCAGCTCAGCCCCACCCTCTGTTGCGCGCTCCACAGCGTTTTAAACCACTGCCAAATGAATCGCAAAATGCAAAAATGTTTAGATTTTGACCCCAATAAGCAGCCATTTTGTTATCATGCGGGGCAATGATAACAGGAATGCGTCAAGATTAAAATCCTACGGAAGGTTTTTGAAGAGGTTTTGGAGGACTGAACGGATCGCTTCGCCGGGAACCGAGACG
>JBKQWF010000221.1:0-13569 GCA_052139695.1 Limisphaerales bacterium
GTGTCAGTCCTTGATATTTGCACTTCTTGCCTTTCCTTTTAGCAGTTGCGCGACGTAACCCCAGCGGCCCATCGCCAGTTCTTGCGCCACCCAGGCCAGCGTCATGGTCGTTTCCGCCCGCAACCGCCGCGCCAGTTTCACTTTCCCGGGTTCCCTTTGCGCCGACCCCGCAAATCTTCCGCCTTCCATCCCAAGCGCCTGCAAGCAAAGGCATTGCAAAAGCATCGGGGACGTAGTTAAACATTTAACATTTGTAGCTTTTCGCGGCAGCTCTGGAGGGCCTTGGTTAGGGCGCGTTGCTTTTTGGCACGAACCTCGCCCTTCCGTGCAGCCAATGGGCGCCTGCCGCCACGAACATTTCCAGCTCAACTGCTCAAATGGCAACTTCTCGACCACCCTCACGAACAACGAATGTCAGAAAAATCCGTGGCAGAAATATAGGACGCCGCCCCCCCCTTCTTTGAGCGAAGCGGGCCACTTTCATTTTTCTGCCCCCATTTTTCTGCCTAACTCTCTCCTTTTCATAACGTTTGAATTGGGCCATTTGTCCGGAAGTTGGTTTTGCACAGACCCTAAGCTGCGGTCCTGGAAAATCGCCGTCTATGAGCCACACGCAAAACCTGTTCAAAATCCTTCCGTAGGATTTTAATCTTGACGCCTTTTTGTTATCATTGCCCCGCATGAAAACAATGCCACGCTCAGGAGGCCCCCGATGACTCCCAACGGCAAAATCGCCCGCCTCCCGCTGGCCATCCGCCGGCAACTCAACCAGCGCCTCCAAAACGGCGAGCTGGCTCAGAACCTCCTCTCCTGGCTCAACCAGCTCCCGGAAGTCCAGGTCAAGAGAAACAGCAGCGCATCCGCCAAGTCCTTGGCGTCGGTGCCGAGCACGGCCCCGCCGCCGCCCCGGAGAGCCTGCTTCCACCCAAACCCGAACCCAATTGAGCTAAATTGAACCAAATTGAGCCGCTC
The DNA here is from genome assembly GCA_052139695.1 of Limisphaerales bacterium. Taxonomy (GTDB): domain Bacteria; phylum Verrucomicrobiota; class Verrucomicrobiia; order Limisphaerales; family Palsa-1400; genus PLGF01. The sequence continues at coordinate 973 of JBKQWF010000221.1, forward strand.
TTACCCCCCCCCGGGGGGCCGCCGCGCCCCGCCGCGATGCCCTCGCTCTGACTTTTCGGGTGCAGAATTCTCTCACGCACCCTCAGTAACGGCGGGCCTGGAAAAGGTAGGGTCGCCTCGCCGAGGGGACCAAGAATCTTATATGCGCCTCCTATATACTTGTGATGCCCGATCCGTTGGGCCTCTCTCTCCCCCCGCGCGCGGGGAGAGCCGGAGAGGAGCCGGAGAGAGATTTCCCCGAAACCATTCGAGCATTGAACCCATAAACCCATTGTGCGTTGTTCCATCTCCCTCTCTTCCACACACTTGTGGAGGAGAGGGCCGGGGAGAGGAGGCTCCTTCTTTTTCGGTGGGGAGGACTGCGAGAGGAGGCTCCTTTGGCCATGAAGGCACCCCTCTCTCCGGCTCTCTCCCCGCTCGTGCCTCGCCGGGAGAGAGTGAACAGGTTCTGTATATGTGTACCTTATATAGATTCCCGCCTTTTCCCCGGCACAACGGCTTCAAAAAAAAGAATTGTGTGTCACGCCCCCCTCGCCCAAGGTGCAAAAAGTCACTTGCATTGCGTCCGTCCCATTCTATGTTCGCCGGATGCAGGAAACAACGACAGGGGTGTCCGGGGAGACAGTGGAATTGGCCAATGGGTTTATTCATCGCCACATTGGCCCCAGTCCCAGCGAAACGGCCCGGATGTTGGCGCAACAGGGCTTTGCCAGCCTTGACGCCTTCATCGATTCAGTCGTGCCGGAGGCCATCCGGCTCAAGAAGCCTTTGCAGCTTCCACAGGGCCGCACGGAACAAGCGGCGCTGGCGGAACTGCGGTTTATCGCGAGCAAAAACCAGATCTGCCGCTCCTTCATCGGCATGGGATATTACGACTGCGTCACCCCGCCGGTACTCCTGCGCAATATTCTCGAAAATCCCGGCTGGTACACGCAATACACCCCCTACCAGGCGGAGATTTCGCAAGGGCGTCTCGAAGCGCTGCTCAACTTTCAAACCTTGACGACCGATTTGACCGCTCTGCCCGTCGCTAACGCTTCCTTGCTCGACGAGGCGACGGCGGCCGCCGAAGCCATGCATTTATGCCAGAACGCGCGCCCCCAACGGAACGTGTTTTTTGTCTCGCAATTGTGCCATCCGCAGACGATCGAGGTGGTGCGGACGCGGGCACGTCCCTTGGGGATAGAGGTCATGGTCGGCGACCACCAATCTTTTCAATTTAACGAAAAAGTTTTCGGCGCGGTGGTCCAATATCCGGCGACGGACGGATCGATCTTCAATTACGAGGAGTTTGCCCATAAAGCCCATGCCGCCGGCGCTCTCGTGGCCGTGGCGGCGGATTTGCTCGCGCTCACGCTTTTGCGTCCGCCCGGAGAATTCGGCGCGGACGTGGCCTTTGGCAGCGCGCAGCGTTTCGGCGTGCCGCTCGGCTACGGCGGGCCACATGCCGCGTTTTTCGCCACGACCGACGCCTGCAAACGCTTGATTCCGGGCCGCTTGATCGGCGTTTCCAAGGATGCCGCCGGGAACCCTGCTTTCCGCCTGGCGCTGCAAACGCGGGAGCAGCATATCCGCCGCGAAAAAGCGACGAGCAATATTTGCACGGCGCAAGCCTTGCTGGCCAACATCGCCTCCATGTACGCCGTTTATCACGGGCCGGAAGGATTGCGCGGGATCGCGCGGCGCGTTCGGCGGTTGACGACAGCCTTGGCCGAGGGACTCAAGCAGGCCGGATTTACCCTGGCGGCCTCGGCGCCTTTCTTTGACACCTTGAAAATCGACTCGGGCGATGGCCGGAGCGAGATCCTGCGGCGCGCGGAAGGGCATGGTTTCAATTTCCGGGTGGATGACCCGCAAAGCATTGGCATTTCGCTTGATGAAACCACTGGAGAAAAGGAAGTGGCCGATATTCTGGCCATTTTTACCGGCGGCAAACCGCCGGCGGGCATTACGGCAAACGAGTTCTCGGATTATCCGGCCCCCTTTGCTCGGAGCAGCCATTTCCTGCGGCACGAAGTGTTTAACCGCCATCATTCCGAAACGGAAATGCTGCGCTATTTGCGCCGGCTGGAAGGGCGCGATTTATCGTTGACGACATCGATGATCCCGCTCGGTTCCTGCACCATGAAGCTCAACGGGACGGCGGAAATGCTGCCTGTCACCTGGCCGGAGTTCGGCCGCCTGCATCCCTTCGCGCCGCTGTCGCAAACGCGCGGTTATCAAATCCTTTTCCGCCAACTGGAAGAATGGCTGGTGGAAATCACCGGCCTGGCCGGATGCTCCTTGCAGCCCAATTCCGGCGCGCAAGGCGAATACTCCGGGCTGCGGGTCATAGAGAAACTCCACCTGACGCGCGGCCAGCCGCATCGGCGCGTTTGCCTGATTCCAACTTCCGCTCACGGCACCAACCCCGCCAGCGCGGCTATGGCCGGCTGGCAAATTGTCACCGTATCCTGCGACGCGGGCGGGAACATTGATCTCGCCGATTTGCGCGCCAAAGCCGAGGCGCACAAGGATGATTTGGCGGCGCTGATGGTAACGTACCCCTCCACCCACGGGGTTTTCGAGGAAGGCATTTTGGAAATCTGCCGCATTGTCCATGACAACGGCGGGCAGGTTTATATGGATGGCGCCAACATGAACGCCCAAGTGGGCCTTTGCCGTCCGGGCGACATGGGAGCGGACGTTTGCCACATCAATTTGCACAAAACTTTTTGCATTCCGCACGGCGGAGGCGGGCCAGGCATGGGGCCCATCTGTGTGGCGGAGCATTTAGTCGAGTTTTTGCCCGGCCACCCGGTCGTCAATCTCGGCGGCGAAGACCCGATTGGCGCGGTCTCAGCCGCGCCGTGGGGCAGCGCCAGTATTCTGGTGGTGCCGTGGGTCTATATCTCCCTCATGGGGGGCGCGGGTTTGGCGGAAGCGACACGCATGGCCATCCTCAATGCCAATTACATCGCGCGGCGCTTGGACCCTTATTTTCCGGTGCTCTTCAAAGGCAGAAATGGAATGGTGGCGCACGAATGCATTGTCGATCTGCGCCAGTTTAAATCCGTTACGGTTGAGGACGTCGCCAAGCGGCTGATGGATTACGGGTTCCATGCCCCGACCATCTCTTTCCCTGTGCCAGGGACGATGATGATCGAACCGACAGAAAGCGAATCGACCGAAGAACTGGACCGTTTCTGCGAGGCGCTACTGGCCATTCATCGTGAGATTCAGGAAATTGAGTCAGGCAAAGTGCCGCCGCAAAATAACCTGCTCAAGAACGCTCCGCATACATCCTTGGCGCTGGCTAAGGAACCTTGGGAGCATCCCTATAGCCGGGAACAGGCGGCCTTTCCCGCGCCCTGGACGCGCGAACAGAAATTTTGGCCGAGCGTCGGGCGGATCGACAACGTCTGGGGTGACCGCAACCTGGTCTGCACCTGCGGGTAGGGTCGCCGCGCCGAGGCGACCGAGAGGCTGGAATATTACCCGACTATACTGGCTTCACTCGGAAGCGGATTCCAAAAAGGACCGCCAAGCCCACCACCAAAACCGCCGAGACTGCCCACGCGCCACTGGTAGGGTGGCTGGGAAAAAACGCGAGCGCCAGGGCCGCCGTCGCGGGTCCGCTGCCGCTGCCCAACCCAATGGCTGCCTCGTGGATCCCGCCTTGTTCTCCTTTTGTGTCGCCCACATCCATCGAGTAAAAAAGCGACGAGTAATAGATTAATCCAAAGGCAGCGCCCAGGATCACTTCCGCAAAGGCCAGCACCCGCCAGTCCGGTATCAGCAACATGGTGCCAAACGAGATCACCATAGCCACGTAGGCGGTGGCCAGGAAGCGGAACCGGTAATGCCAACCCGGCCACATTCGCAAAGCCACAAATGCTATGGCCCGGGAGAAGAGCCAGATCGAGCAGAGAAATCCAGCGACCGTCGGTGAAAAACCGAGCCGCCGGGACAGCGTGGGCACTGTGGAAACCACTGTGTTCAAGGCCAAATAGGCCATGGGATTGGCTAAGAGGGCCATGTTGAGAAACGTTTTGGGAGAGACTGGCGAACGGTAACTTTCTGAAGTCGGATGCAAGACCGGATGCGCTGTCTCAAGCGTAACCGCGGGTTGGCGTTGCACCGCGCCATGCAGCCAGGAAGCGAGCACAAGCTCAACGCATAAGATCGCAACCGGCAGGTAAAACATGATCTTCGGCCCAAAATGATCCAGCAACGCCCCGCCGGAAAAATAGGAAGCCGCGCCCGCTGCCGCCCAGACGAAATTGTAAACGCCCAGCAAACCTTGAAGACGGATGGGCGGCTCGCCTTCACTGACGAGAGCTTCCAACGCGGGCCAGCTCAGGCACATGCCGAGGTCCCCGACCAGCGCGAGACCAATGGTCAGCCCGACGGAAGCGGTCAAGCTGCAAGCGAGAAAAGCCACGAGCATGAGCGCAATGCCCAATCGGAGGGCGGCGAAGTAACCAAACCGTTGCGCGATGCGGCCGGCCTGGTAGGAGCCAAAGGCATAAACGTAGCCAATACTGGCGGCCAGGAGCAGGTTCTGCGGCGCGCCAAATTTGAACTGCGCCTGGGTGTAGAAATAGAGGTAATAAAAGAACCAAGTGGTGGAAAGGGCATTCAGGCCTTCCAACACATAGACGGCGGATTTTAGGTTTCGGGAGGTGATGCCCCGGTGAATGGGCGGAAACTGCGACATTTGATTTGAATTATCGACTGCCAGAAAATGCCCGGCGGCCCCGGTTCTGTCCAGCGTGTACAAACGGTTTGAACACTCTGCCGGTAGTGTTACTGTGGGACGGGTGTGGTTCAATCCCTTTAAGAAAGTTGGGCGGGCGATGGGGCACGCGAGCCGATTTCGCGCCATCGTCGCGATATTTTTGCGGTACGGCTACGCCGATTTGGCGCAGCGGATGCCCTTGCCGCGAATGGCGTTTCGCAAACTGGGCGACGAGCGGGAAGATTTGGCGCAGCTTCCCGCCCCGCAGCGCTTGCGCCAGGCCTTTGAAGAGCTGGGGCCGACCTTTGTCAAACTCGGCCAACTGCTTTCCACGCGCCCCCATCTCTTGCCGCCGGCGTTTACCACTGAATTGGCCAAACTGCATGACCAGGTTCCTCCCATTCCTTTCGACCAGGTTTTGGAGGTCTTGCGAGCGGAGTTGAAAGGCCCGATTCATCAGTATTTCCTGTCGATTGAGGAAACATGCATCGGCTCCGCTTCCATGGCGCAAGTGCATCGCGCCGTCCGCGCCAATGGCGAAAAGTGCGTCATTAAAGTGCAACGGCCGGGAGTGGAGAAAACCGTGCGACTGGACTTGGGCATCATGGCGCAATTGGCCGGCCTGCTGGAAAGACACGTGGAAGACTGGGAGGTCCATCGCCCAACGGCGGTGGTGGCGGAGTTCGCCCGGCAAATGGAGCAGGAATTGGATTTTCGCGCGGAGGCGGCGCACTTGGAACGCTTTGCCCGCCAGTTCGCGCGGGAGCCAACCATCTACGTCCCAAAGATTTTTCCCGAGTCGTCCACACGGCGCATTCTGACGATGGAGCTAATCGATGCCGTGAAGGCTTCCAATTTTGAGGGATTGGATGCCGCGGGATTGGACCGGCACCTGGTCGCGACGCGGCTGACGGACCTGGTGATGAAACAGATTTTCGTTCACGGGTTCTTCCACGCCGATCCGCATCCCGGCAATATCCACGTGCTGCCAGGCAACGTGATCTGTTTTTTGGACTTCGGCATGATGGGCTTTTTGGACGAACGGACGCGCAAGATTTTTGCCAATTTTATCATTGGCATCGCGCAACGCAATGAGACCGCCACGGCAGCCGCCCTGCTCAAGCTGGCGCACGCGGAACTGGACCCTCCGCGGCAGGGCTTTGAAGCCGACGTGGCGGAGTTCATGCACCGGAATTTCTACCGGCCCGTCGGTGAGATGGTTTTTGGGCAACTGGTCAACCATCTTTTTTATTTGACGGGACGGTACAACCTGACCTTGCCGCCTGACTTGTCCGTGATGCTGAAAGCGCTGGCCCTGACCGAGAACCTGGTGGCCTTGCTCGATCCAGGCCACGACATTCTGGCCCAGGCGCGGCCTTTCATGAAAGAGGTGCGGCTGCGGCAAATGGCGCCGCGGCGGCTGTTGCGGGAATGGGGGGATTTTGGAGGAGACTTGGGGAGTTTGGTGCGGGAACTGCCGTTGGAAGCGCGCCGCTTGATCGCGCAAATCAAAGAGGGACGGGCCCGCTTCGTCGTGCGGCATCATGGTTTGGAGTCATTGCTCAACACCCTCGAAAGGGTCGTTAACCGCCTGGCTTTTGCCCTCGTCCTGTCGTCCCTCATCATTGCTTCGGCGGTGATTGTCCACGCGCGGGTCCCGCCGTTATGGCACGACATGTCCGTCCTCGGCGTCATTGGCTACCTCGTGGCAGGAGTCATGGGCTTCTGGCTTTTGCTCGCCATGCTGCGGCATGGAAAGATGTAAAGACGAAGATTCGACATTTGGGCGTTGCGCCAGCAACGCCCTCCCCCAAAACGGTGGGGCGGCGCAGGGCGGCGCCGCCCAAATTCAACTCCGGCACCAGTCGGCGGGACGCCGACTGGAAGCGACCGGGACGGTCGCGCTCCCCAATCCAACTGCATCGTTCCGGCTAGTTTTTCTTCGGCAATGCGCGAGTCGCGCCGGTGGAGATGCCTCCATCGACCAGGAGCGTCTGGCCGGTCATATATTCACTGGCATCGGAGGCGAGGAAAACGACCGCGCCGTCCAAATCGCGCGGCTGGCCGGGGCGTTTGAGCGGGATGCGGTCGCAGAGATATTCGACCCACTCCTTATTCTCATACATGACAGCGTTTTGCGCGGTCTTGAACCAGCCCGGGGCGAGGCAATTTACCGTAATGCCATGCGGGCCCCAATCGTCCGCCAGGCTCATCGTCAACTGTTTGACACCGCCGCGGCTGGCGCCGTACGGCCCCAGGCCGGCGTAGCCCGCGACGGCGGTGACGGAGCCGATATTGATGATGCGGCCATAGCGGCGGGCGACCATGTGCCGGGCCACCGCCTGGGCGACGAAAAATGTCCCGCGCAAATTGGTATCCAGCACCAGATTCCAATCGTCCCAAGTGATTTCCAAGGCGGGCTTGCGCACATTGCAACCGGCGTTATTGACTAAAATGTCGATCTTTCCGTAATGGGCGGCGGCTGCTTTCACCATTTCCTGGATGCTGGCGTAATCGCGCACGTCCAACGGCAGGGGAAGCGCCTGGCGGCCCAGCGATTGAATTTCGGCCTGGAACTCGGCGAGCGATTCCGCCCGGCGGCTGGTAATCACCAGGTCCGCTCCCGCTCGCGCCAAAGCGCGGGCGAAATGCTGCCCGAGGCCGCGGCTGGTTCCGGTGACGATGGCCACCCTGCCTGTCAAATCAAAGGATTTCGATTCCATATTATTTCCGCGGTTGGAGCATGACTTTGAACAGGCCCGGTTCCCGCTGGTAAAGCCGTTCAAACCATTTTGGGCCATCCTCCAGGGGGGCGACCGCGCTGATGAGAGGGGCCACATCGACCGTCCCGCGGCCTAATGCGTCCAGGCAGGCGGGGTAATCGCCGCAGGAAGCGCAGGAACCGTACACGGTGATTTCCCGGGTCACGCAAACCTGGAGCGGGAACCCCACCGTGGGAGCGACGTTGCCCACAAGGGTAACGGAGCCGCCCTTGCGGGCCGAGCGAATGGCCAAATCGACGGTGGGGGCGAGGCCGACGGCCTCAAAAACAGCATCGGAGCCGCGCCCGTTTGTCAAATCTAATATGTCCCGGAGCACGCCGGGCTGGGCGGAATCGACCGCGGCGGTGGCGCCGAACTGCCGGGCCAGTGCCAGTTTGGCCGCGGCAATATCGACCGCGACAATTTGCGAACAACCTTCGAGGCGCAACGCCTGGACGATGAGCAAACCAATCAAACCCGCGCCGACCACCACCGCGCGATCGCCTTTCTTGACGCCGGAACGCCGCACCGCATGGAAGGCAATGGAAAGCGGTTCCGCCATGGCGGCATGCTCAAACGCCAGGGAATCGGCCAGCGGATAAAGGATGCGCGGCGGCAGGGCGACGTATTCCGCGAAGGCGCCATTTTGCCGGTAATCGCCGCAGGAAACTCCCAAGACGCGGCGATTGTCGCAGAGATTGACCTGGCCTTTGCGGCAGAAATCGCAAACACCGCAGTAAATGGTGGAATCAAAAGTGACGCGCGCGCCGGGTTGCCAGTCTTTCACCGCACTGCCGACTTTGGCAATAATCCCGGCGGCTTCGTGTCCCATAATGATGGGCGGCTGCCGCCGGCCGGTGCTCCCATCCATGCCGTGAACGTCGCTCCCGCAAATGCCGCAAGCCTGGACCGCGACCAGAACCGAATCGGGCCGCAACTCCGGCTCCGGCACGTCTTCGACCGCGAAGCGTCCATATTCCTTAAGGGTCAACGCTTTCATTTTTTCGGATGCTAAAGAGCCGCCAAAGCTCCGGTGCGAATGGATTTTTCCTCCGCTTCGCAAATTTCCAATGCCGTCACCCCGGCGCGGGCATCGACAATTGCCGGTGGCTTTCCGGAAGCCACACAGTCCAACATATAGCGCGTTTCGGCGCCATAACCGTCAGGAAAATCATACTGGAGGGTGCGCGGGGGTTGTCCCGGTTCGGAAACCTGCATGGCATCGGCTCCCCGGGCCAAATCGTAGTCCAGCGTGGCGCGTTCGCAGTGGATGGTGTAGGACATGCTGAATCCCTGCGCGAGCAGCCAGCCGCCTTCGGCGCAGACCGCCGGCCCTCCTGGATAGATATATTGCGTCACCACATGATCCACGGAACCACTGGCTCCCACGACCCCGGTGGAAAAGACCGCCGCGGGGCGTCCAAAGAGAAAATTGACGAAATCGGTGTCGTGAATGTGCAGATCGAAGAGGGCGCCGCCGATGTCCATCGCGCCGGTGTATGTGCCCGCGCTCCAGCGCGGCATTTCCGAAACGCGGCGAAAGCGGGCGGCCAGGATCTTACCGTAAGTCTGCTCCGCGGCCATTTGTTTGAGCCAGCTCCAGCCGGGCCAGAAGCGCATGCACATGGCCGGCATGAGAAAGCCGCGCGCTGACGTTGTCGCTTGCAAAATCTCCCGCGCCGCCGCGGAGGTCCGCGCCAGCGGCTTTTCGCAAAGAACGTGTTTGCCGGCTTTGAGGGCGGCAACGGCTTGCTGGGGATGCAGCGGAGTCGGGGTGCAGATATCGACCAGTTCCACTTCCGGATCGGCCAAAACTTCCTCCAGCGCGCGGCAGACTTTGACTTTCGGTCCCAGATCAATGTCGTTGGTGGCGGTTTTAACGTTGCCCACCACGCCGCGCAATATACCATTGACAGGCAAACGCACCGCGTCGCAAACCGCGACCACTTGGGCGGATTCCGCCGCGAGATAGGCGCGCAAATGGGTGACGCCCATAAAACCGAGGCCGACGACGGCGACATTGACCTTCTTGACAGGATTTGTCTTCATTTCATTATGAGGTTTGACAGAGTTCTTTTTCGAGGAGAGAGCGGGCCGTCCGCACGTCGGCGACACGCTGGGCGCCGGCTTCGCGTTCAATCACCAGAGGACCGCGATAACCCACCTCTTCCAAGGTGGCAAAAAAGTCCTTCCACCGCACGTCACCAGTGCCGGCGGGAACCTCATCGCCCCAGGTGCCCGGCGTTTTGGTCCGCACGGCATCTTTGATGTGGACCTGGCGCAGCCAGGGGCCAAGGGTCCGCAACGCCGCCACCGGATTGCCATTGTCGTAAAGGACCATGTTCGCGGGGTCAATATTGACTCCGACATTGGGGCGCTGGAGCTTTTGCAAAAACGTGGCTAGCGCCGAAGCGGTTTCCTGCCCGGTCTCCAAACCCAAGACAATTCGTTTCTTCTCGAAGAGATCCGCCACGGTAGCCACGCGGTCGAGCATCTTTTTAAAACCCGGGTCCGACTCATCGTGCGGCAAGAAACCGGCGTGGAAGGTGACCAGGCGCAATCCCAGGGCGGCGGCGATGTCAGCCGCGGCGGCGATGTTCTTGCGGTTTTGTTCCCACGTGGCATCCGGCGCCAGGCCGCCCGTGCGGCGGATTTGCTCCATCGTGGAGTAATCTTCGCCCACGCAGCCAAACATGCCGGAAACAATGGCAATGCGGTTGGCGCGAAATAACTTTTGCGTCTGGCCCCAAACTTCCGGCGACTCGCGCAAAGGGTCGAGGGCCAGTTGCGCCGCGGAGATGGTGGTGGCCTTGATTTTCGCCACCAGGTCCTGCGGATCGTTGGGCTGCAACGACCAACTGCACACCGCCAGGCGCTTTTTCAAAGTCGATTGGGTCATAAGCGTGTTCGTTTATTTTTCGCCATAGCTCAAATGATAGCCGAATTTGAACAAGGGATCGTAGGATGCATCACCGGTATTGATGGGAAGTTGTGAGACCAAGCGGGGCCAGGAATGCGAAAGTTTGCCCGTGGGGTTGTAATCGCCGAAAAGGACGTCCGCCACCCCCTGCCCCTCCGACCCTGGCAGCCACGCGGCAATCAGCGCGTCGGATTGATCCAAAATGCCGCCGAGAATGACCGGCCGTCCGCTCAGAAGGATGACAACCGTGGGGATGCCGGCTTTCTTGACGTTGGCCAGGGTCTGCGCGTTTTGCGGCGGCAGAGCCAGGTTGACGCTGTCCCCTTCCATTTCGGCGTAAGGATCTTCACCGAGGACAACAATGGCCATGTCCGCGCCTTCAGCGCCCGTGCCATCCTTGGAGTAAGTAACCGCGGTATCTTTGGAAACCGTGTTTTTGATGGCCTGCAAGAGGGTGGTGCCGCCGGGAATCTGGTTATTGGTTGAACCTTGCCAGCTAATGGTCCAACCGCCGCATTGAATGCCTAAATTGTCCGCGCCAGCGCCGGCGACAAAGAGGCGGTTCACTTTCTTCGACAGCGGCAGGAGATTGTTGTGGTTTTTCAACAAGACGAGAGATTCGCGCACGGCCTGGCGGGCGACGGCGCGATGTTCGGCGGAACCAAACGAATCCCACAGGCGGCGGTCGGCAAATGGCGGACGGTTCGTATCCATCAAACCCATGGCAAACTTGACGCGTAGAATGCGTGTGACCGCGTCATCGATGCGCGAGAGCGGCACCTTGCCTTCAGCGACCAATTCCTTGAGCTCTTGGCAATATTCGCCATAGCGGGTGGTGAGCATGACCATGTCCATGCCGGCGTTGATGGACGTTTCAATGTCCTTTTTATAATCCGGGCCGATTTGATCAATCGCGTTGTAATCGGAAATGAGAAAGCCCTCAAAGCCGAGTTCCCGCTTGAGAATGTCCGCGAGCAGATGTTTGCTGGCCGAGCATTTGACCCCGTTCCAACTGCTGTAGGACGGCATGATCGTCGCCACGCCGGAAGCGACAGTGGTAATATAACCCGGCAAAAAGAGCCGGCGCAGAGTGGCTTCGTCGCAACGCGTGTCCCCCTGATCCAAACCTGGCTGGTCCTTCCTCGTAATCGAGCCGTAGGCCGTGCCGCCGTCGGCCAGGTAGTGTTTGGCGCAGGCCGCAACGGAGAGCGGGTCGGCGAGATTGTCCCCTTGAAAACCCTGCACCGCGGCTGGGCCAAGAGTTTTCACAATGTCAGGATCTTCGGAATATCCCTCGTAGGTGCGGCCCCAGCGGTCATCGCGCGGGACGGCTATACAGGGCGCAAAGACCCAGTTGATGCCCGTGGCGCGAACTTCTTCCGCCGTGACGCGCTCTATTTTTTCCACGAGCGCGAGATCATCGGCGCAGCCCACGCCGATATTGTGCGGAAAGACCACGGCGCCGGGGATATTGTTGTGGCCATGCACGGCATCGACGCCGTAGATCAGGGGGATGGCCAGGCGGGTTTTGAGGGCGTGTTTTTGATAGCCATCCACCATGTCCGTCCAGCCCTGCAAAGTATATTTGGATTTGTCGGCCGGGCCGGAGCCGCCGCCGCTGAGAAGCGAGCCGAGGAAATATTTCTCAATATCGTCAGGGGTGCGAAGGGAGGATTGATCGGGCTGGCACATCTGGCCGATCTTTTCCTCGAGGGTCATTTTGGCGAGCAACTCTTTGGCCGGTCCGTCGAAGGCGGTGTAAACACTTTGTCGCGACTGGGCGGATGAGAAGGGGCACAAGCCCAGCCAAACGCAGGCCGCGGCGGAGGGGATAAACATTGCCGTTCTTCTGCCAAAAGGCATAAAAAATCTGGTTGTCATAGGGAGCCCATTGTTTCCCCCGTCAGTTGCTCTGGCAAGAGCATTCCAGCCCCAAAAATCCTCGCGGGCGCGCGACAAGATTCTTCCAGTCGAAAAGCGAGAGCGAAGGCATCGCGGCGGGGCGCGCCCCCCCCGGGGGGGGTAACAGTGGCTCAATTTACCTCAATTGGGTTCAATTTGGTTCGGGATGGCCTGGACTTCCGGCATCTGGTTGAGCCAGGAGTGGAGGATCTGGGCCAGTTGACGTTTGGGAGGCGCCGGTTTAGCTGCCGGCGGAGGGGCCAGCGGGAGGCGGACGATTCTGCCGTTGCGCG
>JBKQWF010000222.1:0-15511 GCA_052139695.1 Limisphaerales bacterium
TGGTCCCACCGGCGCCGGCAGTCTATCAACTCAAATCGCTGCCCGCGCCAAGGGTGAAAAGGATGCGTGACGGTGAAAAACTGTTTTGCTTGACTTGCATCAGGCGCAGTTCGCGCCTCACGCCAAACGCTAACTTGAAATAGTCTTGGGAAGGGAGCGGGGTCTGTGATAACAGAGCGGCGATCGTCCTGGGAAACGATGCATCGCGCTCATCATAGATTGCGGCCGTGGAGCGCGGTGGTCAAATCTGAACGGCCCTAAAACGAGGCGGCATGGCCGATCCCGCCGTGCAAGGCGGCACCCTCAGGCCGGCCGAGACGAAGCAGCGCTTCAGACAGCTTTTTGTGGGCCGAAGTATCATCTGGCGCGAGGCGCAGGAACCATTCTCCGGCTGCGACTATTTCCGCGTCCTTTCGGCACACCTCGGCCAGGATTAGCCAAGCTTCGGCAACCTCCTGATCGTCGGGCGACTTGAGAGCGGCTTCTTTGACCAATTGCAACGCTTCCGATGTTTTTTCGAGCCGGAGTAACTGTTGGGCAGCGAGCACGGCCAGTTGGGCATCGACCGCGCCCTCGCCCTGGGCGCGCTGGAAGGTGGCTTTGAAACCGTTGGTGTCGCCGGCGCGCAATTGGGCCCGGGCGAGAAACTCGGCTGCCCGGCTGTCGCGCGGGTCCGCTTCCACGAGACGGGCGAAGTCCCCCCTGGCGTCCGCCGTTCCGTCGATAAACTTCTGCCGGGCCGCAAGCAGCCTGGTGCGCGGCGCGTCGGGGGGGACCCAAAACGCCGCGTAATCGTTGATCAGCCACACGCCGAGCAACGCCGTCAAAACGATGGCCGCCCACGAACCAAACCGTTCCGTCCACCAATCCCATCCAGCCACGGCGAAGGCGCAAAAAGGCAGCAGGGCTGTGAGCGCGAAAGTCGCTTTGCCGCAGGCCAGATAAGGCAGCTTGAGGTTGAGCTGCAGCAGCGCCAGAAAATAGGCGGCGGCAACGGTTGTCAAGAGCAGCCAGTCCAACCGGGGATTTTTCGTCAAGCGGGCTAGAGTTGCGACCACGCCAGAGAGCACGAGGAATGAGGGCGCCAAGGCCCAAATGTAGCCTGCGGTCATAAAGTCGTCATTCCAAGGGGTGCCCAGCCAGATTCTACCTACCCCGCCGCGGCCGCCATCCCCCCACAACGTGGAATAAATGGCGTTCCAGAACCCGTGAAATCCGCAAAAGTACGGGGCGATGAGAACATGGCCGAATCGAGTAAAATATCCGAGGGTCGCGTATCCCGGCGGTTGCCACCAAGGAATCGGGACGCTTTCGCGGCTCCAGCCCCCCAGAAATGGTGTGCCGAAATGCCGCCACGCCCGCCAATAATGCCAGGCGCTGATTCCCAGAGCCAATCCGAAAACCAGGCCGATCACCTTTGCCCAGGCCATGGGGGAGCGTTCCCGGCGCGCAATCAATTCTACAGCCAGCGCCCCGAAAACCAGCGGCAGCAAAGCCAAGGACGAAGCTTTGGCCAAACAGGCCGCGCCCAGGGTGATTCCCAAGGCCGCCAGCCATCCCAAGGGCCACTCGGTTTTCTCGATTGGCATCGACCCGGTTTCCGCCGGCTTGGGCGCCTTTTTTCCGCGGACCGTTTCCGGCAGCTTTGCCGCCGCGGGCCCCGCGGTGGCGATAACTCTGGCGCCCTGTGGTCCCACACATTTCAGACAAAGGCAGAGCGCGGCCGTGCCGAGCATGCAGCAGAGGGTCTCGTTGGTGGGATAATGCAAAAGATAGAGGTGCCACGGCGCAAAAGCGGCCAGCACGGCTCCCGCCAGTTGCTTCTTCCATTGCCGCGGGTAAAGCAGGCCGAGGCCAACCCAGACGAGGGCAATGTCGGCCGCGCCCACCAGCAGGTTAAAGATTTGCAAAAGCCGCAGCCCGGCCAAATCCGATGCGGCATGGTGCATGACTTTCAGCAAGGCCGCCGCAATAGTGTAGTAAAGCGGGGCCTGAAACATCTCCAACCCCTGGTTGGCGAGCGGCAGCGAGCCGGTTTCTTGAATATATTTGACATAGTCCAGGTGGGCGGAAGAATCAAATCCAAAAAGGAGCGTCAGGCAAACGATGTTATGCCCTCGCAGAACGATCAAGGCCGCGGCGAGCGCGGCCAGCGCGGTGGTCCGCAACCATTTTTCTTTCCGGCCGGCGTCCTCGAGCCGTCCGCCAAAACGCCGCCAGAGCAGCGCCGCTGTCAGCGAGGCCAGGAAAAAGAAACACTGCCAGCCGGCCGTCTTGTGCAGGGCCGGCCCGGTTTGGTCACCGCCAAAGAACGGATTGCCCGGTTTTGGAGCGACCGGCTTGGAGGCCAGCGCCGCCGGTTGCTCAATCGCGCCGGCGAGAGAAACCCGCCACTGTTCATCCGACACGATGACCGCCTCATCCGTTTCCAGGCGCAAGCTTAAAGCAGGCGGGCCGCTCTCCGCCCAAACAACCGCCGTCAATTCGTTTGTGCCAGGATGCAGTTGCTGGCCAATATCGACCCGCACCTCCTTCTTCCAATTGGCGGCCGCGGGGAGACGGGCGCGCCGGCCATTGACGGAAAGGCGGCCGCCAGCGAAAGATCGCCAGTCCAGCAGGGCTTTGGAAGGCTGGCGTTCCAGGACGAATTCCCGGCGGAAGAGGGCCGGCAGACTTTGCACCGCCAACGTATGGACCCGCGGCGGAGATGGATAAACAATCCATGGTCCCGCCCCAGGCGGAAAGAACCGAATGCCCGGGTCAAACCAGGCCTGCCAGCAAAGCCAGCCCAGCGCGAGGGCTAAGAGAGCGGCCGCCGCCAGACTGAGAGCTTGCAGGAGTTTTTGAACATGCACCGGATTGTGGTAACCGGGGGCGCCCGCGTTTTCAAGGCTGTCCGGGAGCGGCGTTCATTTTGGAGTGCGGGAGCTTGCTCCCGCTTTGGCATCGGGCACGAGTTGGCTGGAGAAAAGCGGCAGCAAGCCGCCGCACTCCAAAGTTTATGAACCCTCCGCCGAAAAAAAGACCTCCTCCCCCCAGCCATCTCGACGGAGAGAGAGGAGAGGAAAGGACTTGCAAACCGGCGGAACTGGAAAAGAATCACGAAAAAGGCCCACGCGGGTCGTGGGCTGGAAGCCATACAGGAAATCCCAGATGATACGCACCGCATTGCCGGACGACGCTCTCGCGATTCACAACCTTCACACCCGCTCCGTGCGCCGGTTGTGCATGCGCGACTATCCCAAAGAGGTGATCGAAGCCTGGCTCTTAGGCCGATCTCCTGAGGGATACAAGGGAATCGGGAAGAAGGAGATGTATGTCTTCGAAGAGGGCGGTGTCATTCGTGGTTTTAGCCACGTCGTCCCGATGTGCATCGTAGCGCTGTTTGTTGATCCAGACCATACGAGAAGCGGCGTTGGCAGAGCCTTATTTGAGCACGCATTGGCGTTGATTCGTGCCAGCGGCACTGTGCCGGTGCCGTTCGAGGCGACCATTACCGCGCTTCCATTCTACTTGAAGATGGGATGCACGGAGATTCGCCGAAGCTTTGTGGAAAAGAACCAGGTCAAAGTAGAGACGGTTCTCATGCGGTTGCCAGGAAAGATTAACCATGCGTCGGAGCCAACGGCCCTGGCGGTCACGCCCACTGCCGACGCACCGGTCGCGCCAACCGGCGGTCGAGGGTCGGCTAGTCGCACAGCTTTGGCAACGGCCTATTTACGCGCTGCCCATCAATTGCTGGACGCCCCACCGCGAGTTCTTGAGGATCTGGCTGCCGTGAGACTACTTGGCAAAGACGCTTCACAAAACATTTGCCAAGCGGCTGAACGCTATCGGAGCCCCGAGACGAGCGCGTTGCGGTCGCATGTCGTGCTGCGTTCCCGATTTGCCGAAGACCGGCTGGCTGCCGCCGTGCAACGAGGGGCCAGCCAATATGTCATTTTGGGGGCTGGTTTTGACACTTTCGCATTCCGACAGCCAGATTGGGCAAGGTCACTAAAGATTTTTGAAATTGATCATCGGGACACACAGTTGGTTAAACGATCGTTTCTCACGAGAGCGGACCTTGATTTGCCGGCTAATGTGCGATTTGCACAAATAGATTTCGAGCATGAATCTTTGCTCGAAGGTCTTTGTCGCAACCACGTCTCAGTGGAGGAGCCGACGTTTTTTTCATGGCTGGGCGTGACCGTTTATCTAAGAGAAGCGGCCATTGATGCAGCATTAAAATCCATGGCCACATTTCCATCGGGGAGCGAGGTAGTGCTTACCTTTAAACAGCCGATGGTGAAGCCCGCCGGCCAAGCAGCAGAAGCGGCTCAAAAATTGGCTGAGAACGTTGCCAGCGTAGGCGAGCCATTTATCAGCTTTTTTGAACCCAAGACCATGGAGGCAAAGCTAACAGGCGCGGGCTTTAGCAAGGTCGAATTCCTCGATTTGGAAACCGCCGGAAAACGATATTTCGCATTACGCCCGGCAGACCTGCCGAGACCAAAGCACGTCAACATTGTAAGTGGTATTCGGTAAAATGTGGCCGTCGCCACGAGTCCACCTTAAATACAAAATTAAACGTGCTGGTCATATCACCCCTGACCTATCCTCTACAAACGTGTGGAGGAGGGAGATGGCACGACGCCCAACGGGTTCATGTGTTTTCCCGCTCGAATCCATGGCCCACGCGCTCCGGAAAGAAATCACGCTCTGTTCCGCGCGGTGGTTTTTGAGCGATGGCACTGGGTCGCCAAACCCGCCAGGACGACGACAGCAAACCCCGCCATCCACAAGCCAAGGATTAAGCTGCCCGGTCGATAAGTAAACTCCAAGGTCCCGCTGCCGGATGGGATCACCACGCCGCGAAGCGCATAGTTGACTTGGAGAATATTGACCGGCTGGCCATTCCAAGATGCTCGCCACCCCGGGTCCCATCGGTCCGCGAGGACGATGAGACCGGGCGTTTGCATTTGAACAGATGCCACGATATGTGACGGCGTCTCCGAAGTGATTTGGGCTTGGCCGACACAATTACCTGGCAATGCCACGGAAGTCTGAACGTATGCCACCGCCGCCGGGTTAAATTGTGCCGCACCCAGTTTTTCGAGTAACTCCTCGTCGCTGGTCACGATTTCAATGGACTTTGGAACAAAGACCCGAGGAAGGGCGTTTGAGTTAATAAGGACCCAATAGCCGCCTCCTTGGAATCTTGGATGATACGGCGGCGCCGGATCGTCTTGATTAATGGCATAGCGCACGCCAAGCATGTCCAGGACCGGTGAAAGCCGTACTCCGTCAGGCGGAAAGCTGGACCCTTTCGGCACAAAAAACTGCAGCGCGCCATAGGGGCGGGTTCGGCTGCCTTTGCCTTCGGCTAATTTTATGAGGCGCACCATGCGCGCCGGATCAATTGCGTCGTAGCCGCGAATGTCGGCCAAACCAGCCATCGCGGCCACAGAGGCGGGCAGACAATGCAGGCCGATGACCCGGCCGGGAACGGATTGGGCGACCTCGGCCAAAACAGGAATTTTGGGATAATAAAGCGCTGGATCAGATTGCGTGGCGCGGCCGTAGTCAAACCATATCAAATCTGCCATCAAGCAAATGGCCAGGGCCGGAAACAGCCTGAGACCGGCGGCCTTGCGAAACCACAAGAGTAACCAGCCCAAAAGTCCCATGCCACAAAATAGCGCCATCATAAGGTAATGACGGGTGAACCACGCCTGGACCTGGCCCACGTCCGCGGTGATCTGAACCGTAGCCCACATTTTCTTGTAAAACGCGTCGAATTCGCCCTGAGTGGAGATCACTTCGGGAAAGACCCTGCTCCGATAAATGCACCATCCTGCTAGCGCGGCCAGCAAGGCAGCCGGGAGACAAAACCACCATCGCCTTTGGATGGCGCCGAGCCAAACAGTTTCAAGGCCGATGGCGGTCATGGAGAGAATCGCGAAAGCGGTCAGGAACACGAGACGATTGTGCGACATCATGTTCAATCCCGGCTGACGCAACAAATGAACGAGGCCCGGGACATTCAGACACCAACACAAACCGAAGAAGGCGATGCCGATCCAAAACAGGTTGAGAGCGCGGTGGCGCCGGCTGCACCAGGCCAGGGGTGCGACGAGCAAAGCGGCCACCACGCCGGCGTACGCGGCGCTGGCGCTTTCCAGGACATTTTGGTTGGAAATCAAAGCGCTGCCCTTTTCACTTGCGCCGTACAAATCAGGCAGCACGACGGGCGGCAAGGCGGCGAGTCCCACCGGCGGACGTTCCTCTACTCCCGCATGGCGCCGCATCATCCGCAAACCTGAGTTGGCGTATTCCAGCAGAGGCAAGACGTGCGGAGCCGCCAGCATAAATCCAAGCCCCCAAGCCAGGATCAACTGCGCCACGGCTGTCCTGATTCTTGGGTGGGACCATCCCTGAGGATGGAGGGTCCACAAACACCAGAGAGCGTAAATTCCAGAACCCAACAGGGCTTGCCCCGCGAGATCAATCAATCCGCTCGTCAAGACCAGAAACGTCACAACACTTAAAATGATAACGGACCGCTGATTCGCGCCACGGATGGTTTTGTCAACCGCCAGAAAAAGCCAGGGCAGCCAGTAAACCGCCAGCCCTGTGGGGAATCCTTGCCAGAGGATAAAAAACGCCGTTAAAGGATAACACCAGGCGCAAACCGCCGCCGGCCAAAAACTGACTGACAATGACTGCCGGCAAAAACAATACATGCCGATCCCCGCCACCAGCGCGGCGAAGAGCTGCGCCCAAGCCAGAATAACCGGTGACGGCGTGCAGTATTCCAGCAGATAAAAGAGCGAATATTTGGGCCAGATGAAAGGAACGCCGCCGAAATGATAAGGAGCCCATAACGGGAATCGGCCTTGGTGAATTTCAGAAACCGCAAATCTCCGGGCTGGTTCAAATTGATAGACCAAGTCGGTTAAGACCTTGTCATGCGGCACGATTTTGGCAGTTTCCGGCGTCCGCGGAATGTAAATGCTCGGCTGCGCGAGGGTATCCAACGGCAAGAGGATCTTCTCCCCTATTAACGAAGGTCCGTAAAGAACTGCTTGCCCAAAAATGATCCCGGCGAAGACGATGAGCAGCCTCGAAAATCTCGCGCTGGAAATCTTTGGGATGCCCATCTCCGATCCGTTCTAAACAGCCTAATCACCGGGGCCGCCAATGGCCACCGTGACCGGTCGAGAGCCAGTTGATGCAATGGGGTTCACCAACCGCATTCTAATTAAGGCAAAGCGAGGCCTCAAGAATTATCCGAGCGGGGCGGGCACGGGCGCTCTCAAGTCGCCCGATGATTGGGTTGCCGAACCTTTGCCTGCGCCAGCCAACAGAACCCCGAGATCGTCCAGCCGCGAGGCTTGCCCGCCGTTTCACCGCCGCGGCTCCGGAAGCGGTTTGCGGTAATCACCCTTGCTGAAGTATTTCTCCAGCCAGACATAGGCGACAATGAATAAATAACGGCTGCCCATCTCCCTGAGCTTGAGCTTAGCCGCGCCACTGCGGCGGTTGCGCCAAGTGATGGGAATAACTGTCCAGGAATAACCGCGCACCATCACCTTAAGCGGCAGCTCAACCGTCAGGTTAAAGTGCGGCGAAAGGATGGGCCGGCAACCGTCGATTGCCGTCTTGCGGTAAGCTTTGAAGGCGTTGGTCGTGTCGTTGAAGGGCACTTTGAAAAGGAGGCGGATGACGAAATTGGCCAGACGATTGAGCCACAACTTAAACCACGGATAGCCAATGACACCCCCGCCTTTCATGAAGCGGCTGCCAAACACGCAATCCCAACCTTCATTCAATAATTTCCAGTAGCGAACAACATCGCGACAATCGTCGGATTCATCAGCCATCATGATCACCACCGCATCACCCGACATGCATTCAATCCCGCTGACAATTGCCCGTCCGAAGCCATGAAGCCCTTCGTTTTTTGTGGGGCGGAGGGAAGGATTGCGTGCTTTCAACCCTTGCAGGATTTCCCAGGTCTTGTCGGTGCTGCCGTCATCCACCACCACGATCTCATGCGGCACGCCGTTCAAAGCGAGTTCTACATGCAAATGTTCCACCGTCGAAGCAATGCAGCCTTCCTCATCGCGCGCGGGTATCACGATGCTCAACAAAGTGAGAGGAGTCGCATCGTCTGGCGGTGGAAACGCTGCCTTCACGCAATTAGGTTGGTTTCCGGGCTATGACTAAAAACTGCTTTCCCTTGATCCACCATAATTTGGGGAACATGAGGTAAAGACGCAAAAAGAAAAGCGGATACCGCGGCGTATTGACCAAGGTGTAAGGCAGGAATCTTGGCGTCGCTTGTTCCACGATAAAGCCTTCCACTTCGAGAGCCTCGGTCAACGACAGCTCGGTCAGAGCTATGTGATGATCGAAAAAATCCCAGTATTGTCCCGGCAGGTACTTAATGTTTGGGCCCAGCGCAATGAATCGGCCGCCGCGCTTCAGGCCGCCCCATATCTGGCGCAGAGTGCGCTTCAGACTTTCCTTGTTCGGCAGGTGTTCCAGAAAATTAGAGGTAAAGACCTCATCGAGGCTCCCTTCGGGCAGGGGCCAAGGGCTGGAACAGTCCTGGGGCAAAAAGACAACGTCTTCGGCTAAATGCCGGGACGCGTCGGGGTTCAAGTCCATGGCCCATTTCTTTTTCGCGCTCACATTGTTGATAAACTCCCCATAACCGCAACCCAGATCCAGCACCGCGTCTTCGGAACCGACCCAGCGGTTGAAGAAAACCCTCGTCAGCTCTCGCCAGACGAGGTTGCGATACGCCGCGGTTTCGCCGAATCGTCGTTGGTAAATCTTCCGAAGTCTTTGCGCGGTTTCGTCCATGAGCGTCTCAATTAAGCTGATTAAGATGAAGGAGCGTTTGAATCCAAGTAAAGAACAAAGCGTTCGTTTTGCGGACCGCCGTTCGGAAATCCATAAATAGGCCAACGCCGGCAATTGGCGTCAGCCCACCGGGGACGAGAGTTATGGGTCGATCTCGGTGGGATAATCTCCTTCGTCGCGTCTCGCCTGGAGCCAAATGCGGCTCAATGAATGCCCACCCTACTGAACCACTTGTAATCGGAAGAAAAACTGATGGAAATCACCGACATTCCAATCGCTCGTGGATTGCCAGATTGAACTGGCCGCGGTGAACTCGGTGCCTTGATTCTCCCAATGGCTTAAATCCGGCGAACCTTGAACCTGGTATTTGAGCCCCACCGTCAGATTGGTGGATGTGAGATAAAACGCTTTTTGGATGTTCATGGCCAGTAGGAGCGCCGGAACCTGGGCGGAACTGTTCGGCACCGCGTGGTATCCGTTCCAGGTGGGGGTGGTGAAACCGGTGGCGTTCGCGGGATAATAAACTGTAAAACCCGCCGCATCTCCATCAAAGACTCCGTTGCCAAAGAACGCAGGCGCGTTGCCTTGGAAGTATGCCGCCGTCAGGCCTGCGCAATTGCAGAATGCATAATCCCCGATGGAAGTGACGCTGGCGGGAATGGTCATGCTCGTTAGGCCGGTACAATAAAGGAACGCATCTTTGCCAATCGAGGTGACGCTGCTGGGAATGGTCACATTCGTCAGGCTGGAACAAGCGCGGAACGCATCTTGCCCAATCGAGGTGACGCTGCTGGGAATGGAGAGGCTGGCCAGGTCGGAACACCCGTAGAACGCATCCTCCCCGATGGAGGTGATGCTACTGGGGAGGGTCACATGTGTCAGGCTGTAGCAGGCTTGGAACGCCTCCAACCCAATAGAGTTGACGCTGTTGGGGATGGTGAGGTTCGCCAAGCCCGAACACCCATAGAATGCGTCATCCCCGATGGAGGTAACGCTGTTGGGAATGCTGACGCTCGCCAGGCTGTAACAACCGGAGAATGTCCCCTCCCCGATGGATGTGATATTGGTGGGAATGCTCACGCTGGCCATGCTCGAACAGCCGTAAAACGCGTTGTCCCCGATGGAGGTGACGCTGTTGGGGATGCTCAGGGCTGTCAGGCCAGTACACCTCAGGAATGCGTCTTGCCCGATAGCGGTGACGCTGCTGGGAATGGTCACGCTCGTCAGCCCGGAACAATCATAGAATGCTGATATCTCGATAAAGGTGACGCCGGTGGGAATGGTCAGGTCTGTCAGGCTGGAGCAGGCGCGAAACGCCTCCACCCCAATGGAGGTAACGCTGTTGGGCAGTGTCACGCTCGTCAGCCCTGAGCATCCGTAGAACGCATCCTCCCCGATGGAGGTGACGCCGTTGGGAATGGTCACGCTCATCATGCCAGTACAATTCTCAAACGTCTCCATCCCGATGGAGGTGACGTTGGTGGGGATGTTCACGTCCGGCAGGCTGTGACACCCCTCAAATGCAGCGTCCCCGATGAAGGTGACGCTGCTGGGGATGCTCAAGCCCGTCAGGTCGGAACACCCCTCGAACGCCTCTTCCCCAATGGAGGTAACGCCTTCGGGAATGATCACGCTCGTCAGGCCGTAAATCCCCTGAAACGCGTTCTGCCCGATCGCAGTGACCGTGCCATTGACCCCAACCAAGGTCGAGGGGATCGCGAGGACACCACCAGGACCGCTGTAACCGGTTATCGTGATGGCGGTGCTGTTTACGGTGAACGAAAAACCTCCGATGACGTAGGTGCCGGTTGGCGTCGCAGTGTTGTTGTCCGTAATTGTCACGGTTTGCCTCGGGGGCGTTATCCATCCGCTCACCGCGCTAAAGGCAACGGTGTGGCTGCCTACCGCCAAGTCGGGGACCGTGTCGCCGCTACTCTGCCAAAGCCCCCCGTCCACCTGCCATTGCGCCCCGGCGCTGGCCGCCCCGGCGGGAGCGAGCGTGACTTGCAATGATCCGTTGGGCGCCAAGACAGCGTCGGCGCTCCAGAACCCCTCGGCCAAGGCCACGCTGCCCGCCCGGACGATTCCCGGCTCCGCCTGGCCGACGGTGCCTATGAGGGTGCAGCCATTGCCCGTGCTGACGCCGCCGCCATTGGCGACTCGATACCAGTTTATCGTGGCGTTCTGGGCATTGCCGGACGCCACCACCAGGACGAGGCAAAAGGCAGCGCCCACAATCAGCCGGTTCAGCCTGCGAACCGTCAGCCTGGCGCCTCGCTTCCCCGATTTCTGACTTAGCATTCCATTTATCATAATCTGAGCGGGTTGATTTTATTTTGACGGTTGCAGGAGCCGTTCCAATTTCTCCAGCCGTGCCCGCAAGTCCGCGTTGTCCGCGCGGAGCGCGGCATTGTCAGCGCGCGTTTCTTCCAGCTTTTGATTCAAACCCTGGATGGCCGCTAGCGCCACGCCTTCCTCGTCCACGGTGGCGATGTGTTTGTCGTCCGGTCCGTTCAGGCCAAAGGCGGCGTGGAAATCCTGCGCCATAGGGCCGAGATGTTCCGTGCCGTCCTCTTCCACCTTGTATTTCCATTCCGTGATGGGCAGCGCGGAGACCTTCTCCAGCACGGCGCGCGGGTTGATGGTGGTAAATTGTTCCTTGCCGTTGCGATCCGATCCGTTTTGCCAGGTCGTGCCATCACAATAGGCGGGGCTGCTGGAGCCGCCGACGACCAACAAATGTCCCGGACTGGTCGTGCCGATGCCGACATTGCCGGCCAGCAGCGTGGTGGTGTGGGTTCCGGGAGTCCCGATGCGGATAATGCCGCTCTCACCAGCCACGCCTCGATTTCCGATGTCAATGTTGTTATTGCCGGTGATTAAGTGCCCGGCGTCATAACCCAGAGCGATATTCATGCTCCCGCTCACGTTGTCATACAACGCGTAATATCCGTCGGCCGTGTTCCCAGCACCATTGTCGTTCTGAGTCAGCGCTTCGACCCCCATGGCGGTGTTAAAGGAGCCGCTTGTATTGCTGATCAGGGCCTCACTCCCGATGGCGGTGTTTTCGGTGCCGCTCATGCTCAAATTTCCCGCCTCCGGGCCGACAAAACTGTTCCCAGTATCTTCGGAGCCGGACAGCAACGGGGAGCCGTGCGAGTAGATGACGCCCGAGCTGGGCGACACGGCCGGAAGATTCAGATTGCCGGTGAGTGTCAGATTAGAGACCGACCCGGTGAAACTGGCTATGTTGAGGTTGGTCAAGCCGCCGCCATCGCCGGTGAAGGCGCCGGTCAATTGTGCCGTCGGCAGCGTGCCCAGGAGGTTGCTGGCGCTGTTGGCAAAGACAGCGTAGGGAGCAGGCATCAACGGCTGGCGGGGTGCCAGTGTGGCGAAGGTGCCAAGCCCGTTCGTGCATTCGGAAATCTCCAGCCAGCGCGGGGTGCCATCGAACACCGCGCCGAAATTCAGGGCGACAGTGAATAGCCCATTGGTGACGGGCACTGCGTCGGTGTTGAACCCGCCCAGCGCATGGCCCCCGGCGGCCGCGTCGTAATTGGTGAATTGCAGGTCGTAAAGCCCGTTGGCGGGAACGTCGCCGATGAAAAGTCGGCCCTGGTAAGTGAAGCCGGTGCTGGGCGAGGCGGCGTTGAGCCACAGCCCGCTGATCGCGACCAGGAGGAATGGCAAGAGTTTACGCAGGGTCGTATTCATATCTTTAGTCTCTGGTTTGGCTGGATCGGTTCGGTGCAAATTGGCGAGCCTGGCCGGATTATTGCGCGAGGCGTTTTTCCAGGGCTTCGAGCCGGCTTTGGAGCGTCTGAATCTGGGCGTCCCGCGCCGCCGGGGCCTTTTCGAGCGCGGCGTTATTCTCCTCCAGCTTTTGATTCAAACCCTGGATGGCGGCCAAGGCCACTCCATCGGCGTCCACGCTCGTGATGCCGGTGTCAGTCTCGCCGAGGCCGAAAGCGGCCTTGAAGTCCTGCGCCATCGGCCCCAGGTGCCGGATGGCGCGGTCCTGCGCTTTGTAATTCCAAGTTGACAGCGGCAACGCAACGACTTTGGCCAGCACGGATTGCGCGTCCGCTTGGGCGAAGTTCTCCTTCGCGTTGCGGTCGCTCATCGAGCTCCATGAGCCACTCCCAGGGAGCAGGGTGGCACCGACCGATGCGCTGGTGAAAAAGACGAAGCCGCCACTGGCGCGGGCCGCAAATTGGTTGTTGGCGGTGGAGCTGAAGGGCACGCCAGTGGAGTCGGACCACACAAACGCTCCGGGGTGAATGGCGTGGGCCTGGTTGCCAGCGGCAAAGGCAAAGGACGTCGCGCTGTTCTCATAGCCGCCAGGAATGGCCGCAAACTTGCCGCCGGAAATAATCTGATTGTCATAGCCGCCGCCGACGGCAGAAAAAGTGGCTGCGGTCTGGACCGTGTTGAAGCCGCCGCCGCCGATGGTCGCATGATCGGCTGCAGACTGGATCACATTGTTGTCCCCGCCGCCGATGGTCGCGAGGTAGGCGTTGGTCTGAATCGTGCTCTGCTGGCCGCCGCCGATGGTCGCCTTTGCGGCGTTGGTTTGAATCGTGTTGTAATAGCCACCGCCGATGGTCGCATGATCGGCTGCGAACTGGATCACGTCGTTGTCCCCGCCGCCGATGGTCGCATTTTGCGCATTAGTCTGAATCGTGTTGCCGCTGCCGCCGCCGACGGTCGCATTCTGGGCGTTGGTCTGAATCGTGTTGTCCGCCCCGCCGCTGATCGTTGCGTCAAAGGCCTCCGACTCGATCGTGTTGAAGTAGCCACCGCCAATGGTCGCAAACTCGGCGTTGGACTGTACCAAGTTCTGTGCGCCGCCGCTGATGGTCGCTTGAAAGGCCATGGTCTGAATCGTGTTAATGAAGCCGCCGCTGATGGTCGCGCCGCGGTTGGTGGTCTCAATCGTATTATCAGCGCCACCGCCAATGGCCGCAAATTCGGCGTTTCCCTGAATCGTGTTGCCCCAGCCGCCGCTGATGGTCGACTCCGAGGCGTTAGACTGAATTGAATTGTCTTCGCCGCCCCCAATGGTTGTCCATTGGGAGCCGCCTTGAATATTGTTCCCCAAGCCGCCGCCGATGGTCGCCCATTGGGCGCTGGCTTGAATATCGTTGCCTTGACCGCCGCCCACAACCGCATACTGGGCGTTGCTCTCAATCGTGTTGGCCTTGCCGCCGCCGATGGTCGCATTTTGGGCATTGGTCTGAATTGTGTTCAGGTAGCCACCGCTGATGGTCGCCGTCAGGGCGATCGATTGGATCGTGTTCCCCAAGCCGCCGCTGATGGTCGCCACTTGGGCATTGGGCTGAATGGTGTTGCCCACGCCGCCTCCGATGGTCGCCCACACAGCGGTCGTCTGAATCGTGTTCGCGCTACCGCCGCCGATGGTACCGAAATCGCCGCTGATACTGTTGGTGTAGAAATGACCTCCATAATTGGTCGCCCCGCCGCCGCCTATAGTGGCCCCCACCACACCATTCGCAACCCAGTTCACTGACGAGCCCCCAATCACGTTCGGCGCGCCGCTGCCGTTTTGGAGAATGGTCAAGCCAGGCACCGCGCCGGCGGAGCCCGCGCTGGAGGCATAAGTGGCATACGGAGCAGCGGCCAGCAATTGGCGGGGGGCGAGCGTCTCGAATACACCCACCCCGTTCGTGCGCTCGGAAACCTCCAGCCAGCGCGCGGTGCCATCGAACACCGCGCCGAAATCGAGCGTGACGGTGAACAGCCCGTTGGTGACGGGCAGGGCGTTGGCGTTGAACCCTCCCAGCGCATCGCCTCCGGCGGCCGCGTCGTAATTGGTGAATTGCAGATCGTAAAGCCCGTTGGCCGGAACGTCGCCGATGAACAACTTGCCCTGGTAGGTAAAGGCGGTGCTCGGCGACGCGGCTTGGGCGAGATGGCCGGCCAGGGCCATGACGGCAAGGCACCGGCAGAGTAATTGGGTGGTGTTTGCGGTTCCTTGGAGTTGACGTTGGATGAGCTTGGCGCCGACCGCCCGCCCCACCCATGAAGAGAATCGTTTCATAATTCGATGCTTGGTTTCCGACCCGTCTTTGAGGCGGCACAAAACAGCAGCCGTAACGAGGCTTCCGTATTAATTCAACGCCATCGGCCCGATTCTTTCAAAATCTTCGATTTTTTTGAGGATTCGCAGCCCGGATGAGATAAACAGGAAATGATCACGACAACGGACCGCCCTGCCTCGTTGGTTTATGCATTTGATTTAGGGCGTTAGTTCCCTTGCGGCAGCAGTTTATCAGCCATGAGCCAGGACTTTGGGGCAGCCCTGTTGGCCCGGCTGGGCGAGGGGTGCGAGACACAATTCTTCTCTTGGAAGCGGTTGTGCCGGGCAAAACCCGGGAATCGTATATACGTACATAGATATACAGAGCCTATTTCACTCTCGCCGCGCGCGAGCGGGGAGAGAGGCGCAGAGAGGGGTGCTCGTCGCTCTCGCCTCGCCCTGGCACAAATTGCCTGGCGGCAAACTGTATTCTAAGTCTCCTCAGGAATGACCGTAAAACAGCTTTCCTGCATTGGGGCGGAATAAACCTGTTCAAAAACCTTCCGTAGGATTTTAGTCTCGACTCATTCTTGCTATCGTTGCCGCGCATGGAAACGA
>JBKQWF010000223.1:0-14915 GCA_052139695.1 Limisphaerales bacterium
GCAGGACTTGCTCCCCGTCCCAATCCCAGCTATGCCACTGGCCGAATTCGCGCGCGCCCAGCGAGTGCCGGTGCTCGTCGCCGGCGCCAGACGCATAGGCGCCGTTTTCGCGGTGGATGCCAAAGTAATACAGATCCAGTCCAAGCGTATGCGGCGTGTCGAACCAGTGCGTGCCATAGAGCCCCCAAAAAGTGGTGTGATGATCTTCGCCATCAATTCCTCCCGAATCAATCGCGGGTTGGGTGAGAAAGGCGGTCACTTCCCAAAGCGGGCGCGTGTAGATGGCTTCAAAACCGTCGAACCGAAAGAGAATATTCACCGCGGCCCGCGTCGCCACTAGCCGGCCCGCGCCAAAACTCATGCCAAAACGGCCGGCCCGCAACGTGAGTTGTTCGTCATCTGTCAAATATGGAATGACATCCAGGAAGGCAAATTGCAGATCAATCGGGTCCTGCTGCACCGGTGGGGCGGGCGGCGTTTCGCCCTCCATGAGACCGGAAACGCCTTCCACAAAGAAGCGCACGCGCTCACCGAAATGCACATCCGCGAGCAGCGTGATGCGCTGCAGCAAATAGGAATCGGAACCCACGCCGCCAATCCCGAAATTGGGATCGTAATTTCCCTCAAACCGTTCACGCAACTCGCCGCCGAACGTCAGATACCACGACGGATTATTGGTTCGCAGCGGGATGTATTTGATCGGGTCAAACCAGTCAGTGCGGTTCGACGGGTTGGCCAAAGAGGAGTAGTTTTCGTCGAAACGCAACATCTGGTAAGCGGGTGGTGGGGCAGGAATTTCCCCGGTGCTTGTTATGTCACCAGCCAGAACCCCTCCTGGCAATAAGACGGACAATCCAGTGAGAATCGCATGGCGCATCGCTCACTTGTTGGTTGCGGTGTAAGGCGAGGCATTGCGCTTGCGCAATTCGGCGGTAATGGAATTAATCCCCTCGCCGACCTGTTTCACCGCGCTGTCAAAGAAGCTCGGCCCGGCTTCGATTACGACATCATCAATGCTGAACTTGTCAGCCAGCCCCTGAGCCTGGAGCCGCTTTTCCGTGTCGTAGGCGGAAAGCAGTTCCCCCACAAAAGCCCGGTCACCCTGGCCGACGTCGATGGTGGTGTTGCCTTCGTCGCGAATGACCGGTGCCCAGGCAACGTGGCTGGCTTTGAGTCGGACCGCTTCGCGAACGGCGATGCGGCCGACAACTTTTAGCGAATTGAGAGACAAATCCTCTTCGTCACCCAATCCGATCACCATGAATCGCTTCGCGGGAATGGTGGCGCTGGGTGGCGTGAAAAGAAAGGATTCTCCGAGTTCGCCTACGAACTCCCCTCGATTGCGGAGCGCGGAAAGAATCCCGCCGAGATGCGCGTCAGTTTCCTTGGCCGCGCCTTGGTAGGTATCACCCGTGGGTTTGTGTTTGAAGAGACAAATAATTTGCAAATCAGCGGGCTGGGTATAGGGACCAATCATCTTGATGGACACCCTGATTCCCAGCGGTTTTGTCTCAAAAACATTCTCCTTGGCTGAGGTTGGGTCTCCTGCGCCCGCGATGGCAACCGAACACACCAGCACAAGGCCCAACATTAGGGCTTTAGTTTTCATATTTGGTCGAATGTATTCCAAAATGTCAGTGTGCTTTTTGGGGAACAACCTGCGGCTTTTGGGCGGATTGCGGGGCATGATGGACCATCGTGTAGGCGTATTCGACGCCGATGCCGTAAGCACCGGCCTGCTGTTTGAGCAATCCCATAAGGGCGTTGTAATGCTCCTTGTTTTTCCAATCGCGCTGCCATTCGAGCAGGGTGCCAATGGTGGTCAACCGCACCGCGCCAGCCTGAACCATGCGCGAAAGCGCTGCTTCCTGGGCGGCTGGTGAAGTCGCGCCGCAGCAATCCTCCACGACATAAATGTTGTATCCGGCGCCAAGCATTTCGATAGTCGGCCAAGTGATGCAAACCTCGGTCCAGAGGCCTGTCATGATGATGTTCTTGCGCCCGGTGGCCTCGATGGCTTTGCGAAATCCGGGGTCGTCCCAGGAGTTCATCGAACTGCGCTCGACAACGGGTTGGCCGGGAAACACGTCGAGTAATTGCGGCCAAATGTAGCCGCTGAACGACTCTGTCTCGACGGCCGTGAGCACCGCGGGGACGTTGTATTCCTTCGCAACTTTGGCCAACAATGTGGTGTTGTTGATCAATGTCGCACGGTCGGCGTTAGCCACGCCGAAGAGCATTTGCGGTTGCTGGTCAATAAACACAATGGCGGAATCCGCCGGCGTGTAGAGTTTCTGGTATTGATTCATATTATTTTTATCCTTTCTGTGGGTTTATTGTTTTTAGTTGAGATCAAACAAAAGAAAGTGCGCACCCTTTTCAGACGCAAGGCAAAGTTCCCTTTCTTCATCAACGGTTGCCCCATCACCTGGCGAGAGCCTCTTTCCATTCAATGTGAGGTCGCCTTCAATCAGTTGAATCCAGGCGCCGCGTTGTTCCGGGATTGGATGGTTGATTCTCCCTTCGGGAGCGAGTTTGCCGATAAAAAGCTCAACGTCTTGATTGATCTTGATGGATTTACTGTGGCCTTCCGGCGAGCACGCCAGCGTGAGAGCATTCGTCGGGGCGTTGGCGAACGACTGCTGTGCATAATCAGGTTTCACCCCTTTTCGCGCTGGCACCAGCCATATTTGCAGGAAGTGAACCGGCTCGCTGGGTGAATTGTTGACCTCACTGTGGGCAATGCCCGTTCCCGCAGAAATGCGCTGCACTTCGCCTGCTCTCATCACAGCCGCATGCCCCATGCTGTCTTGGTGCTTCAGCGCGCCCGCGACGACATAGCTGACAATTTCGAAATCCCGGTGTGGATGTGTGCCAAACCCCTTTCCGCCCTGCACGCGATCCTCGTTGATGACTCGCAAGGAACGGAAGCCCGCGAATTTCGGGTCGTAATAATCCGCGAAGGAAAATGTGTGATAACTATCAAGCCAGCCGTGATTGGCGTGGCCCCGCTCGTTGGCTCGGCGAATCGTGATCATATTCTTGTCTCCAGGAGGGGCGATACCGATTCGGCGCGGAATCGGATGCCTGCGACGACGCCAGAAATAATGAATGCGACCAGGACTGCAAGTTGGGTGATTTTGAAGGGCGGTTCGTGCTGCGTCGGAGAAATGGCCTTCAAAGCAGGAATTTTGTCAAAGACCTGGACGATCAAGACAAGGACATTCAGGTAAAGCGCGAGAACCGCGCAGACCACATACGCGTTGCGCCAGACGCCTGCAAGTTTGCGCTGATAACGAGCAAATGTCGCCACTCCCAAGGCCACTAAGGAAACAGCGCCAACCACCAGCGCGGGTGTAACTCCGTGAAGCGGAAAGAAGAAACCGGTTGCGCTGGTCAAAATGGTCGTCGCCAGAAATAGTTTAGTCCAGCCATCCAGTCGCTTCGCCGCGAGCAGGCCGCCCACGACCACCAGCCCGGAAAAAATCGCCAGCAAGCTGATTAGCACATGAATAAGTGTGTAGGTTTTCAAATTCATAGCTGCAGATCAAACAAGCGAAGATACAGGTTTCAGTTTTTCGATTGCAGGTGCGCTTCGATCATCCAAAGCAATTTATCCACGCCGCGAGAAACTTCCGTGAATAGGTCTGAGGTGTCCGCGTCACCCGCTTTTCCCGCCGTATCGATAGCCGCGCGAGTTGTTGCGCCAAACTTGGCAAACGCATCCGACAACGCGGTCACGTGTCCGTGGCCGGAGGCCAGTTCCAACGGGTAGGCCGTCAACCTGGAGTTCTTGGAAACAACTTGGATGGTTCCAGCCGCGAACCCACCCAATTCGACAGCGCGTTCGGCAATTTCATCGGTGAATTCCTCCAACTGTTCGGCCGCCTTGTCGAACAATTCATGCAAGCCGATAAAATGAGGTCCCTTCACATTCCAATGGGCCTGCTTTGTCTGGAGACCCAAATCAATGACATCTGCAAGCTGCTCATTCAGCAACGAGACCATAGCGGAGCGGGTTTGCTCGTTCAGGTCATTACGGGTTTGATGCAATTTTGTTTTCATATCAGGGACTTGGCTTTGGATTTTTTGGAGATGCCGCCTTCTTTTTTACGCCAATGGCATTGTCAGAATTTGAGGAATTCGAGAAGGTCGGCATTAATGGTGTCGGCGTTCGTCGTGGGCATTCCGTGCGGAAACCCCTTGTAGGTTTTCAATTTGCCATTTTTCACCAACTTCGCCGACAAGGGGCCGGCGTCAGCATAAGGAACGATCTGATCGTCGTCGCCGTGCATGACCAGCACGGGCACGGTGATCTTTTTCAAGTCTTCAGTGAAGTCTGTCTGCGAGAAGGCAACGATGCCGTCATAATGCGCCTTGGTGCCGCCCATCATGCCCTGGCGCCACCAATTCCAGATCACGCCTTCAGACGGCTTCGCACCAGGCCGGTTATAACCATAGAATGGTCCAGCCGCCACGTCATAATAGAACTGGGCTCGATTGGCGGCAAGCTGGGCCTGAAATCCGTCAAACACCTCTTTGGGGAGACCGCCCGGATTGGCCGCCGTTTTCACCATGAGTGGCGGGACCGATCTGATCAAGACTGCTTTGGCGACCCGGCTTTCGCCATGCCGAGCCAGGTAGCGCACCACTTCGCCGCCGCCTGTTGAGTGGCCGACATGCACCGCACCCTTGAGGCCAAGATGTGCGGTGAGCGCTGCCAAGTCATCGGCGTAATGATCCATATCATGTCCGCTGCCGGGCTGGCTGGAGCGGCCATGGCCGCGTCGATCGTGGGCAATGACGCGATAGCCTTGATTGAGGAAGAACAGCATTTGCGCGTCCCAATCGTCAGCACTCAGCGGCCAGCCGTGGCTAAAGACGATGGGTTGGCCTGTGCCCCAGTCTTTGAAGTAGATTTGCGTTCCGTCCTTTGTTGTGATTGTGTTCATCTTCTCTTTTCCTTTCGTGATTGCTTGAATTTGAGTTCGAGGTTCAGTTTCCGCGCACAGCGCAGAAACCGGCAAAGTTACCGCAGCTACAGCTCCGATGCTGTTGACGATAAACTGTCGGCGCGAGCTTTCCCCGTCCGGCCAACTCACGGCAAGCTTGCGCGTTGCTCTTTCGCTATTTGATGTGTTCATACTCGCCATTTTATTGCATCGTTGTTAACTGAATTATTCGGGTGAAACGCGGCCTACACCAATAATAACGAGAATCCCTTATAAAAAGTGCAAATGCCCGCGCGGGAAATCGAAATAACTATTTGCCTTCGATTTCCTGAAAGAGCCAGGCGCGGGCAAAGTCCCAATAATTGTTGACCGTGCGAACGGAAATGCTCAGAAGCTGCGATATTTCGACATTTGTCATGCCCGCGAAATAGCGAAGTTTGACTACCTCGGCCTGCAGCGGATATATAATCGCAAACTTCTCCAACAATTCATGGATGGCCAACATTTGTTCATCCGGACTCGGGGCTTGTATTTCGAACCCGTCAATGTCCACTCGCTCGAAGCGTCCGCCGTGACGTTGAGTTTGTTTGCGGCGGGCGCGATCAATGAGAATGTGACGCATAGCCTCGGCGGCAGCAGAAAAGAAGTGCGTGCGATTCTTAAATGTGGGGTTCTCGCTGCCGACCAACCTCAGCCAGGCCTCATGCACCAAAGCTGTGGCTTGCAGCGTCTGGCCGGGAGCCTGTTGAGCCATTTTAACAGCAGCGAGCCGCCGTAATTCGTCGTACACAAGCTTGAGCAATTCGTCGGCGGCTTTGGCATCGCCGTCTTCAACTGCATTGAGAATGGCTACGGTATCACTCACGGCTCCATCGGGCAGCTCTTGTTGCACCGAAAGCATAGCACGTCCTTGCCTCGAGCCGAGAGAATTGGTGCTCGCCTCCTGGCCTTTGAGTTCTTGCGAGGAACCTTTCAATTCAATCTGGTTTTGGCAAGGGCTTGTCATTTTTCCATCCAATCAGTGTCCAAAGGAGCGGAAGGGTCGATCAGTTTTCGTGCTTCATTCAACCACGCATGGGCAATTATCCAATCACGCCAATCCTGGCCCAAGTCACTGCGTCCAAACTTTGGAAGCTGCTTTTCGACGACATCTCTGCATTGGTCAAGTGTCAGCCGGGCGCCATCTGTGTCTTTTTGCTGATAACGCGACATCGCCAGAACGGCGTAAGCCTCTGCCCGGCTGTATGGAAAGTCGACTTTTGCAGCCTCCTCCGACCATTCGACGGCTTGCGCAAAATGCCCCTGCCGATATTCCGCCATCGCTTTGCAGCATTCGTAAAAGGGATACGCGCCATCCAATCTGCCCTGGGTCACGGCGGTCTCAGCCATGGCTGCCACCCGCGCCAAATCCGCTCCCGAATCGGGAAGAATCAGGCAATCCTTCGCCATCGGATCCGCAATTGCGGTTACGGTGGTGGTGCTAAAGCGCGCCACAATTTTCCGGCAGGTGTCCTGATAGCCTTTCAAATCGTTCTCCGCAACCTGTAACGGTGCGACAGTGTGATACCATTGGTGATAGCTTGGCTTTTCGTCCAAGAGAACGTGTGCATAAGCCAGAGCTTGCTTCCATTTGCCGCAACGTTCGAGCGTCACGGCGAACAGGTCAAGGTACTGTGGAGGCGTCGTGTTGGTTGGGCCGGCCAATTCTTTTGTGAAGGCGATCACGCCGTCGTAATGTTTTTGAGCGACGAGTAATTCGAGCACGTGATCTACGTAAGTTATCTTGGCAGGGAGCGGGCCGTGCAGTCTTCGGTCAATTTCCAATGCTTGGCGAAAAAACTGCTCCGCCTCAATTAAATTATTTTGCCGGTATAGATCTTCTCCTTTGGACACCAGGCGAAATAGGTCTGCCTCCTGATGCGTTTTTCTTTCTTGCACAAGCAACTGAGTTGTCACCCCGAGACCCGCAATCAACAGTAGAATAATCAGGCCTAGCGCCCCGAAAAGCAGTTTGTTCCGCGCAACCAATTTGCGGTATTTGTAAAAAGCGCTCGGAGGCCGTGCCATTACGACCTCGCTGCCCAGGTAACGTTGCACATCCATTGCAAATCCGTTTGCGGTCGCATAGCGCCGCGCCGGATCTTTTTCGAGAGCTTTCATGACGATCCAGTCCAGGTCCCCGCGCACCTCGCGAATCAACTTTGGAGGCTCGGCCCGATGATGTTGCGATACGATTGTTAAATCCGGCGCCATCATGGTGCTCAACCGAGTAGAGGGCCGGACTGGTTCCTGATCGCGAATTACGCGGCGCACTTCATCCAGCCCTGCTTTAAGCAACTCCTGCGTGTCAAACGGCGTTTTGCCCGTCAACAATTCGTAAAGCAGCACTCCCAGGCTGTAAATGTCGCTTCGCGTATCAACATCCACGCTCGTCAACGCGGCTTGTTCAGGGCTCATATAAGCTGGAGTTCCGATCAGCATCTCGAATGCCGTGAAGACCGTGTTGTCAGTCAAGCGCTGGCCGGTCGTCACCTTGGCAATTCCGAAATCAATAACCTTTGGCAGCGGCTTTCCATCGGCTGACGTGGACACCAAAATGTTGGAAGGCTTGATGTCGCGGTGGATGATTCCCTTCTGATGCGCATGTTGGACGGCGTTGCAAACCTGGACGAACAAATCCAGGCGCTGAATGGTCGTCAGTGAGTTTTGATCGCAGTAATCCGTAATTTTGATCCCACGAATCAATTCCATCACGAAAAATGGCCGGCCACTCGCCGTTGCGCCCGCGTCGAAAACGTGAGCGATATTGGGATGATCCATCAAGGCCAGCGCTTGCCGCTCGGCTTCGAACCGGGCGATGACATTCTTGCTGTCCATCCCTGGCTTGACGATTTTCACGGCTACCCTCCGCCGCACCGGCGCTTCCTGATCTGCCATGAAGACCACCCCGCAGCCCCCCTCTCCGATTTGCTGCAGTAATTTGTAAGGCCCGATCTGGTCTCCGGGCTTTTCTCCCGCAATGATCCCTTCGACAGTGCCCGTTGGCGTGCCCGCGGCTGGTTCGGCTAGAAAATTCCCGGCTTTTTCGTAGGCCCCCAGCAAACCCTCGACACGCCGGCGCAACTCGCCGTCACCGGCGCAAACACGGTCCAAATAGCCGGAACGCTCTGCCGCCGAAAGCGGGAGAGCCTCGGTGAACACAGCCAAAACTCGTTCGGGTGCCTCGTTCATCTTAGTGCCGCGGTTTACCGCCGTCGCGCTGGGGAGAAGAACAACCGCAAAAGCTTGCCGAAAACTAATGCGCTTAACAAGCCGGGCCGATGGCAAAATCAGCCCCTTACCCGGTTTCGGTGTTGCGCGAGTTTTTTTCAAACCCAGCTAATTCTCTTCCTAAAATAAGAAACGAGATTTGGTCAAGAAAAGTGCAAATGTCGCGAGTTTTTGATTGGTTGCCAACCAGCATTCAACCAGTTCATTAAGGATTTCCCTGGATATCAGCGCGTCAATTGTGACGGATGCAGCAAGCCTCTGCGGTTTGCGACGGCGATGGCCTCGGTGCGGCTCAGAACATTGAGCTTTTTCAAAACCGACTGGACATGGCTCTTAACGGTGACTTCAGTGATCGACAGGGTGTCGCCGAAAACCTTGTCGTGCTGATTTTGGGCCTTAGTTGGAGGAGGTGGCGGCCTTCTCAATAATTTCTGCGACCTTTGCTATCGAGATCATCGCGCTGTGGCTGGGCCATGAACAGATCAGCACGACTCACGGCTATATCGAGGCGGATTTGAATATGAAGAAGGAGACGCTCGCCCACCTGAAAGCTCCGAGTTCGCGGCGCGCCCCGAAAAAAGCAATGTCGAACATCCTGGCCTTTCTGGAGGCGCTATAATTATGGGAACATCGTCTCTCACCTGGAACGTCGTTTTCCCTGGAAATCAATCCTTTGAACAGAACTGGCGTCCCATAATTTTGGTGTTCCGATAATTGTTCTTATCGGTCGTGACCCATAACAGCAATCATGGCAATTGGCTTGAGTACTTCCACCGTTTGGCCCTCCACAACTGGCTCTTCCCTGAGGCCCCGCTTCGCTTTGAAGGGTTGATGGAGATGGATGGAGAGCTTCTGCCTCTGGTGTCCCAAGCCCATGTTGTGGCGGCGCGCGGGGCCCAGGTTTGGGAAATTGATCAAGTGATGCACGACCTCGGCTTTGATCCCATTCGGGTGAGCGATCCGGCTCGTCAATACGATTATGTCAACCGGTCCATCGGCGTGGAGGTGAACGATCTCCACGATGAGAACGTCATTGTCACGGAAGCCGGAAAGTTGGTGGTCATCGATCCGGTGCCCATGATGGAGCAGGAGTCCAAAATTCAAAGGCTAGCTGCAGAAGCACATGAGAGATTCAGCCAGTCTTCCAAGCAGGAGCTCTAATTTTGCAGGACAGTGTCCTTGAAGGCGCTGTTCTACAAGTTTTTGGGGCTTTGCGATGCCTTTGCGGGTTGCGTCACCGTATGCTCGTTTCTCGTAAACGGCAGGGCGTTAGCATGTTGTGACTACAGTCGGCTCAGAAATTGAGGATTGCCGACACTTTGCCTACAAAAAGAGGCTTAAAAGGCGCAAATAAAGGTCATGCGGGTCAGGCAAAACGGCAGTGGTCGCCTGAATAGGCCAACGATCGACCCGCCTCAGACTCGGCAAGTTTAATGCAGTTTTCATCGGATGTTATGTTAATCTTCGGGGAGTCAATTACAAGAGGCTGCTATGTTTGCCCGAAGCGAAACGCGACGTGGATTGCTTGAGAAAGTCGCGGCCCAATGCGAGGCGGGGCTCGGCCTGCGCGGTGGCCCCCGGCGTAATTGCGGAAGTCACTTCGGCTAAGAGCGCAGAAGCGAAAGCGTGAACAAGCTACCGGCGGCGAAACCGCGGGGTATCGAATCGAATGAAAAAGTACCACTCAACAACTCCTATGAACATGAAATTTCGTCTATTCCTGGTTTTCCCATTGCTGGCAATACTGTCCGCTGGAGTACCACTCAATCCAGTCAGCCGTCCCAAGACCCGTCGCGGCCCATTTTTCCTTCGTTCTCACAGGATACCAGTTCAGATTTGCCCAACGACTACGGGATCACTTCTGAAATATTCGAGGATTAGGTGTTGCACACCGCATCGAGTCAAGCATTCTTGCCCTTTTTCTTAGACTGATCCACTAACTCGGTCGGCAGGGGCCAACTGTGTCCGCAAGCCAGGAGAGCTTGGGTTTCCTCCGGTCCCCAAGTGCCTGCGGCGTAATTAGGAAAATCACTGGGCGGCGCTTCCGCCCAAACCTCAAGCACTGGCATCAACCACCGCCACGCCGCCTCCACCTGGTCGGCGCGCATGAAGAGCGTGGCATCATTTTTCATCACGTCCCAGAGCAAGGTTTCGTAGGCATCGGGCGATGGGGCGTCGAAGCTCTCTCGATAACTGAACCGCATGTCCACCGGCCTGAGTTGCATCTTCGGTCCTGGATATTTGGCCTGAAAACCCAGCACGATGCCTTCGACGGGCTGAATCGACAAAACGAGACGGGATGGATGCCAGCCGAGCGAAGCCCCAACCGGAAACGACCGATGCGGCACCGCGCGAAATTGGATGGAAACTTCCGAGGCCTGCCGTGGCAGGCGCTTGCCTGTGCGGAGATAAAACGGCACGTCCTGCCAGCGCCAGTTATCGAGAAACAGTTTCAACGCCACAAACGTCTCCGTCTGAGAATCGGGCGCCACGCCCGCCTCCTCGCGATAGCCGGGCGCTTTTTTGCCACCGCTATTCCCCGCACCATACTGTCCCCGCACGGCGCATTGAGCGACCGCATCGTGTTCAATCGGACGGGCCGCGTGGAGCACGTCCACCTTCTTGTTGCGAATCTCGTCGGCTTGAAAAGAGACCATCGGCTCCATGGCCACCAGACAGAGCAACTGCATCAGATGATTTTGCACCATGTCGCGGAGTGCCCCCGCGTGGTCGTAATAGCCGCCACGGTGCTCAACGCCCACCGCTTCGGCCACCGTGATGGTCACATAGTCAATGTAGCGACGGTTCCAGATGGGCTCAAAAAGCGGATTGGCAAAACGGAATGCCAGAATGTTCTGCACCGTTTCCTTGCCCAAATAATGGTCAATCCGGAAAATCTGGGATTCCTCAAAATTGGCCGCAAGGATGCCATTCAGGGCGAGGGCGGATTCCAAGTCGTAGCCGATTGGTTTCTCCACCACAATCCGCGCCCATTCCCGGTCGCGCGCCAATCCGGCCTGGCCGAGATATTTTGGGATTTCGCCAAACATGCTGGGCGGCGTGGCCATGTAAAAGATGCGGTGACCTTTGGCCCCCCATTCTTTCTCCAGACTGGCGCATTGCGCGCCCAAAGCCGTATAAGTCTGCGGCTTTTTGAAATCACCCTGCTGGTAGCTGATGTGCTTGGCAAACTGATTCCGGGCAGCGTCCTTCGTTTTGCCAAACCGCGAGAATTGATTGACGCCGCTATGCAACCGCTGGCGCAGCTTTTGGTCGCTCATTGGCACGCGATCCACCGCGATGACCGAGAAATTAGCTGGCATGCTCCGGTCCTGCGAGAGGTCGAACAAGGCGGGCACGAGTTTTCGCCAGGTTAAGTCACCGGCCCCGCCAAAAATGACGAACACCGTCGGTTCGAGTTGGTCGTTTGCCTTCATGGTCTTACGGTGAAATGTTTGTTGTCATGAGGCTATGGGGTGTTCTACCCGCACGAGGAAATACCAGATGACGACGATATGGGGTGATCACCCTATAACAGCCCTCGCCTGTTCGGCTTAAGTTGACACCATAGATTCGTTCACTAATGCCTATTCGCTGTTTTTGAGGATTTGGAAACTGGAACTAAAAAATGAACAGCATTCTTGCACGTGAGGCGGAAGAATGAAAATCCAAGCCTATCTGAATCGTCCCAGCCCTTTTCTTCGAAGACTTCTCGGCAGAAATATCGAACCCGATTCTGTCGATGAAAGCGATCTGCCCGAGGGCATCCTGACTGTTCTGTCAGACAGCCCCCAGCAGGCGCTCGCGGCCGCGCTACGATGCCGACCGTTAATATACGACCAGGTGGCCGCCATCATCGGAGTAAGCCGGGATCGAGCACGCCAACTGGAAATAAGAGCAGCAGCCAATCTCCGGCTCGCTCACCGTTTTCGGCAATTGTGCCGCTTCATGCCCGGCTGGCAGAATGCGTTGCGCCTGCCTCCCGATGACGCCACGTCTTTGCTTCCTGGCGAGGCCATACCGCCCCAATTCATGCAGGGGCACCGTTGGCAATACAAGCCGCAGGTCAGGCGAGCCTTTGAGCATGCCCTCGCGAGATGGGAACGTTTGGGTGGATCCTACGGCTATCGAAACGATGAGGGTTCACTTGAAAGAAAAGTGCGATTAGAGAGACAAAAACGCTTCGAGGCCATTTTCGGCTTGAGAAATGACGCTCTTGCTTGGAAGAAAAGTCGCCAATTCGGCGGCAATTTTCAACTCTGTGAGATGTTCCTCAAGGTGGACGGCAAACCTGCCTGTCACGGCTGTCCGATTAGCGAAATTACAGGAGCGTCACTTTGCAAACGCACCCCCCTCGCCGGGGCGCTGCCAAATCCGCGCCTCGGACCGAAGGACCAGGAATTCCAAGCCGCCGCCGGAGAAATGGCGGCGTTCATGAGAAACATTTGGACAAAAACCAGCGGCCTAAAGAAAAAGCTCAGTCTTCGCCCAACCACTTCCGCGCCTCTGCTGCGTCGGCGTGATCGAAGTAACGGATCGTTGCCTTTGTGAACGGCTGGCAAAACTCCGCCATGCCCTGCTCCCACTTCTTTTCCCCGACCATCGCCAGGCGTTCGATATCGGCGAAGTGTTTGACGTCGAATTTGATGTCCTCCCAGAGCGCGCTGGCTTCCCAGCCGTGGAAGCCGGTCATGTCGAACAACACCCGCAGTTTTCCGTGCTGCCGCACAAGTCGCTCGAATTCGGGCACGAAATGCGCATAATCAGCTTTGGCCAGCTTCCCGCTAGCATGCACGACGAGAATCTTCCCGCCGTTTTGTTCATCGAGTTGAATGGGCATGTTGGACTCCTTTATTTGGTTTGAGGTGGGGGACCAGCGTTTTATCCGTCAGCGGTTTCCCTTTTTGCGTTTGGCTAAGGCTCCACTTCCAATTCCGAATCTCTGGCAAGTCCTGGCCATGCAGGTCAATGTACTGCTTGTGCTCGATGAGCTTGTCCTGCATCTGCTGTTTCAGATAAGCCCCCTTGGCACCCAGGTTCGGCAGGCGATCCACAACGTCTTGGACCAAGTGGAATCGATCCAAATCGTTCTGCACCCGGATGTCGAAGGCGGTGGTGATGGTGCCTTCTTCCTTGTATCCACGGACGTGCAGGTTGCGATTGGTCCGAGCATACGTCAACCGGTGAACCAGCCACGGGTATCCATGAAAGCCAAAGATGATGTGCTTGTCGCGCGTGAAGAGCGCATCGTAATCCGTCTCGCTTAGTCCATGAGGGTGCTCGCTCTGCGGCTGCAATTTCATTAAATCGACGACGTTGATCACGCGGATTTTCAGGTCGGGCAGGTGTTTGCGCAGAATGGAAACGGCGGCCAGAATCTCTAACGTGGGCGTGTCGCCGCAGCAGGCCATGACGACATCCGGTTCGGCAGCGTCCTGGTCGTTGCTGGCCCATTGCCAGATGCCTATTCCTTCCGTGCAATGCGTGACGGCGGCGTCCATGTCCAGCCATTGCGGGAGGGCATGTTTGCCGGCCACGACCACGTTGACGTAGTGCCGGCTACGCAGGCAGTGATCAAAAACCGAGAGCAGGCAATTGGCATCAGGCGGCAGGTAAACCCGCACAATATCAGCCTTCTTATTGATGACGTGATCAAGGAAACCAGGATCCTGATGGGTGAAGCCGTTGTGATCCTGCTGCCAAACGTGAGAGGCGAGCAGATAATTGAGCGACGCGATCTTTCGGAGCCAGGGAAGTTCTGACGTCACTTTCAGCCACTTGGCGTGCTGGCTGAACATCGAATCGACGATGCGAATGAAAGCCTCGTAGCTGTTGAACAGCCCGTGCCGGCCCGTGAGCAGATAACCCTCCAACCAACCTTCGCACTGATGCTCGCTGAGCATCGAATCCAGCACCCGCCCGGCGGGCGCGAGGAATTCATCATTTTTCACCTCGCGCGCGTCCCACTGGCGATCGGTGACCTCGAAGACCGCACCCAGGAGATTTGAGAGCGTCTCATCGGGACCGAAGACGCGGAAATTTCTCTCATTCAGTTTGGCCACATCTCGCAGGAATTGGCCCAATACCATCGTATCCTTGCCCTCCACCGCGCCAGGAGAAGGCACGCTGACCGCGTGAAGGCGAAAATCCGGCATCTTGAGGTCGTGCAGCAGCAGTCCGCCGTTGGCGTGTGGATTGGCCCCCATCCGTCGGTCGCCCTTAGGCGCCAGTTCGGCCAATTCCGCTTTGAGCGCGCCATTCTCATCAAACAGTTCCTCGGCCTTGTAGCTCTTCATCCAACTTTCAAGCTGTTTGACATGAGTAGGGTGCTCGGCATCCACCAGGAGCGGGACTTGGTGTGCCCGGAAAGTGCCCTCCACTTGCAGGCCGTCCACTTCCTTCGGCCCTGTCCAACCTTTGGGGGATCTCAGGATGATCATGGGCCAACGGGGACGCGTGGTGTCCTTCTTGTTCAGGGCATTTTCCTTGATTCTCCGGATCTCCTCGATGGCCTTTTCCAAAGTGGCGGCCATGAGTTCGTGCATCTTTTCCGGCTCATCGCCCTCCACAAAGAGCCGGAAAAGATGCACGAACTCATGGCCGCCACTTTGGAAAAGGCCATCGAGGAGATCCGGAGAATCAAGGAAAATGCCCTGAACAAGAAGGACACCACGCGTCCCCGTTGGCCCATGA
>JBKQWF010000224.1:0-26280 GCA_052139695.1 Limisphaerales bacterium
CCAAAAAGGCCTTTTTGACAGGATGAACAGGATTTACAGGATAAGGATCGCACAGTTCACTTTTTCTGAATCCTGTTCATCCTGTTCATCCTGTCAAAATCAGAGGAACAAGGCGAAAATGGTTCCCAGACCAACGCTCACCGTTAGGTGACCCGATGGCCAGGGCCTATCTCTTCTTTGCGCCTTGTCGTCTTCGCAGTGCAAATCCGAAGAATATCGCATTCTTGGCAATGTTTTTTCTCCGCGCGCTCTGCGTCTCTGCGCGCTACGGCTGGCTCGTTCCTGAGAAAACTTCTCTACCCCGAAGGTCACGAAGTCTTGAAAAGAAAAATCCGAACCTTTTTTTCTTCGTGGTCTTCGTGTCCTTCGTGGTGGAATTTGGGTTGCGGCTCGCCGCGCTGTGCCCTTGCGTTGAATTCCACCAGTGTCACTGCATGGATACGGCAAACCCGTTCAAAAACCTTCCGTAGGATTTTAATCTTGACGCATTCCTGTTATCATTGCCCCGCATGAAAACAATGCCACGCTCTCGAAGACCGCGATGACGCGCGACGGCAACATCGCCCGCCTCCCGCTGGCCATCCGTCAAATCCTTGGCATCGGTGAGGAGTACGGCCCCGGCACCGCCCGGAGAG
The DNA here is from genome assembly GCA_052139695.1 of Limisphaerales bacterium. Taxonomy (GTDB): domain Bacteria; phylum Verrucomicrobiota; class Verrucomicrobiia; order Limisphaerales; family Palsa-1400; genus PLGF01. Next base: position 636 of record JBKQWF010000224.1, read on the forward strand.
CCTGCTTTCCGCCTTAACCCGAACCCAATTGAGGTAAATTGAACCAAATTGAGCCGCCGTCACTCCCCCGGGGGGGGCCGCGCCCCGCCGCGATGCCCTCGCTCTCTCTTTTCGGGTGCAAGAATTCTCTCGCGCACCCGTGTGGCTGGGCTGGCCGCGACAAAACTCTTCGCCGGGCGTCTTTTTCCCAAGAATCTCAACAAGTATTCAGACTCGACGCGCCTCCCAGGGAAGGCTAAGGTGGCGGTATGTCAAAGCCAAAGGACACCGAAAGCAGCGAAGCCGAAACGGCGGAGCTGCCATTCGAGGAAGCCGTTAAACGGCTGGAAGCGATTGTGGAAGCGATGGAATCGCAGGATTTGCCATTGGAGACGCTCCTGGCCCGCTACCAGGAAGGCTCCCGGCTGGCGCAACTGTGCCAGGCCAAATTGAGCGAGGCGGAACTGAAAGTGCAACAATTGGAAAAGAACTCGAAAGGCGAACTGACCTTGAAACCCGTCAACCCTGCCCCGGAAACCGTATGAGCCGATATTTGGATATGGTCGATCATCCGGCACACGTCAAAAAGCTCACTTTAGAGCAACTGCAACAATTGGCCGCGGAAATCCGCGTCGAATTAATCACCAAGCTGTCGAAAAACGGCGGGCACCTTGGCCCCAATTTGGGCGTCGTCGAATTGACCCTGGCCCTCCATTATGTCTTTTCCACCCCGCACGATAAATTCGTCTGGGACGTCAGCCATCAAAGCTACGTGCATAAGCTCCTGACCGGACGCAAGGACCGGTTTGAGACCATTCGTGGGACAGACGGATTGAACGGCTTCGCTTTGCGCACGGAAAGCCAGCACGACTGCTACGGGGCCGGGCACGCCGGCACGGCTTTGTCGGCGGCGCTGGGCATGTGCGCCGGCCGGGACCAACGCGGCTCGGATGAGAACGTGGTCTGCATTTTTGGTGATGCGGCCTTGACCAATGGCATTTCCTTCGAGGCTTTGAACAATCTGGCGAACACGACCAAACGCTTTATTGGCATCCTCAATGACAACGAGTGGAGCATTGCCAAGAACGTCGGGGCCATTTCCTCCTACTTGAACAAGCTGATCACCCACCCGCGCTATAACCAATTGCAGAAGGACTTGGAACGTTGGGTCAAACGCATGCCCAAGGGCGGATTGGCTGTGCGCCTGGGCCACAGGGCTGAGGAAGCGATCAAAGGCGTTTTTGCCGAGGTCGCCTTGAGACAAAACCCCGTTTCCGAGGAAGCCGACGGACGCGGCGGATATGGCAGCAGCGTGATTTTTGAGGAAATGGGCCTGCACTATTTGGGGCCGATTAACGGCCACGACTTGCCGTTGTTGATCAGCTCCCTCGAATTTGCCAGAGTGAGCGAATTTCCGGTGGTGCTGCATGTGCTGACCACGAAAGGCAAAGGCTACGAAGCGGCCTTGAATCAACCGGAAAAATTTCACGGTCTTGGACCTTACGATCCTGTCACCGGCAAGACCCCCGCGGTAAAGCCGGGCACCCCGCCCAATTATCAGGATGTTTTTGGCCAAACCATGGTCAAGCTGTGCCAAAAAGATAATTCCATCGTCGGCATTACCGCCGCCATGCCCACCGGCACCGGCCTGAAGGCGTTGGAAAAGGTCATGCCCAAGCGTTGTTACGATGTGGGCATTGCCGAGGAGCACGCCGTCATTTTTGCCGCCGGCATGGCGACGATGGGATTTCATCCCGTCTGCGCGATCTACTCGACATTTTTGCAACGGGCTTACGACTGCATTATTCATGACGTGGCCTTGCAGGATTTGCCGGTGATTTTCTGCATGGACCGCGCCGGCCTTTCCGCCAATGACGGCCCGACCCATCACGGCTTGTTCGACATCGCGTTTCTGCGCTGCGTTCCCAACATCATCGCCATGGCCCCGCGAAATGAGGACGAATTGGCGGACATGATGTTCACGGCCAGCCATCAGAAACATCCGACCTTCATCCGCTATCCGCGCGGCGCGGCGGAAGGGGTGCCCGTCAAGGGGCTGCCTGCCTTGTTGGAAGTGGGCAAAGCGGCGGTGACGCGGAATTTTTCCGGCAAGTCTGGCCGCAAGATAGCGCTCTTCGGCTTGGGAAATATGCATCGGGTGGCGGAGGAAACGGCGGAACAATTGTTATCCGAAGGCCTGGACTGCGCCGTGATTGATCCGCGCTTTACCAAGCCGCTGGACGCCGGGACGACCGAGTTTTTTGCCAGCGCCGCCGACGTGGTGGTAACGCTGGAGGACCATGTCCTGGCGGGCGGTTACGGCGCCAGCGTGCTCGAATTGTTGAGCGAAAAACGCATCACCACCCCCGTGGTGCGCGTCGCTTGGCCGGACCAATTCATCGAGCATGCCACGACCGTCGAGCATTTGCGGGAAAAATACGGCCTCACCGCCGCGCGCGCGGTGGAACAGGTCAAAGCCGCCTTGGCCGGAAATGAACCGGCGCGGGTCCGCGCGATGGCCTAACCGTTTGTGGACTCTCCTGTGCCGGCACCCGGCGACCAGGTGCGCCTGACCATTGAGGACATCGCCTTTGGCGGAGAAGGAGTGGGAAGGGTGGGGGAATTCGTCGTTTTTGTGCCGTTCGTCGCGCTTGGAGAAACGGTGGAGGCGCAGTTAATCGAGGTCAAAAAACGATTTGGCCGGGCCCGATTGGTCAAGGTCTTAAAACCTTCGCCGGAACGCGTGACGCCCCAGTGCCGTTACTTCAGGGAGTGCGGCGGTTGTCAATACCAGCATTTGCAATATGCCGCGCAATTGGGCATCAAGCACAAGCAGATCAGTGATCTTTTCGCCCGTCTGGGCGGGCTGCCGCCGGGATTGGTCGATCCAGTCATTCCCTGTCCAAATCCGTACGGCTACCGCAATCGCCTCATGATCCGGAGCCAATGGGACAAATTCAAACAAGGGCTCAACATCGGTTTTATCCGGGCGGACAACAGATTGGTCGTTGATATCGAAGAATGCCAGATTGCCGAACCGGCTTTGAACGCGCGGATCACGCAAGTTCGCCAGCACCCTCCCCCGAAGGGCGGCATTAAGGTGGTCTTGCGCGTGGCGGCGGAAGGGTGGGAAGTGCCGCCGGACTCTTTTTTTCAGAATAATTTCTTTCTCTTGCCAGCCTTGGTGGAGACGGTGCGCCAACGCTGGCGCGAGGGCGGGGCGCGTTTTCTGATCGACGCTTATTGCGGGGTTGGTTTTTTTAGTGTCGAGCTGGCGGATTTGGTGGAGGAATTCGTCGGCGTCGAAGTCGATGCGGCGGCGATCAAGGCCGCCCGAAAAAACGCCCTGTCGCATGGCCGGAACAATGGCCAGTTTCTGGCGGGGGACACGGAAGAGCTGTTGCCGCGGTTGCTGAGGCGTTTTGAAGCGCCTCAAACCGCCGTGATTCTGGACCCGCCTCGGACCGGCTGTCCAGCGAGCGTCCTGGAAACGTTGCGCCAGCGGCCGCCCCGGCAAATTATTTACGTTTCATGCCATCCGGCCACCCTGGCGCGGGACTTGAACGTTTTGCGCGCGGGCGATGTCTTTGAAGTGTCGAAAATTGTGCCGCTGGATATGTTCCCGCAAACACAGCACATTGAATGCGTCGCTGATGTCCGGCGGAAGGCTCCGCCATTAAGTCATTCATAAGCCTTGCCAAGACACCGTCCCTTCAATCAGAATAAGGTTATTCATGACAGCAGAAGACAAGCTCACGCGGCCCAAAACTAAGCCCATGGTGCTCTCTCCCTGGCTGGTAGTGCTGGCCGGTTTGGCCCTTTACGGTTTGACCCTTAACCATTGGGTGACGTTGCACAGCCTGCCGCTCCTCTCACAAATCAACGGCTGGAATTGGCACCCGCTGCCGCTGCAGTGGCGGCCGGAGGCGATGAGGCCGCTTTTCTTTGTCGTGACCTGGCCGGTGCGGCTTCTGCCCGCGGCCTGGCAGCCTTTGAGTATGAATGCGCTGGCCGCGGTTTGGGCGGCTTTGGCGCTGGGATTGTTGGCGCGGTCGGTGCGCTTGCTGCCGCAAGACCGCACCCGCGAGCAGCGCCAGCGCGAGCAGGGGGAATATGCGCTGCTGTCCATGCGCGCGGCCTTTTTGCCTCCGCTCTTCGCCGTGCTGATGCTGGCCGGGCAGATTAATTTTTGGCAGAACGCGGTGGCGGCCAGCGACGACATGCTGGACCTGCTGGTCTTCGCGTTCGTGATTTGGTGCCTGCTGGAATATCGCCTTAGCCAGAATGATAAATGGCTGACCGTGATGGCGTTTGTTTACGGGCTTGGCACAACCAACAATTGGGCGTTGATCGGCTTTTTCCCGTTGTTTTTGCTCGCGTTGGTTTGGATCAAGGGCTTGGGCTTTTTTAACGTGGAGTTTATCGGGCGCACAGTCGCCTGCGGCGCGGCAGGGCTGGTTCTTTATTTGCTCATCCCGCTGCTCGCCAGTTTGGGACAGGATCGCGGCGACTTTTGGTCGCTTCTCCTCTTCGAATGGCGCGCTCAAAGCTATGCCTTGCGGGTCATTCCCCATTGGTTAGTGATGCTCGCAGCCATGCCGACGGTGCTGCCACTCGTCTTTGCCGGCGTGCGCTGGCCTTCTTTTGAAGGTGAGATCAGCGCGATCGGAAATGTCCTGACGCGGATGATGCTGCGGCTTTTGCACATCGCCTTTTTACTCCTGGCACTGGTGACTTTTTTCGACTTTGCGTATAGCCCGGGCCTTCGCATGAGAGAGATGCCCATTGGGTTCCTCACGTTCTACTACCTGGGGGCGCTGGCCATCGGATATTTTTCGGGCTATCTGATGCTGCTCTTTGGCAGAAAGCCTGCCTACGGCTGGGAACGGCCGAGCGCCTTGCGGAATGGCTTCAACTTTGTCATGCAGGCGGCTGTATGGTTGCTGGCCGTGGCCGCGCCGGCCTGGCTTTATTATCAGGACTTTCCCCGCCTCCTAGCCGGCAACAGCCCCGCTTTAGCGCAATACACAGACGAAATCGTCCAAGGCCTGCCGCCTAAAGGAGCAATCATCCTGAGCGATGATTCCGAACGCCTGCTCATGTTGGAGGCTGCTTACCTGCGCCGCGGCGCGGCCAATGGGAACATCCTTGTCGAGACAAGCTCCTTTTCGCATCGGGAATACATTCAATATTTGGCCTCGCGCTATCCTGAACTCAAAAAAGTCATGATGCCGCCGGAAAAGTTGCACCATGTCCTTCCGCCGCAGTCCCTGGTTTATTTCCTTTTCCAGGTCGGCAAACAGCAGCCGATTTATTACCTGCATCCCAGCTTTGGCTATTATTTTGAGGCTTTCTACATGAAGCCCCACGGCGTGGTCTATGAGATGAAGGCCTTTCCCAATAATACCGATGCTCAACCGCCGCTGCCTTCCGCGGCGGAGATAGCGTCCAATCAGGCTTTCTGGAAACGGATGGAAGAGGGCCCCTTGCAAGCCCTGCCCGGCTTGGCGAAAAAGAACGGCGGCGCGCAAGCGCTGGCGATTGATTATGCGGCCGCTTTGGACTATTGGGGAGTCGATTTGCAGCGGGCCAACCGGCTCAAGGAGGCCAACGCCTGTTTTGCCGAAGCTTTGCTTCTGAATTCGGACAACTTCGTCGCCAAGGCCAATTTGGATTACAACAACCAGTTGCAAAAAGGCAACCACCAGCCGATTGACTCCGCCGGCATCTTGGCCAGGGCGCTGACTTATTACCGCAACATCGTGCCTGTCCTGAAATTAAACGGTCCCATGGATGAACCGGGATTGGATTTGGAAATTGGCCAGGCTATGGCCGAAGGCAAAAACTATCGGCAGGCCAACGCTTTGTTTGAGCGGCGGCTGCAGTTGTTGCCGGGCGATCCGCAGGCCGAATTGGCCATCGCGAAAACGGATGTGGATGCCGGGAACGGGGCAAAGGCCCTGGAAACGCTGCGCGCCATTACGAACGCATCCAAAGTCGGCGCCTGGGAATTGATTCGCTGCGAAGCGCTCGCCCATGTCGTCAATAAGGAATACCCTGTCGCGGAAAAGATCTTTTGCGATGCCGTCAAGGCCGATCCCAAAGATGCCAGCCGGCTGACAATCCTCGCGGAGTTTTATCGCGTGAGAGGTTACGACGCTTTGCAGAAGAACCAGCCGGCCGAAGCCGCGCAAAGATTTAACACGGCCCTAACCAATCTGGATGCGGCCTTGAAACTACTGCAGGCCCCCAACGCTCCGGAAACCGCCGTGGATGAGGTGCCGGAGGTTCTGCTCAAAAAGGCGGAACTGCAAATGATGCTCAAATCTTACGACAAAGCTGTGATGGTTCTGGACCAGTTCCTCGAACTGCGCCATTCCAGTCCCACCGCTTTGCTGAATCGCGCCGTGGCCGAGGTGCAGTTAAAGAAGATACCGGAGGCGAAAAAGGATTATAAGTCCCTGCGCAAACTTTTGGCCACCGAGCCTTACGTCGCGGATTTGGGACTGGCAGACGTGGCCGCGTCGGAAAAGGACACGGCTGAAGAAACAAAGTGTTTGAAGCATTACCTCAAAACGGCGCCGGATGATAGCGCGGAGTATGTCCTCGTGAAGAAACGCCTGGAAAAACTGGAGGGCCATTAATTCTTCAAAATGGGATGCGGGTCATCCATGTCATTACCCGGTTGATCATTGGTGGGGCGCAGGAGAACACAGTGGCGACCGTATTGGGCCTCCAAAACCAACCCGGACTGCAAATCAACCTCGTGAGCGGACCCACTCGGGGACCGGAAGGCTCGCTGGAATCTTGCTTTGCGCCTAAACCACAACTCCTGACTGTCTTGCCCAGCCTGGTGCGACCCGTCCGCCCGGCGCGAGATCTGCAAGCCTTTTTCCAATTGCGCGAGATTTTTAGAACCTCTCGGCCGCACATCGTGCATACGCATAGCGGCAAGGCCGGCGTTTTGGGACGGCTGGCCGCGCGGCGCGCTGGCGTTCCTATCATTATCCACACCATTCATGGCCCGTCTTTCGGCGCCTTTCAGGGGGTGGCAGCCAACTGGCTGTTTCGCGCCGCGGAGCGCCAGGCTGGCAAGGTGACGACGCATTTTATCAGCGTGTCTGATGCCATGACCCAGCAGTACCTCGCCGCGGGAATAGGCCGCCCCGGGCAATATACCCGGATTTTCAGCGGCTTTCGCTTGGAGCCTTTTCTAAGCGCGCGCAATGATCCGAAGATGCGGCGTCAATTAGGAATCGCGCCGGAGGATTTCGTCGTTGGAAAGATTGCCCGGCTTTTCCGATTGAAGGGCCACGACGATTTGATCGCAGCCGCCCCGGCCGTGCTGCAACGGAACCCGCAAACCAAATTCCTCTTGTTGGGGGATGGCATTTTGCGGTCGGAATTGGAAGGCAAGGTGCGGGCCCAAGGCTTGGCTGGAAAGTTCATTTTTGTGGGGATGGTTGCTCCGGCAGAGTTGCCTAAATATGTGGGTGTCATGGATGCGGTCGTTCATCTCTCCCGGCGCGAAGGGCTGGCGCGGGCGTTGCCGCAGGCTTTGGCGGCCGGCCGGCCTGTCGTGGCTTGCGATTGCGATGGCGCGAAGGAGGTTTGTTTTCCGGAGCGGACCGGGTTTTTAATCCAGCCGGGAGATGCCGCGGCCTTGGCGGCGCGGTTGGCGGAATTGGCTGGCGACGCCACATTACGCGAACGCCTTGGGCAGAACGGCCGGGAGTTTGTCCGCCGCCATTTTGCGGTGGAAACCATGGTGGCGGAGATCGCGGCATTATACCGCCGGCTCGCGCCGATCCCGGCAACGTATGAACATTAGCATTGTCTATCCCGCGGCCTTTGTTGGCGCGGCGCTGGCCAGCGCCGGCTCGCTTCCCTTCTGGCGGCGGTGGTGCCATCAGAGCGGCGCCGTGGACGAGCCGGGACATCGCAAAATTCACCGCGAGGCGGTGCCGCTGGCGGGCGGCTTGGCCGTCATGACGGGATTGCTGGTCCCCTTGGTGGCGGGGGCAGTGTGGGTGGTTTGTCTTTCCCATTCCAATGTGGCGAAGCTGCTGGAACATGGTTTGAATGTGAGGACGACGGAGCTCCTTGCCATCCTGGCCGGCGCTTTGGGGATGCTCCTGATCGGGATGCGGGACGATCAAGTGGATCTGCGCCCCGCGACCAAGTTTGGCGGCCAGTTTCTAATTGCCTTCATCGTGGCGGCCGCCGGCGTGCGCATCACCATTTTTGTCCCCAGCCTTCTCTTCCACTACGCCATCACCATTCTCTGGATTCTTACGGTCGTGAACGCCTTCAATTTCATGGACAACATGAATGGTTTGTGCGCGGGCTTGGGAATTGTCGCCGCGGGCTGGTTCGGGCTGATGGCGGCGCAACAGGGGCAGTATCTGGTGGGTGGAATATCTTTCTTGACAGCAGGCGCGCTGGCCGGGTTTCTGCCCCGGAATTTTCCGCGGGCCACGGTTTTTTTGGGAGACGCCGGCAGCCATTTGACGGGCTTCCTCCTGGCAGTCATGGCAATCCTGCCCCACTATTACACACGGCATCACCAAAAGCGGCTGGCGGTGCTGACGCCGCTGCTGGTGCTGGCGGTTCCGCTGGCCGACCTGGTCTGGGTAGTGATCCTGCGCTGGCGGATGGGGCGTCCGGTTTATATCGGTGACACCAATCATCTGTCGCATCGGCTGGTCCGGCGCGGGATGAGTCCAGCGCGGGCGGTTGTTTTTATTTGGGCGCTGGCTTGCCTGGCAGGGGCAATAGCGTTTCTTTTGCAGTAGCCTCGGTGGAAGCGGTCATGCCGGCTCCGGCGGCGATGGCTTCAGACAAGGCGGCGAGCGCTTCCGCGCGGGGGACCGAGCCGACCAAGCGCTTGTCCTGAAAGGTGCTGACCACCGGAACGTTGCGCATCTCGCTGGCGAGCAAGACGGGCAGGGCATCCAGGAGCTTCTGTCCGGGGCGCAAGCACGGGGGAATAGGCCGCATGATGTCCTCGGCGATGACGGCGGCCAATTCGCTGCCGTGGGTCAAATGCTCTTTTAAGTCCTGCAACGCCACGACGCCCACGAGGCGATAATCGTTGTCCACAACCGGGAGAAAATTGTTGGTGCTGCTGAGAAAACGGCCCGCGATGTCAGGCAGAGTGGTGTTGGCGCGCACCGGCTTGACGGGCTCCCGCATGAGGTCGCCGATGGTTTGCTCGGTGGCGGCGCCCAGGCGGGAGGCTTCCACTTCGAGGCTGCGCATTTTGAGCGGTTCCGTATAAATAGAATCCGGATGAAGACGGCGCGAAACCAAGGTCGAGACGGCGCAGCCCAGCATGAGGGCGGGCATGATGGAATAGTTAAGCGAGATTTCCAGGACCATGACGATGGCCAGCAAAGGCGAGCGTGTCGTGGCGGCAAGAACACATCCCATGCCGGCCAGGGCAAAAATGCCGATGGGCAAATGCGCGGGGGCCAAACCGCTGTGTTGGAGCGACATGCCTAACAAGCCGCCGAGCCCGGCGCCGAGAAAGAGCGTCGGCGTAATCACTCCGCCTACCGTGCCCGCGCCGACCGTGATCACGGTGGCGATCAGTTTGGCGGCAAAGATCCCCAAAAGTTGGTCGAATTTCATCGGCTCCATGATAATCTGGTTGGTCACTTCGTAGCCGTTGCCCCAGACCCCTGGAAAAGCCAGGGTCAAGGTCCCGACGGCCAGACCGCCGAGCGCCATGCGGGCGTAAAGAAGAGGAACGCGCTGGAAGAGACTCTTGCTCCATTGCAGCATTTTTAAAAACAACGCGCCAAGCACGCCGGCGAAGAATCCCAGAATGAGGAACCATGGCAATTGCGCGATGCTGGTGAAATCAAAATTCGGCACTTGATACCAACGTTGAATTCCAAAAAAGCTGCGCGACAAAACCGCTGCCACGACCGAGGAGCAAAGCAAGGGGGCGAAAAGGTTCATGGAGAAATTGCCCAGGACAATGTGCGCGGCGAAAATCGAGCCCGTGATGGGGGCGTTATAGGCGGCGGCGATGCCGGCGGCGGCTCCGCACGCCACCAGCAAACGCAAGCGATACGGCTGCCATTTCGCCAATTGCCCCCATTTGGAAGCCGCCGTGGCGGACAGTTGTGTGATGCCGCCTTCGCGTCCAATCGATGCTCCCGTGCCGATGCTGATGAGCGACGAAATGCCGCGGATCAGTCCGCTCCGAAAGGGAAGGCGTCCATCGCCGGCGACCACGACTTCGAGGAGATTGGCGGGGCGTTGCGGGCCGGTGAGACGCAAGCCCCAGTAGAGAACGGCGCCCGCAGCCAGCCCTCCCAGCGGCGGAGTGAGGAACCGCCAGGGCAGGGCCAGCGACCGGGCAACTTCCACGATGGTTTTGCCGGGATGTCCCAGGAGCAGTTTTTGCACGCCCTCAATCGAAGCGTAATAGAGGACGTTGATGACGCCGCCCATCAGGCCAACGATTCCCGCCATCAGGAAATGAAGGGCTTCTTCGCTGAACCCGAGGCGTCGGCGCACCCGCAGCGCTTTTTGCCAATGCTGGCGCAAAAAGGTGCGGGAGCTCGCGACAAAGCGTTCAATTGTGGCCGGCCATTTCGCCATGCGATCAACACAGTTATGATTGTTCTTGGCGCGGGAGGCAAACCCCATTTTAATGCGCCCAATGCGGCTCGTCCTTTCCCTGATAGCCTATTTTGTCGTGGTCTTCATCGGAGGAGCCTTGCTCGCCCCCGGGCTTTACTGGGGGACGCAGTGGGGGAGCCATCATTGGCCATTATTGACAAGGCTGGCCGCGCACCCTTTTCATCGTTTTCTGGGACGGTCTTTGCTCGGGTTGGCGGTGTTGGGGCTTTGGCCGCTGCTCCGTTTTGGCGGCATGGCCAAATGGCGCGACCTGGGATTTGTCAAGCAAAAGCAAATGGGGATGGATTTCTTGCGCGGTTTGGCCATTGGTTGGGCATCGCTGGCGGCGGCGGCATTGCTGGCCTGCATTTTTGGGGCCCGTGCCTGGGCTCCGCCTGCTTCCGTCGCGGAGGTCATGAGGCCATTGTTCAGCGCGACCTTGACGGCGTTGCTTGTGGCGGTTTTGGAAGAAATCCTGTTTCGAGGCGCGCTTTTTGGCTTGTTGCGCAAGGCGGTGTCCTGGCCCGCCGCCCTCGCGGCGAGCAGCGCGATCTATTCCCTGAGCCACTTTATCGCGCGGACGGAATGGAAACAGCCGGTGGATTGGTCTTCCGGGCTGACCCTGCTGGGGGAAATGATCAGGCATCACCCTCCCCTAGTGCCGGCATTTTTCACGCTGTTTGTAGCCGGCGCCATTCTGGCCCTGGCGTATGAGCGATCGGGCGCGCTTTTCCTGCCTATCGGCTTGCACGCGGGGTGGATTTTTTGGCTCAAGATCAGCGGTGTTTTTTTTCATCAGACCGGCGTCGGGCAGGCCGTGTGGGGGTCTGACAATATAATTCACGGTTGGGCGCCGCTTCTGATCCTTCTTTTTGTGCTGGCGCTCATGGCGCGGCGCATGGGCTATCTCCATGCGGACGGTCCCCCTCAGCGCAATCGGGCCATGAAACCGGGCTCGGTCGATGCGAGATCGGAACGTCGTTGAGCGGCGAGCAGGGCGCCATAGACTGCTATGTCCCGCGTCATCATCTCCAAGCGGTGCTGAAGCTTCGGATTGGTGATTTTGCCGTCCTTTAAATCGTCGTCGCCCGCGAAGGAAACGGCATAGGGCAGCGACCAGGCGTAACACTGCCGCGCCACCGTCCTCAACTGGTCCGCGACGGTGAGACCTTTCTCATGCGAAGCGATGACGGTGGCGAAGAGCTTTCCGGCGAATTCGCGCCAGAAATGGTCAAGAAAGCTTTTCAGCGCGCTGCTCATGCCGCCATGATAATCTGGCGTGCCGAGCAGGAAGACGTCCGCCTGGGCGACGCGTTTCTGCAAGGCGGGAAAAGTTGGGGCATCGTAGGAAGCGTCCGGATCGTAAAGCGGCAACGGCTCCTTTTGGAAATCCAGTAGGTCGAGCTCGCAGCCGCGCTGGTCCAATTGCCGGGCTGCTTCGCAGATCACCACGCGGGTGACGGATTCGCGGTTGAGGCTGCCAATCACCGCCAGGACGCGAAGGGGAGACGGGCGAACGGTTTTCTGTTTCTTTTGCGGCATGAGCGTGAGCAGTTCAATCCAACCGAGTCATGGTGACAATGTTAAAACTCGGCGCGGGAGAAAGCCTCGATGCATTCATGAACCGAACCGAAAAAACTTTCTTCACCCATCTCGCTCGCCAATCCGGTTTTCTCCAGAAGCCCGCGCAAGGGACGGTTGGCGTGGGCGAATTTGAGAGCGATTCCTTTCTGTCTCAGATCCTCCCGCAACCCGTGCAACATTTCCACGGCGGTCACGTCGATATCGGTGATGGCCTGGGCGTCCAGCAACAGCCAGCGGACCGGCTGCGGGGCGGCGGCGACCAGGCTGTGGACGCGCTCCGCGAAATAGCTGGAATTGGAGAAGAGCAGGGGAGCATAGAAGCGATAGGCCAAAAGACCGGGCACGGTTTGGGCGGTGGTTGGGCCCAAATCATGAAAACCATGATTGGGCACTTCGCGCAAGACAGCGTCGGGCGGGTGGGAAATGCGATTGATCAGGCCGATGAGCGAAAGGGCCACCCCGAGGAGAAGTCCAGCGACAACGCCGGCGGCCAGAACCCCGGCAGTCGTCACGGCCGCGATCGCGGCGGCGGCGGGGTAGTAGCGGTAAATGCGTTTCATGGCGTCGAACTCAACCAGGGTTGAACCGCCATAAATAAGGATCGCCGCCAGCGCGACCACTGGGAGATGGGCCAGCGCTGGAGTCAAGAACAACATGAACAGGGCCATGCTCAAGGCCCCAGCCAGGCTGGATGCCTGGGTCTTGGCCCCGGCGCCGTCATTGATCATGGTGCGCGACTGGCTGCCGGTGACGGAAAAGCCCTGGAAAAAGCCGTTGGCGAGGTTGGCGGCGCCCAAGGCGGTCAATTCCTCGCTGGCCGAGATTTCGTAGCCGTTCTTCTGCGCGAAGGCGCGGGCCAGCAACACTCCCTCCGTATAGGCGAGAAAAGCGATGCCAATCGCCGCGGGCAGCAGGCTGTGAACCTCACGCCAGCCCAGTTGAGGAACGGCAAAAGCCGGCAAGCCGCCGGAAAATCTCCCCACGACCGCGACTCCGTGCTCTTCCAAATGAAACGCGAACGAAGCCGCTATGGCCACAAGACAGGCCAGCAATGAGCCGGGAGCGGCGGGGGCAAAGCGATGGATGCCCAGAAGCAGACCCAGCAAGCCTAACCCCAATAATAAGGTGGGAACATGAACCTGGCCTAATCTGCGGGAGGCTTCCAAGACACGCGGGAAAAACTCATTATTGGCCAGCGGAACGCCAAGGAGGCCGCTTAATTGCGATCCCACCAGAATGAGCGCCGCCCCGGTCATGTAACCGACCAGCACCGGTTTGGAGAGGAATTCCGCCACTCTCTGCAGCTTGACGCGGCTGCCAAGAAGCAAAAACAGTCCGCTGAAGAGGGCGAGGGCTGAGGCTAGAACGGCAGCCTGGCGGCCATCATTCCCGGCGAGCGGAGCCGTGACGTTGACGATGAGCAGGCAAATGGCGATGTCGGGCCCGACAATGACTTGGCGTGAACTGCAGAAAAGAGGATAAACTACCAAGGGCACCAGCGCCGCATAGAGGCTGTTCTGGATGGGAATGCCCATGAGCCGGGCGTAAGCGATCATGGAAGGAATCATGACAACGCAGGCGCTAATGCCCGCCATGAGATCACGCGGCAGCCACCGGGGTTGGTAATCGCGAAACTGCGCCAGCCCCGGGACAAACCGCAAAAGCGCGGAAGACTTCGGCGGAAGCGCTGGTTGTATCATGAAGCTTAGATTCTCAGGAGAACCCGGATTTGTCCATGAGGTCATCGCGCCCCAAATCCTCGCCTAACGCGACGGATTTCGTAGTCCGGGGAGCGCGACCGTCCCGGTCGCTGTGCCGCGCGTCCCGCGCGACACTCCCCCGTAATTGAACCAAGACCTCTATAAGAAAATAACGATAAGAAACGCAAAAGTGGGAAGATCACGTATCCGATATTGTCAAAATCCGCCAAAGGAAAGAAAGACATTCTAATCAGGAGAGAACTACTGCACTATGATGCGAGTCGCCCAGATCCTCTGGATCCTGACCTGCCGCGGCTGCCTGCAACGCCTCTACGATTGGGCGCGCCACGCCACCGAGCAAGGCGGTTTGGGAAGGCCTGTGCGCCCGTCCGCTGCCGCCGGACTTGCCCCTCTGGGCCAGATCCGTTTCACCCCGGCCTGAACAGGTCGCGCCGAAAGCCACCACCCGATCCCGTTGGCAATTCAATCTCCGCTGTCCGACACCCGTTGCAAGGAATTCCCTCGCGCCCCTCGTGCCAGCCGCATCAACCGGACTTTCTCAAATCGCGCGCCCCTCCAGCCAAACGACGGCCGATTCGGAACCGCCAGCGACCAGGGTACCGCATAGCCAAATGGGTGCCTGCAGGCTAGACATTTTAGAGTCAGCGTCCTCCGGGCTTGGGAGCAGTCTCGGCTGATGTACTTTTGGAAACGGTCTATGAGAGTTGCAAATCAAGGGCGCAGGTATTGCGGGGCCAACTCTGGGCATGGTGGCTTCGTAAGTTTGGCCATGAACCGGTGATTTTCGAAAAAGCGCCGCAACTTCGAACGGGCGGCTATATCATCGACTTTTGGGGCGTTGCTTACGACGTGGCCGATCGGATGGGGCTTCTGCCGGCGCTAAGATCAGTGGGATATTTCATTCAGGTCCTGCGCATGGCCAATAGATCCAACCGTACGGTTGCGACCCTGGACGTGGCTCGCCTCCGGCCCTTGTTGCGCGATCGTTTTGTCAGCGTCGCACCCGGCGACATCGCGGCTGCTCTCCATCGCGCTTGCCAAGGGGTTGAGACGCATTTCGGCCATTCCATCGCGGTGATTGAGCAGAGACCGCGAGAGGTTGTTGTCAAAACCAGCGGCGGGTTTGAGAGGAGCTTTGATCTCGTCGCCGGCGCTGACGGCCTGCACTCGGCAGTGCGCTCGATAGCTTTTGGCCCGCCGGAAAAATTTGAACAACCCCTTGGATTTTACGTCGCTGCCTTCTCTCTCCCGGGTTACAGGCCCCGTGAGGAACTCGCTTACGTCAGCCACACTGCCCCAAATCTCCAGGTAGCACGAGTGGCCCTCCGGGATGATCGCACCATGTTCCTTTTCATTTTCCGAGAGCGCCTCTTAAACGGGATGAATCCCGCCATCGCGGATCCGAAACGGCTCTTGCGACACGTGTTTGCAGGCGCGCGGTGGGAAGTCCCGGCTATTCTGGCCAGAATGGATGAGGCGGCGGACATCTATTTCGATCATGTGAGCCAGATTCGAATCAGCCAGTGGACCCAGGGGCGGGTGGCGCTGGTGGGCGACGTTGCCGCTTGCGTTTCATTCCTCGCGGGAGCAGGCACTGGGCTCCTCATGGAGTTGCGCCAGTTCGACTTTTGGGCCGAGGGAATCCGGGACGGATTGAAGGGCCAGCTCGAATTGCGCTTTGGCTTTGTCGGTTTCACCCAAGCCTAGGTGACCCAAGCCAGCAAGATAATGGGACAGGGCAGTGGGTTCCTTCGCATCCGCAGGGGCGCCTTGGGCTGTTTCCAATAGACCGCGCAACGCGCTCTCCGCCTCGGCGGTTTCTCCCAGCCGGCGTTGGGCGAGCGCCCGGTAATAGGCCTGGACTTGCCGCGCGGTGACGCGGCCCGAGCGGCCATGCCGCGTGGCCTTTTCTGATTCCTGCCAGTTTTCCGCAGCCTTTGCTTTGTCGCCTATGGCGCTGTAAGCCGCGCCGATCCAATAAGTCAGTTCCGCTTCGCGTCCATCGCCACCCTGGTCGGAAGGGAGGTTGTCAGGAATCGTTCTTGCGGCCTGAAAATCAGCCAGGGCGGCTGCGGCTTTTCCCGCGGACAATTTCTGCCGGCCGCGCGCCAGGTGGGCGTTCATCCAATCGTCCGCCACCGCGAGCGAGCCGCCTTCCCAAACCCCAAATTTGCGGCTGCCCATCAACTGGATGGCGTCGTCGTATTTGCCGGCAAATACCTTGAGGCTGATCTCCCGGCAGAGCGTGTCGTCGCGTTGCAGGACGGTCGCTTGATTGTGTTCGAGCAGGGCGAGACGTTTTTCGGGCGAGACTCCCGCCGCGGCGTAAGCCTCGTCCAACTCGGTGAAATGCAGCGCATATTTGACATTGCAGTTGACAGCTTGCTCCAGTTCGGCGATGGCGCCCGCGCTGTCGCGCTCCGGCTTTTGATGAAGATAGGCCGCGGCCAGATTGCGGTGGACGATGGCAAAGGAAGAGTCAAGCGCCTCCGATTGTTTCCACAATTTCACCGCTTCGGCGGGCTGGGAGTCAAACAAAAGATTGCCCAGGTAATAGGGGGCCCGAGCGTCGCGCGGGTTGGCGGCCATGGCCTCCCGCAAGACTGGGACAAACTCCCATTGGAAAGGAAACACGTAGCCGGGCGGCTGTTCCTGGGCGAGGGTGCGAAACGACGCCGCTTGGGTGTCATCGCCGCGCAGGCTGGCGAAGTGGGCCAGATAATAGTAGGCCAGCGGCGAGACGCGCGCCGGGTTTTGGGCGGATTTGGTCAGAAGAGTCAAAATGTCAGTGGCATCCTGGCGGAGGCCGGCGTCATCAAATTCCGCCGCGGTTTCCAAGCCTGTAGCGGGGTGCTCGCGCAGGTTTCGGTTCAGTTCTTCGTCGGCTCTTTTATCGCCGGCCAGCCATCGTTCGGTCAGCAGGCGAACATCCAGCGGATCGGTGCTTTGCTCCGCTGAATCCAGGAGAGCGAGGGCTTCCGTGGAGTGACCAGTATGGCGGAGGAGGGCGGCTTTGAGAGCCAGGGCGCGAGGATTAAGAGCGTTGGCGGAGAGCGCGCGATCCAGATCGTCCAGCGCGGCGGAAAAGTTGCCGCGTCCGGTCGCGATTTCAGCCAGCGCGAAATAACCCGGCCCGCGCCAGGCTTCGCTCCAGGTGGCCTTGGCGAAGGCGTCTTCCGCGGCTTTGGTCTGGCCTTGCGCTCGGAGCGTCAGGCCGAGGTAATAATAAGGTTCGCCGTCTTTGGGCGCGGTATAATTGAAGGACAACCGCTCCAATGCCTTGTGAAAATGCTCTTCCGCTTCCTCGAACCGGGCCTCTTTGAGCCGCTGGATGCCTAATGCGGTATGGGTCCGTGAATCGCCGGGATCGCGTCGCAACCCCTCTTGCCAATACGCCTCCGCGTCCATTCCGGGGGAGTGGAATTGTGCAACGCGCTGCCCGGCCAGGTAAAGTTCCTCCGCCGTCTTAATGTCCTTGGGCGGGGGCGGGGGAACCACGGGTTTGGGCTTTTCCATGGGCGTCCGGCGCACGGGCGAATAACTGACCAGTTCCTGGTCGCCGTCCGAAAGCGTCGCGCGCAAGTCATGTTCGTCCCGGCCTTGAGGGAAGGAAATCTGTTTCAGAAAAGGTTTTCCCGGGCTGATGGCGACATTTTGCCGCAACAACACATCGTGGCCGGCTGTCACCAGGACCTCGGCCGAGCGATGCGCCGAGGTCGCGCAAAATCCGATTTTAGCGGCGCCAGGCTTCGTCACTTCCAGGTTTACCGCGGCGTCCAAATTCGCTTTTTTCACCCCGCCAATCTCGCGGAAAGGGTACCAGAACATCTGAAACGATTTGGTTTCGTAGGGTTGCAACCAGCTATAATCCGGCTGATTGTCCGAGTAAGCGCCGGTCATCAGTTCGATGTAGGGACCATCCTCGTCCGTCAGAATCTTGTCCCACATGTGCCCGCGCGGCCCGTTGCCCCAGGTCCAAAACTTTTTGCCGGGAATGAAATGGTGGTCGGCCACGCTGATGATGCCGGCCTCTTTGCCGTGATCGTAACCGGCGAAAAAGTCATCCTCATAATTCCAGGCGAACATGGAGTTGGCATTGAAATGGTTGGAATACCAACTGACGTCCGTTCCGCGGCCAAAATCAGCGCCGGCGTAATTCCCGCTGGCAATCGGCCAGGAGGCGAACTCACGCTTGCCGTGATAGGTGACGTATTGCGTGGCGGGCGGAAAAATTACTTGATAACTGCTGTTGACGCTCACGGCGACATTGGCGAAGCAAAGCATGGTGTTGGCAACAGGGGTGCGGTTGAGAATGCGCACGGAGCATTCCAGATACGACTTGTCGGGACGCAGGGTATAGCCGACGGCCCACCGCATGCGCTGACGCACTTCCAATTCTCCCACCCAGATGGTCTTGCTGCCGTCGGCGTTTGATTGGAGGTGATACTGCACGGGCAGAAACGAGGTGGCGCGATGATGATGAGGAATGTTCCACTCGATCCCGCCGGACATCCAGGCGCCAATGAGGCCAATGAGCGCGGGCTTGATGACGTGCTGGCGATAGATGAAATTGTAGCCATCGCTTTTGTCCACCGCTTCCAGGAGGCGTCCACCCACTTCCGGCAGGATGCAAATCCGCAAATACTCGTTTTCCAGATAGACGGCGTGGTAGGTTTTATTCGATTTGACGTTGGTCAGGCTGTCGTAAAGCGGGTAGGGATAAACCCGCCCGGCAGCGCCCTGCGAATTGCCTCCGAAGTAAAACATCGGGTTTGGCTCCGGGTCACCGAGAAGGTAAGTGGGGATGACGATTTCCTGCTCCGTAAGCCGGACAGATGAAGCCTCGGCGGGCCACGGACAAAGCACGACGGCCAGCAAGATGGAGGCGAAACTTCGGAGAAAAGAGCGGCAATTCTGGCGCGGGAACGAAGCTGTTGTGGACATGTTGGAAAGGGTTGAGAGTTAGATTTACACTGCGGGTTGGCGCATGGCACGGGGTGCGCCCTTTGTCCGGGAAACGGCGGCGGGCGCCGTCCCGGCTTCCGGCAGCGCCAGGTATTGGCGCGCGTTGCTATAGCAAATGTTGCGGATCATTGGCCCCAGCAACGCTTCGTCGTTGGGCAGATCGCCGCTCTCGGCTTCGCGGCCGATGAGGTTGCAAAGGACGCGGCGGAAGTATTCATGGCGCGGATAGGACATGAAAGAGCGGGAGTCGGTAATCATCCCGACAAACCGGGACAGCAGGCCGATGTTTGACAGCGCGTTAAGCTGCCACTCGATGCCTTCCTTTTGGTCGAGGAACCACCAAGCGGAGCCAAATTGCATCTTCGATGCCAAGGCGCCGTCTTGGAAACAACCCACCACGCTGGCGCAGAGATAGTTGTCCGCCGGGTTGTTGCTATAGACAATCATCTTCGGCAAATGCCCGTTGCGATCCAGCAAGTCCAGGTACTGGACGAGCGCTTGCGCTTGCGGAAAATCGCCCATGCAATCGAAACCGGTGTCAGGGCCCAACTGCCGCAACATCCGCGAATTGTTGTTGCGCAAGGCGCCCAGGTGCAGTTGTTTGACCCAGCCTTTTTCCGCATCCCATCGGCCAAACCACAGCATCAAATGCGTCCCGAATTGAGCGCATTCCTCAGGGGAAACCACCTGGCCGCGGCGCGCCTTGGCAAAGATCGCGGCGGCTGTCTTGGCCGGGCACGGACTGGCCAGGCATTGGCTCAGGCCATGGTCCGACAACCGGCAACCGTGGGCGTGAAAATAGTCATGCCGGTTGCGCAAGGCGGCGACAAAGTCGCTAAATGTCCCAATTTCACCGCCCATGGATTGTTCGAGACGTTTGAACCATTTGTTGAATTCGTAAGGATGATGCACGGCCAAGGCTTTGTCGGGCCGGAAGGCGGGAAAAACGCGGGTCGCCAATCCGTCGTCGGCGATTTTCTTATGGGACGCCAAATCGTCGGTGGGGTCGTCTGTGGTGCAGAGAGCCGTGACCTTGAATTTGCGGAGGATGCCGCGGGCGGAAAGCTCCGGCCCGGCCAATTGCTCGTTGGCGCGGCGCCAGACACGTGAAGCGCTCTCTTCATTAAGAGCTTCATCAATGCCGAAGTAGCGTTTCAGTTCCAGGTGGGTCCAATGATAGAGCGGATTGCGCAGGGTATGCGGCACGGTGGCGGCCCAAGCTCGAAACTTCTCCTCCGGCTTGGCGTTGCCGGTGCAATATTTCTCTTCCACCCCATTGGCCCGCATGGCCCGCCACTTGTAATGGTCGCCCTCAAGCCAAATCTCCGCGAGGTTCTTGAATTGACGGTCATCGGCGATGTCCCGCGGCGGGAGATGACAATGGTAGTCGAAAATCGGCTCCGGCTCGGCGTACTCTTGGTAGAAGCGCCGCGCGGTACGGTTGTGCAAAAGGAAATTCTCGTGAATGAATTTCATGGTCAATCCTTGGCCAAAAACAGCGGCCGAATATGCCTCTCGAATAAGTTTTCGGTCACGTTCCTGGCCACGGGAGCCTGATATTGTTCCAATGCCTCCAGGTAGCGCGGGCCCATTTGCGCGGCTATTTTATACCCGACATGCAGCAACTGGCGCAGATCAGGATTGTATGCGGGATTTGTTTGATCATGGCGCAAGGCGCCCACAAACTGCTCGCTCGTCCAGCTTCGCACCTTCGAGGCCGTGGGCAATCGGCTGCGGTTGATCTCCAGCACGGTTGCGTAAGGCCCGCACAATTCGTCGATGTGATCGAGCGACCCGGCGTAAATCTCCTGGGCCAGCGCCAGTCCGCTTCCGCCAGCCTCCGCCAGCCCAATGACTTCTTCCAGCCAGGTCGTGCCGGCGGTTTTGACGTGGATCCCCGCCCCGAATCGCCGCAAGGCCCGGCGAATTGGGGCATATATGGAAAACTTGTCGCTGCCGGAATGAACGCTCAACTTCAGGCTCGGCGGAAAACCATATTGACGGATGGCGAACGCGATGACGGCCAGGTCGTCATTAAACTGTTCCTCGAACTCTGACAGGTTGCCCGTGTAATCGATCCCCTTATTGAAACGGCCGGTAAACTTCGGCGCAATGGTTTGCAGTGGAATCTGCTCGTCGCTCAAAGCCGCAAGGATGACCAGCATTTCAATCGGCGTTTGCGGCTGATCGGTCTCGTCCATGGAAACCTCCGTGACAAAGCAAGCAGGTCCCTTGACGCGGGAAATGTGCCGGTAAATCTTTCCCGCCTCCGTCGCTGCCAGCAAATACTTTTGAGAGATCGCCTCAATCTGCGCGCGGTCAGCGCGAAGCGGTCGTGCGATCCCTTCGATCTCAAGCGAGCCGATCAATTCCGCGTGCCGAGTCACGAATCGCGCGACGGCATCCCCCGGAGTCGGCTTGGCGATCCAATCGGCCACGTCGATGGTGTAGAAATCGGCGTGAGGGACGAAGCGGTCCACCGTTTCGAGCCGGATATGATCGGCATCCACGAAATAGGGCTTGGTCCAATGGAGGGCTTTGACGGCAGCGGCGGCGGCGGCGCGGGTCTGGCCCGGCTCGGACCCAATAATGAGGTGTTCACGGTTGGACTTATTCCAAACCGGGACGATGTCTGCCCCTTCGGCAGCGGCACGAAGGCAGGCCTGCAATTGCGCCTGGGCCTGGCGGGCAAAACGGTCACCTATTCCGAACGAGTATTTTTTAATCGGCAAGAATTCATTCATCGCAAGCTTGAGGGCAGGCTAACAGCACGCGGCTTGCGACACACGCCAATTCTTGGCCGACTTTTGCGCCTAAGATGGATTGGGGAGCACGGCCATCTCGCCCGCTGCCCAAGTTTTACCGGTTTCCGGGACGTCAAACCTGTGATTACGCCGAGCGCGGCTTTCGCGACCGTTGGCGGGGAGCCGCCGCGCGCTTTTGGGGTTTTGTCGCGGGGACCTTGGCCTTTCCTGCTTTCACGGTCTTCGCGGGGGCTGGCACCGCGGTTTCCGTTGCCTCCGCCCGCTTGACGGACTCTCCTTCTGCCGGAACTGGCCCCTCGTGTTTTGGCAAGCCGGTGGCGGGGGGCGGGTTATAGACCATCGGGTTCTGGAAACTGGTAAAATCGCGAGTGACATAACCCGCAGCGGTCCACTCGCGCAACATGAGAACGAAGTGCCAGGTCCCGGACGTTGGCGGGGAGAACGGAAGTTCATGCGCCGAGGAGGTCGCTTCGCTCTGGCCCGATAGTGTGCCGATGACGGTGCCCGCGAGAATTTGGCCCTCAAATGCGCCGCCGGAGTAAGGGGCCGGCAAAGCCCAAAGTTCCAACGCGAGAGTGCCGCTGAGATTGGCCTCGTTACGCGGGTTTTCAATGCGCTCGACCAAAAGATGGACGCGATTGCCATCGATGCGATAGCGGATGTTGCCACGCATTCTCGGCTGGAGGAAATGCTGCTGACACGGATAGACGGCGATGTCGTGGATTTCGTCGAATCGGCCGGGGCGGCCTGCCGCCAGGACCAGCGCCATAAAATACGCGGCATCCCCCGCCGGGGTATTCGCGAAGCTGCTCATATCCATGTGCTCCGTTTCATCCGCGGCTTCGCTCATCGGCGGCAGCGCCACTTCGGCGACAATCTGGCCCGCGAGGTCGTGGGCGGAAGTGGGCGACACGGGGCAAGCCCAGAGCTGGAGGGCCCATTGGCGTTCGTTGGCGGCCTGATCCAAAATGCCGAATTTGGCCTGGAGATACACCTGATCACCGTCCAAGCGATAGCCGTGAGGCTTGGAAATCCGCGCCAGGCAGACGGCCGGGCGCTGAACTGAGGTTTGTCGCGGGTTCATATTGTCGTACAATTGATGCGATATTGTTTTGTAAAATAAATAAGTTTCTTTTTTTGAGCACGCCGTTTTCCTGCTTGCGGCGGAACCGGCCCGCGCGGCCACCTTGTTAAAACAAGTCCAGGGACGAATCAATTAAAAATGCGAATCAGATTAATTACCGGCGCGAAAGATCACCTGGAAAGAAGGCGAGCGTGCGGTTCTGCGCCAGTGACAGGCCCTGGAAAAGGTAGGGTCGCCTCGCCAAGGCGACCACTCCGGCGAGAAACGCCCGCGGCCGGCTCGTCGAGCAATAGTCCTCCCATCCTCCACTGACGCAGTTCAGCCTGCGCGCCTGCGTGACAAAATCTTGGTCTCCCAACCGATCTCGTGTAGAAGTAATGGATAAACGTTGCGAGTTTGACCGGACGGCGGAAATAAACCGAATGAACACACGTCACAATTGTTTAACTGTCACTATTTTTGTCCTGACCGCGGCGGTGGGCTGCTTGACGCGCCTCAGCGCGGCGGAAGCGTCGTCGGCGCTCTATGGGTTTTCTCCCACTAACGCCGAGGCGGAACTCAAACTTGAAGCCTCGTTCCGAGCGCTGCCGGTAGCAGAAAATCTGCGGCAATATATGGAGCGCTTGTCCGCGCGCCCGCACCATGTTGGCTCGCCTTATGACAAGGAAAATGCGGAGTGGATTCGCGCGCAGATGGCGGGTTGGGGATGGAATGCCTCCATCGAGACTTTTGATGTCCTTTTCCCCACCCCGAAAACGCGTGTTTTGGAGATGACGGAGCCGGTTCAATTCACCGCGTCGTTGCGGGAGCCGGCGGTGTCGGTTGATCTCACTTCCGGCCAGGTTGACGAGCAACTGCCCACCTACAACGCGTATTCGACGGACGGCGATGTCACTGGCGCTTTGGTCTATGTCAACTATGGGCTGCCGGACGATTACAAAGAACTGGACCGGCTGGGCGTCTCGGTCAAGGGGGCCATTGTCATCGCCAAGTACGGGAAATCGTGGCGCGGCATCAAACCGAAAGTCGCCGCCGAACAGGGAGCCATCGGCTGCATTCTCTTTTCTGACCCCAAGGATGACGGCTACGCGCAGGCGGATGTCTTTCCCAACGGGCCGATGCGGAACACCAACGGCGTGCAGCGCGGCAGCGTAATGGACTTTCCTTCGGCCAGCCCAGGGGATCCTCTCACGCCCGGCTGGGGCGCCGTGGCCGGCGCCAAACGGCTTTCGCGGAGCGAGGCGACCGCCATCACTAAGATACCTGTTCTGCCGATTTCCAGCGGTGACGCTGAGCCTTTGCTCGCTCAGCTCAAAGGCCCGGTCGCTCCAGAAACCTGGCGGGGCGCCTTGCCGATCACCTATCACTTGGGAAGCGGGCCGGCCAAGGTCCACCTCAAACTGGAGTTTAACTGGGACTTGAAAACGATTTATGATGTCATTTCCCGCATTCCAGGCGGAGTGGCCGGCGACGAATGGGTGATCCGTGGCAATCATCACGACGCCTGGGTCAACGGCGCGTCCGATCCTCTCTCGGGCCAGGTCTGCCTGCTGGAAGAAGCGCGCGTGTTGGGGCAGCTTGCCAAACAAGGCTGGAAGCCGCGGCGCACG
Organism: Limisphaerales bacterium; assembly: GCA_052139695.1. GTDB lineage: Bacteria > Verrucomicrobiota > Verrucomicrobiia > Limisphaerales > Palsa-1400 > PLGF01. Next base: position 24,979 of record JBKQWF010000224.1, read on the forward strand.
CTCATCTATTGCTCATGGGACGGGGAGGAGCCAATGTTGCTCGGTTCCACGGAATGGGTGGAGACGCACGCGGATGAATTGCGCCAGCACGCCGCGGCCTACGTCAACTCGGATGGGACGGGGCGAGGTTTTTTTGGAATGGCTGGATCGCACACCCTGCAGGGGTTGGTTAACGCGGTCGCTCATGGCATCGCGGACCCGGAAGTGGCCATGAGTATTTGGAAGCGCGGACAGGCCATGCACCTTGCCGAAGCGAGCAATGCCGCGGAACGTCATGAACTGCGCGAGCATGCGGATCTGCCGTTGGAGGCGCTGGGTTCCGGAAGTGATTACACCGCTTTCCTGGATTTTCTCGGCGTCCCCAGCTTGAACCTTGATTTTCACGGCGAGGATAATGATGGCGGCGTTTACCATTCCATTTATGACGACTTTTATTGGTACACACATTTTGGCGACACCAATTTTGCCTATGGCCGCGCTTTGGCCCAGGCGATCGGCACGACGGTGTTGCGCCTGGCGGATGCGGAGGTCATTCCTTACGAGTTTGGCGACCTTGCCGCTGTCGTCCATAAATATAGCGATGATTTGCAAACCCTGCTCAAACAGAAACAGGAAGAAATCGAAGAGCGCAACCGCCAGCTGGCGGACGGCGTTTTTGCGGCCATCTCAGACCCCCAGCATCCGAAAGGACCGCCCGCAGCCGAAGCCATACCGCGGGAGATAAACTTCGCCCCTCTGATCAACGTCGCCAGAGCATTGACGGCGAGCGCGCAACGGTATCAAAAAGCCTTTGCTGAAGCCCAGCCCAAGTTCGGCGACCCGGCGCAAAGCGCCACCGTGCAAGACCTCAATCGGATTCTATTGCAAGCCGAACGCTGCCTAACAGACCCCGCCGGCCTCCCGCGCCGTCCGTGGTACAAACATCTGTTATACGCACCAGGCGTGTATGCCGGGTACGGCGCCAAGACCATGCCTGGAGCGCGCGAAGGCATTGAACAGGCCCATTATGACGAAGCGGAGAAGGAAATAGCGCGCATCGCCAAAGCGCTGGAAGCAGAGACGGCATTGCTTGATTCGGCCACCAAGGTTTTGGAGCGCTTCAAGCCTTGAAGCGTATGCTGCGGCTGGCACCGTTTCAAATGGAGACACGCGCCATACTATTGGATGCTGCCCGGCTTAGGAGCCGCGCAAAAATAACTGTCACATATTGTCCGCTTGTGCTATGCTAGTTGCATGTTGATCGATATGAAGAGGTTGCGCGAGAAATACGCCGCGTTGAAGGAATGCTTCGATGAAGCTCGG
>JBKQWF010000225.1:0-3095 GCA_052139695.1 Limisphaerales bacterium
AACCGGGAGGGAAAGTCACGGAAAACCGAGCACTTCCCTGCGAAGCGCTCGCTAAAAAATTGACCAATTTGAGGGAATTGAACTCGTCATTCTTTTCCTCAAAAGACCCGCGTCATTTTGAGGTCTGGTTGAAACTGCGCATCTCAGCAAACTCAGTCGCCTTTGGCGACGGGAGTTTTTGGACAGAGCACTCTCATCTTTAGCTCCGGTAGGAGCGAAATCTTTGTAGCAGCCAGCTCTGGTGGAAATGAAGCTCCGGTAGGAGCGACATAATCCGAGCAAAGGAGACAGGGCGACCATCAACTGGAAGACGCCTTGGCCAAACTTGGCGTCAGTTTGCCGTAGCTGCGTTTACTGGCGCTTTGTCCCACCTTGGGCCTAATCGATCCCCGATCAAATTTGTTGCATTTTCGCGGGAACAAAATCCCGCCTCGGTCCCTCCTACCTTCGATTTCCGAGATTAGCCACTCGGATCCGCTGGAAGGAACAAAAACATGAAACCGAATGTACCTCACTCTCGCCATAGCCCATGCTTCTCTCTAACCTGCTCCAAGATTTGCGCCATCGCTTTTCTCATTTTCCTGGCGAGGCCAATGTCGGGACAGAACGCCTTTATCCAGAACAATCTCGTCTCCGACATCCCCGGTCTGGCCATTTCCACGGATACTAATCTGCACAATCCTTGGGGAATCTCCTTCAGCGCCACGAGCCCCTTCTGGATTTCCGACGAAGGGACGGGCTTGTCCACCATTTATACCGGCACGGGAACGATTGAGTCACTGGTTGTCACGGTTCCGCCACCGGCGGGGCAGCCAGGCCCGGGGAAACCGACCGGCACCATCGCCAATTCCGTCCCAGGCTTTCTCGGCACTAGCACCAACACCGCGCACTTCCTGTTCTGCACCGAGGACGGCACCATTTCCGCCTGGAGCGGCGGTTCAGCGGCGGTCCTGAAGGTGGACTACTCCAGCTCGAATGCCGTATTCAAAGGCATGACCGCCGGAGTCAGCGGCGGGTCCAATTTCATTTACGCCGCCGATTTTTATAATGGGCAAATCGATGTGTTTGCCACCAATTACGCCCCGGTTGAGCTGGAGGGCTCGTTTACAGACCCCAGTTTGCCGGCGGGATACGCTCCCTTTGGCATTCAAAACATCAACGGACAGTTATTCATCAGTTACGCGTTGCAAGACTCCTCCAAATCCAACGACGTCGCCGGTCCCGGCCACGGCTTCGTCAATATCTTCGACGCGAGCGGCAATCTCGTGAAGCGATTTGCCTCCCAGGGGTCCCTCAATTCCCCTTGGGGCCTGGCGATGGCGCCTTCGGGATTTGGCCCCTTCGCCGGCGATATGCTTGTCGGCAACTTTGGCAACGGCGCCATTAACGTTTTTGATCCAGGTTCTGGCGAATGGCTGGGCGCCTTGAACGATACCAACGGCGTGCCTCTGTCTTTGAGTGGTCTTTGGGCCATCGCCGCCGGCAACGGCCACAATGGCGCCAGCACTCAAGATCTTTATTTCACGGCGGGGATTAACGGGCAGAACGACGGCCTGTTGGGCAGCCTATCTCCGCTCCACCCCGGCAATCCCGCGGGCACCGCTTACTTGCAAAGCAATCTGGTCTCCGACATCCCCGGCTTGGCGGCCAACACGGATACCAACTTGCATAATCCCTGGGGAATTTCCTTCAGCGGGACCAGCCCCTTCTGGATTTCCGACGGAGGCATTGGACTCTCCACGGTTTACAATGGCACAGGCGCGGTTCTATCGCTTGTCGTCACGATTCCGCCTCCCGCCGGACAACCCGGTCCCGCCTCTCCCTCCGGCACGATCGCCAATTCTGTCCCAGGTTTCCTGGCCACCGGCACCAACACCGCGCACTTCCTGTTCTGCACCGAGGACGGCACCATTTCCGCCTGGAGCAGCGGCGCGGCGGCTGTCCTCAAGGTGGATTTCTCAACCTCAAACGCCGTCTTCAAGGCGATGACCGCGGGCATCAGCGGCGGAACAAATTATATTTATGTGACAGACTTCCACAACGCCCAGATCGATGTTTTCGATACCAATTACACTCAAGCAGCCCTCTCCGGTTCCTTTGCCGATGCCAGCATCCCGCAAGGCTTTGCCCCGTTCAGCATTGCCAATATCAACGGCCAGCTTTATGTGACCTATGCCATGCAGGATGGCGCCAAACACGACGACGTCCCCGGCCCAGGCAACGGCTATTTGGATGTATTTGATACCGGCGGCAACCTTGTGCAAAAGCTCATCAGCCAATCTGTCCTCAATTCGCCCTGGGGCTTGGCCCTGGCGTCCGTTGGCTTCGGAGCCTATGGCGGCGACCTGCTCGTCGGCAACTTCGGCGACGGGCGAATCAACGTCTTCAATCCAGCCTCCGGCGCTTGGCTGGGTGCCTTGCGCAACAACACCAATGGCGCGCCTCTGGTGCTGGACGGACTCTGGGCCCTTGCCTTCGGCAACGGCCACAGCGGCGAGGGTGACGCCCACACCCTGTATTTTACTGCCGGGATCAACGGCGAGGAGGACGGGCTGTTTGGCAGCATCGCCCCCATCACCCCCACCTTTATCGGCATTACCAACAGCCAAACCAATTTGACACTCAACTGGGCGGGCGGCGGCGCGGGGCCTTTCCTTGTGCAACAATGTTCCGACCTGTCAGTCACCAACTGGATCACTGTGGCCACGAACACCAACTCGACCATTACCCTGATCCCGACCAATCCAAGCGCCTTCTTCCGCCTGATAGACCAAGGGCCATAGCTGCCACTGTAACCGTTCAGTTGTGGGAGCGCCCAGCGAATGGTGAGGGCGCCTCGCCGAGGCGTCCTAACCTTCCAAGTCCCCCAAATCCTCGCCTAACCTTGGCGCTACGTCTGAATGCTTCGATAGGAATCGCATAGCACCGGCAAGATGCGGTCGGCGAGACGCCGACCGCGGCGACCGAGACGGTCAATGCCACTAGTTTTTGTGGGCGCAATTCGGGGTTACTTTCAATTGTTGACGCGCTTTTTTTCGGGAACCAATTAAAGGCGGATAGGGCTGGCGCAGGTGCCGTTGCGCCCGTGGTTCCGG
>JBKQWF010000226.1:0-7307 GCA_052139695.1 Limisphaerales bacterium
CCGGCAACTTTTTCATAGCAGACTTCTATAACAACCGCATCCGCAAAGTAGTCTTCCCGGGACCAAGCCTCTCCCTGCTCAATGTCAGCGGCGCAAATGCCGGGTCCTATGACGCAGTAGTCTCAAGCCCCTTCGGAAGCGTCACCAGCAGCGTCGTCAACCTGGTTGTCGCTCTCAATCCACTGAACGCGCTGCGCCTTGGAAATCAGGAAGTGCAATTGCAATTCCAAGGTCTCCCGGTCAACTCCTACATTGTGCTCTCGGCCACCAATCTCACTCCGCCCGTTGACTGGCGTCCGGTCATCACCAAGGCTGCGGACACGAGCGGCAACTGGACCTTCACAGTTACCAATGTCCTTTCCAACACTGCCAACTTCTACAGAATGTCCACCGTTGGACAATGAATGTAACGACACGGAGAAGCGTCTGCGGGGCGAGCGCCCGCGAGCCCCTGAGTTCACGGCGGCTCCTGACACTCCAAGACGTTGGACTTCCCCTTAGGCCCTTTCTCCCTCTCCGGCGCCGTGCGGGGAGGAGGCCAAGTCGATGTGGCCTCCAATTTCGTGGGTCTTGTACGCGTCGGGATGACTTACACGGCAATGAAAGTTACTGTAAGTAACTGATAGCAAATCCATTACGATTAGAATCATCTTGATATGGCGAGAACTACGTCGAAATTGCTTACAATTCAGCAAAAAAAGGAGAGCTTGGGCCCAAAGCAATTAACTCGCAACTCATTTACTGCCAGCAGGTTACCAGCATAACGAAATTCTTTATACATCAGTGGCATTGCTAATGCTTTATGTGAGCGGCTTGCCAAGGGACAAACAATAATTGCCAAGAAGCCAAATTAATGTTAAAGTTAAGCCGCTCGTTAAAAATATGAACACATTGAAAACCAAAGTCCTTGCAGCCGCATTTTGCGGTGTGATTGTCTCTGGGCTGGCGTTTACGGCTAAGGGTAATCTTGTCCAAAATGGCGATTTCTCCTCCGTGTCTGGCTCGACTTCGGAATCTGGCGCTGGCCAGATCGCAGGCGGGGTTACATCATACGCCGCGACCGTGGCTCATTGGACCAGCAGCGGGTATAATTTCGTCTATTCGGGCGGCTCTTCCAGCGCTACACTTAACATGGCCGAAGTGAATGGGGCACCCGACCAATTCAGTACGTCTGTGGCGTTTTATGGCCCACTCAATCCCACTCCCGTTGCCAACGGCTTTACGACAAGCCCCGCGGGACCGAACTTTGTGGCGCTGGATAGCTATTTGGCACCGAATGCTGGCGTTTCAGTCGGCCCACTTAGCCAGACAATCAACGGCCTGACTGTGGGCCAAAGCTACACCCTTACGTTCGACTGGGCAGGCGCACAGCAAGTCGGATACAACGGTGCCACCACCGACCAACTCGCGGTGACCTTGGGATCGGAAACTCAGGATACACCCGTAATCGACGTGGCGAATCACGGCTTCACCGGCTGGGATCAAGTATCATTTAACTATATCGCGACCGCCAGTTCGGAAACACTGTCATTCCTCGCATCGGGAACGCCCGCCGTAACTGATCCTCCTTTTGCGCTGCTGGATGGCGTGGACTTGGAACTATCCGCGCCAGACGCATCCTCGACGGCGATGCTTTTCGGTTTTTCCGCGGCGGCGCTGGCTTTTGCCTCACGGCGGTACAATCGGCGGAGTCGCCACTAACTGACATTCGTTCATGGTAAAAGGCCATGAAGCCGTGAAGCCATGACCGCTCATCTCGCCCGGCATGCCTTGAGTTTCGGCGTCAATTTGGGACGCCTTTCGGTATGGCTGGTTTTGCTGGTATGCATCTTCGTGCCGTTGGAGCGGTTGTTCGCCCTGCATCCCGCCAAGATTTGGCGCAAACAGGTGGGTGTCGATCTTGCCTGGTATTTCATCAATAGCCTGGTTCCGGCCGCGATCATTGCCGTGCCGCTGTTAATGCTAGCCAGGGCATTGCGTGGGGCCGATCCTGGCGGTCTTTATTCGGCGGTAGCACTCTGGCCTCTTTGGTTAAAGTTGCCAGTGGTGTTGCTGGTGAGTGATATCGGCGCGTATTGGGGCCATCGCGCGTTGCACTCCTTCCCGTTCCTGTGGCGGTTCCACGCCATCCACCACAGCGCTGAAGATATTGATTGGCTGGTTAGCGCCCGCGCTCATCCTTTTGACATCGTTTTCACGCGGTTGTCGGCATTGGCCCCCGTTTATCTGCTCGGGCTGGCTAAGGCATCGGCAAACCGGCTTGATCCAGTGGTGGCGTTGGTAACCGTCATTGGCATAGTCTGGACCTATTTTATTCATGCCAATGTCCGCTTTCGTCTGGGGCCGCTCGAATGGCTGGTTTCGACTCCCGCTTTCCACCACTGGCACCATACAAACGACAGTAATCGTGACCGCAATTTTGCAGCGTTTTTTCCACTGATCGACCGCGTGTTCGGCACTGCATGGTTGCCGAAGTACTGGCCCCCCGTCTATGGCATTGATGCGAAGGTCCCGCCAACGCTGGCTGGGCAATTGCTCGATCCGCTTAGCTCATCGGCACATTTGTGGGATAGCCACCTAGCTGACGAGGCAAAAGGCTCGGGCCACCACCCCGCGGCGTAATTCCCATCGATTTAGGTTGGAAAGAAGGGCTTGGACTCGAACCTGAACAGCCAGTGAGGCGGCCGCGACCAAGGCCGGCACGCAACGAAACGTCATCGCATCCTTCTGGCGGTGATCAGCCCGAAAGCGGCAACGCTGCCTTCGCTAAAATGGCAAGACCCTACCAGGTAAACATTAGTTGTGGAATGAATGGTTAGTTGTTTTACGGGAAGCGTAATGGTATTATAAGTCGAGGTGCCCACGAGTTGAAGTCCGCTGGCGCTCGCACTGCCATCTACAGGAAGGTTGCGGGAATCAGTTGAAGCGCCCCCCAGCGATAAAGTGACTGTGGCCGATGTCATTTGGAAGTGGACCGCTCCTTCCACATCCCAATCGCCCGGTGTCAGACTAATGGAGGTGATATTTGCCGTTTCGCCGGAGGTGAGGCTGACGGCTGAAGCGTTAGGCAGGGAACTGGAAATATATTCCCCTACTCTGCCGGCCAAAGCGGACGAACCGTCGGTCACGCCTCCAATACCGCTCATGATGTAAAAAACGTTGTTGGATATGGCCATAACCCATGTTGAGCTGGATACGTCGCCGGTCCCCTGGCCAAAAAGCAAGGGAAGTGGGCCCGCGCCATCGTAAACCTGGGAGGATATTTCCATAAAACCTGAATGTGTTGCGACATGAATCACGTGGACGGTTTCAAATTCATTTTGGAAACAATCTTCCAGACACCAGTCCTGCCAGACGATTCCGTTCCCACTATCGCCAGGATTTCCATTTGGCATTTCATCGAGAGCTATCACGGAGTTGGCAATCGTTGGCCTGAAAACTGCGACCGGAACGCTTGAATAAGACGCCCGCTGACTCAATGCCCAGAGGCCGCTAGCAGTGCCGGGGTTGTTCGTGCCAGTGATAATCTGCGAGAGAGGGCTTGACGTGCTGCCCGCAAAGGTGCTGTCCCCACTGTAAACTGCCGTGATGGAATAGGGCGAACCGCTGGCTGATAGCGTCGAGGTACTGAAGGCCGCCGTGCCTGCGCTCAAGGTCGCGCTGCTCACCTCGGTGCTTCCTTCATAGAGGGCCACCGTTCCTGTGGGGGTGCCGCCAGTCCCGCTCACCGTGGCGGTAAAGGTCACTAAGGTGCCAGCCTGTGCCGGGTTTTGCGAAGAAATGACCGTTGTCGTGCTGGCTGTGAGCGTGGCAGTGGTGATAATCTGCGAGAGAGGGCTCGACGTGCTGCCCGCAAAGGTGCTGTCCCCACTGTAAACTGCCGTGATGGAATAGGGCGAACCACTGGCTGAAAGCGTCGAAGTGCTGAAGGCCGCCGTGCCTGCGCTCAAGGGCGCGCTGCCCACCTCGGTGCTTCCTTCATAGAGGGCCACCGTTCCTGTGGGGGTGCCGCCAGTCCCGCTCACCGTGGCGGTAAAGGTCACTGAGGTGCCAGCCTGTGCCGGGTTTTGCGAAGAAATGACCGTTGTCGTGGTAGGAGTGGCATTGCTCGTGAAGATACCGGAGGCGGTTAGGGAAATGTTGTCGTAATTCACCTCGCCGGACCCGTTCTGGCCCAGTCGGATCTCCAACACTCCGGTCGGAAACCCCGTCGCCGGCGCCGTGTAACTGATCGACCATTGCAAAAAAGTGCCCGGTGCCGGGTGCGGCAGGTTCGCATTCTGGGCAATGATTGTGCCGCCAGCCACTAGGTCCACATAGTCCTGATCCGTCGGCAACAGGCCGTACCCGTCCCCACGGTTGCCAATCGCCCCGGTCAGCGTGTAAGTCTGGTTGGCCACCAGGGTATTGGTCAAAAACTGCGCCACGTAGTTGCCGGCATTAATCCACAGCACCTGCGAACCCTGGGCCGGTGCGGGCAGAACGTCATTGACTTCGCCTGAATAGACTCCGACCCCGCAATTATAGACTCCATACGGATCTTTATTGGATACCAGCCACCCGGTCGGCACGCCCGCTACCGTCCCCTGTCCCCCGGCAGGACTCTCAAAACTGGGGTTTACCAGGGGGATGATTTGCGCTCGCACAGTGCCGGATGCAAAGAGCAGCCATGCGATCAGCCTCCAGTAAAAAAAAAACTGGGCCGGTTTTAAAATAATGTCGTGTTTCATCATGGTTCGGTTTTTCTCTGTTCCTTCAGTTAATATCCAAGCAACAAAGCGGTTTGGGAGTCCTCCAAGCCCCAGGAATTGTGAGGCATGAGGCAGCTTTGAAACGAAACCGCCAAAACAGCCATGTCCTTGAGAAGTGCCGGGCCTCCCCAAAATGGTTACGTGTCTGGTTGCCTCATCCATTTAGGCCGCAAAGGGTAACCCTCGCTATAACGAACAGTGCTCTAGCGCGCTTTATAATCTTCATTGTATTCCCTAATAATCCAGACGCAATTTTATTCTGACCTTGTAACTATGTCAAACACCGAGGCGGGACATCGTTATGCACAAATCGGACATGGAGCCGGATAAGACGCGATGGTCTGGCGCCGCAGGATTGCGGTTTTTATGGTGGCGAGAGCCTAGTCGAGGCTCGTTTTCAAATATGGAAACGGGGTTCTGGTGGCGCGCCGCCAACTCGAAGCACGGTGGTCGAGAAGTGAAAGAATTTCACGGCCACGGTCGGCCTGAAGACTGTATTAAATACAGATTCGCGATAGAAGTCGCCGGCAAAGCTTCGCCCCACACTTGAGGCAGCCAGATATCGCCGTCAAGATGATGAGAGCCAGCCCCATCGAGGCCAAATAATAGGCTATTCGTGCTGGAAGCCGGGCTGGTAATGCTGCCAGTGGTGGCTGCTTGGACGCCGTTAATGTAGACCAACACATTGGTCGGACCGGTTCGTACGATCGTCACCATCGAATAAACTCCTTCCTGCGCCGCCCCGGAGCCGGTTGAGACAAAGGCGTCAGTTCCATTAGTTTCGGTTCCAAACTCGACTTGATAAGTGCCGCCAACACGCAAATACCATCCGTTCGTCTGATAAATCCCATTCTCCATCAAGTAACCGTTTTCAGTCAAAGGGCATACCCACAGGTTTATTGTGAACAAATTCGTTGTAAAGTTGAAGAGTGTTGAATTACTCGTGTCTATATAAGTTGACACACCATTAAAGTGAATCGCGGTGCCTGGAATGGCAGCCACGTTTGTCACCCATGTCAGATCGTCGGGGTATTCTATAAGCGCCGTTCCAGTCGTGCCGCCATGAGTGGAGCCATCAGCCAGGAACACAGGAGGATTGCTATAGGCAGACTCGGTCATTTTGTAATACAGCAAATCGGGGACGCTAACGTTGGTGGTGAACTCCGAACCCAGGTAGTTGGCTGCAACTTCCGCCGCCGCCAGCGCGCGATTGTAGATTCCGACATCATGGATGGAACCGTCGAACGCATAGATTCCTCCAGCCGCGTTGTTGCGTATATTTCCCACTTCCAGGTCCGCGGTTGCGCTTGGATTTTCGATGGCGGCGCCATTTCCAACAATGGAGTTTAGCACTCCATTAATGTAAAAGTCGGCTTGGTGAGCCGCATAATGCCAGGCAATTGTAACAAACGTCCATTGCCCCAGGGCAACAGTCGCCGCGCCGTCATCCACAAAATCCTGATTGTCCTGCACCCACCAATCCAGATGATTATCACTTAACACCAAGAAACTCCAGCCCCCATAACCAACTCCCGCAACGTCATAATCCTTATCCACAATTCCTTTGATCGAGCTGCCTGTCTTGTTTATCCACGCGCAGATCGTTAGGTCGTGTTGATCCAATGAGGTTAACTGATTGCTTCCCGCGTCACCGTATTGAGTGGATCCATCAAAAGTCAAATAGTCGGCACCCCACGAAGGAAAACCCACCAAGGGGAGAGCATTGCCGTTGCCGCTTGCATCCGCGCCATTCGTCCCGCCGCCCTCGTTGAGCCTGTTCCATTCAACGAGCCCATTGGCGACGAAGCTGGAAACAAAAACGCCGGCATCCACAGCCAAGAAAAATGAGCCATTGGTTCGGTTTAACACCTGAACTGTCGCGCTAATGCAATCCTGGTTTGTCGCGGTTTGGAGCGTGAGCTCGAGTTTCCATGCTGGATCAGTCAAGGCATTCTTGCTCCACACTTCATAAGTGTGGCCTTGGCGCGCATTGTGCAAATCCAGATATGCCAAGCCGTTCGTCACTCCGGGTATTTCAATCCAAAAGTTCGTATCACCGTTCATCTGCCATGCAGGCAAAAGCATCGGTAGTGAAAAAAACAGACTAATCAGAAACCGCTTCATGAACAATTGGAGCCGTTGAAATTAATGACCCGGTGTTATGTTACGCTTCGCGAAATGAAAATGCAATTGAAAAATGGAACAAGGCGCCTTCGCCTGCCTTCGCCTGCCTTCGCCGATTGCGGGCGATCCAGCAAATCTGGTGAGCATTTTCAGAGTCAAGTGGATCTCCCGCCAGGGCGATCTCACCTTTACGCAAAGGCCAGGCGTTGGCAATGGTGGGGTTGCCTCCCGGAAAGGAATGCTGAAGGATTTGGACCTCCTACGGATTGGCGTAAAGTTCGGTGATTTGCGACGCTGAAAGGGCGATGCTGTAAATGCTGATGTCTTCGTACAAGCTGCCGTGGGAGGCCGTGCCTGTGCCGTCCCGGCCAATCATGACCGGGCCACCCGAGGTCGAGGCCGGGGCATCCGAGCCGTTTCCCGCCGTCCAAC
>JBKQWF010000227.1:0-41112 GCA_052139695.1 Limisphaerales bacterium
ATCTGCAAGAGACCGCGAGCAAAGCGGAGGCGGAGCCCGGCCTGATTCCGCGGATGATTCTCACAGACCTGAACATGCCTGTGCTGAATGGGTTTGGCCTGTTGAAATGGGTCCGGCAAAATCCGCCATTCATCGAATTGCCCGTGATTATCCTGTCCGGGTGTAGTTCCAAGCGAGATATGGAGGCCGCGTACGCGCTGGGCGCGGACCTCTGCCTGGAAAAGCCAAGCGATCTGCGAGAAAACGTCGAAATGCTGCGCGCCCTCAATTTCTGGCTTGAAACACTGACATTTAGCGGACGGCCGCTGGCGGGACGATCCCGAATGTGAGCGTTCTGGGCCGAACGCGTTTGGGGGCGAGGAAGCCGTGTGCCAGGCCGCCTCAGAAGTGGCATTCTCACCAAACCGTTAGCGATGAAGTTGATGCCGTGCCAGGCGATTCCTCTCCCAAAATGAGCTTGGCCCGCTACGGCGGCGCTCATATCCTCGGTTTGGAAACAGCGACACGGAGACACCATTCTCGTGTCGCAAAACGACTTGAATAATTAAGGAGAAATTCAACCATGCGAGACATCAGAACTTCACGTCGGTCATTCCTCCAGACGATGGGCCTTGGCACGGCGGCCTTTGGGCTGCCGCAAGTTGGTCAGGCGCAGGAAAAAACAATTCCAGGATTCGAGAATCTTCCCGCCGACGCCAACGCTTCCAAGGGATGGCAGCCCATTTCAGAGCGCAAGATACGCATGGGCATCGTCGGCTACGGCGTTTGTAAATTTGGGGCCATGTTTGGTTTTCAAGACCACCCCAATGTCCAGGTGGTTGCGGTGAGCGATTTGTTTCCCGACCGGTGCCGCGATTTGGCCAGGGCCTGCCGCTGCGCAAAAACGTATCCATCCCTTGAGGAACTGGTGACCGACGACAACATTGAGGCGGTGTTTGTGGCCACCGACGCGCCGAGCCACGCGCGGCATTGCATCGAAGTCCTCAAACACGGCAAGCATGTTGCCTCGGCGGTGCCAGCCGTGTTCGGTTCGGTCGAGGACGCTGAGAATCTATTCGAGACTGTCAAGAGAAGCAGCCTCAACTATATGATGTTTGAGACCTCCTGCTTTCACGAAGACCTCCACGCCATGCGGCAAATATACAAAACAGGCGGATTGGGCCAGCTCGTGTACTCGGAGGGTGAGTATTTTCACTACCAGGCCCAGTTGATTGATTCCTATAAGCAATGGAGGCTGGGCCTGCCGCCGCAGTGGTACCCCACCCATGCCAATGCCTACCATTTGTGTGTCAGCGGCGAAAGCTTTACCGAGGTATCCTGCTTGGGCGTGCGCAGTTTGGCCCATGAACTGCAACCCGCCAACAATCCATACCAAAATCCGTTCGGCACCGAAATAGCTCTCCTGCGGACCAGCCAAGGAGGAAGCTCCAGAATGGCCATCAGTTGGGACACGCCAGGATTGGGCGGCGAAATGGGGCGCGTCCGTGGGCAGAAAGGCTCCTTTTATGGGAAATACGAGGGACTGGCATTGTCTCTCCCGGAGACGCGCCGTCCGCCCTTGCCGCCCAACGTGGCTCCAGGAGAGCACGGCGGTTCGCATGGATACCTGATGAATGAGTTTGTCACGGCCATCCTCCAGAATCGCAAACCGCTGGTGGACATCACCGCCGCCCTAAATCTGACAGTCGCAGGCATCGTCGCCCACCAGTCGGCGTTGAAAGACGGCGAATTGCTGAGAATCCCTCAGTTCACGATATGACTGTTAAGACCTATTCATTTCTGAGAACCCGCGCGGGATCAACAAAAGCCGCCCGCCGGGCCGGGAAGTAGGTAGCGCTCAGGGCAACCACCAGCACGGTGAACGCCGCGCCGAGGTACGTTAAGAGGTCGTTCGGGCTTACACCGTACAAAAGGCTTTCGATTTGTCGCGTCAGCATCAAAGCCCCCAGAGCGCCCAAGGCAATCCCGGTGCATGTCAGCTTCGGACGGGAGATCGGCCGTTGCATCCTCCGCGCCGACGATTCTAAAAGGGCGGAAGAAAGTTGGAGCGTAAATAGGAAAACTGCTGGTGCCGCCGACAGCGCGAACGCCGGGCGTGCTGCCCAATTGTTGAAAGACGCGTGCAAAGAAGGCGGTCCGATCATTGTCGTTCATGTATTTTTCCGTTGGCAAATAGACTTGGACGGACAGAAGCTCCTTGGGATCGAATCCCGGATCGGTCAGCGCCAATCTCAAGAGGCTGCGGACAATCAAGCCGGTTCCCAACAAGAGCGTAAGAGACATTGCGACTTGGACGACGACAAAAAGCTGTCGCAAACGAAACGAACCGACGAAGCTGCCTGGTTCGTGCGCGGTGTCTTTGAGGCGATCATTTAAACTCACACGCGTGGCGAGGGCTGCCGGCAACAAGCCACAGACGACCCCGGCCAAGAGAGTGATCGCGCCGCTGAAAAACAAGACGTGCCTGTCGAATCGGGCTTGTTCGCCAATCCAACTCGCGGCAAAACTGGTGGTGAACAAGGCCAGCAAAACACCGCTACCACCCCCAAGCGATCCCAACAGCAGGCCCTCGAAAAGAAGCTGTTGAAGAACCCTCCATCGGGTCGCTCCAAGTGACAACCGTATGGCGATCTCCTTGCGCCGGGCCAAACTCAGCGAAAGGGAAAGACTGGCCACATTAACGCAACCGATCATGAGAACGAAGACAACGGCGATGGTCAACATGCCAAGAAACAACGACGTCCCGCGGTCGATCTGATGCGTCAAGATAGTAGCGCCCAATGGCCCAAGGTCGGGTGAAACCCGGCGTGTCTCACGAAACCGCCCGTCCACCAGCTGTATTTCGGCCTGCGCTTCTCCTATCGCGCGCCCCGGCTTTAGACGCCCGATCACGGAAACATTTTGATTGTCGTTTTGCATGTCTTGTTGAGACAAAGCCATCGGCAGCCTTCTTCCGATCGCTGGCGGGATGCCGAGCGTTTCAAAAAAGCCCGCCGACACCAGCGCTGCTTGCAAAGAGGTTGGCTCATCAACGCCGGTCAGGTTCACCCCCTGCGCCCGCACCGCGGAAACTGAACTGAGAGTGCCGCAATGGCCGCGCAGGTCTAGAAACTCAGGAATCGAGAGCTTTTGAAAATCCCGAGCTTTTCCCTGGACCGCGACGCGAACCAGTTTGCCAGGATCGTAAAACGGAAGCGGCTGCAAATAGACCTTGTTGAGAACGCTAAACACGAATGTATTGGCACCGATGCCCAACGCCAGCGTCAGCATGGCCACTAACGTGTAACCGGGATTTTTTCGCAGTTGGCGGGCGCCAAAACGAATGTCCTGGAAAAAACTCTCGACCCATCGCGCGCCGCGCTGATCGCGGCACTGTTCTTTGATCAAATCGGCCGAGCCAAACTGGCGCAATGCAGCCACACGGGCCTCCTTCGCGCTCATCCCCGCCCGCATATTCGTTTCCGTGCGCGATTCGATATGCGAACGCAATTCCTCGTCCATCTCCGCCTCCATCCTCCTTTTCAGGAAAAGTGCTCGAAACCATAGCTCAAATCGTCGCAAAGGGTTCATGCTTCGCCTACACGGTTTGCATCACACGCCCAATGGCCCGGATCATCTGGCCCCAGATAGAACTTGCCTGCCGCGAATAGCTCAGGCCGCAGTCGAGTATTTCCGGCATAGGGGGTTGATTTTGTTGATCAGTTTTGGCACACCGCTCATCGCGTCTTCTTCACCTTCATATTCGACCGACATGTAGCCCTTGTAACCGCTCTGAGCGAACATCTGCCAGACGCGATCCAAATCCAATGGCTTCTTTGGCTCTCCATAAAAGTCGCGGATGTGGGCGTGCGTCGCATAGGGCAGGCAAGCCTGAATCTGCTCGTAAGGGTTTTCGTGGAAGTTGCTGATGTCGAGGTTGCACCCGGCAAAGGGCGAATCGATGCCGCGAAGTATCGCAACGACGTTGGCGGCTTTGATGGTAAGTCCAGAATGAGTTTCCAGGCCGAGAATCACCCCCTTGCTGGCGGCATAGCCGCAGGCCTCTCTCATCGTTTCGACCACCCATTGTATCCCTTGTTCCTCGGTTGCCCCGGCGGGCAATTTGTCGCCGAAGACCCGCAAATGTGAGGCGCCGGCCAGTTCCGTCGCGTCCACCCACTTTCTAACGGTCTCGATGACTTCCTTGCGTTTGAGGCCCTCGGGCTGGCATAGGTCGGCGCGAATCGCCAGCCCGGAAAAGGGCATGCCATGCCGATAGGCGAAGTTGCGCAAGCCGGCAAGATAGGTTGGCTCGGTCGATTTAAGCCAATAGGTTGTTATGTCCACTCCCAACACGCCAAGGTTCACCGCTTCGACGATGAATTGCTCCATGGTCATTTTCCCCTTGCCCAGGTACGAGCCATAAGAATAGGCGCAGCATCCGGGAAGGAGCCTGGCGCCCGTGGCCACTGTCCGTGGCCCAGGCCCGTCTCCCGCCCGCAAGCTGGAGGCCAGCGAGCCGATGGACGCCATGCCAGTCGCCTTGAGGAAGCCCCGTCTGTCAAGAGAATTATGCATTGGGTAAATATGTGCTTCGTTCATTTAGAGCAGCCAGCGGTGCATCGCGGCGCAAAGGGAATGTAAATCAAAATGCCGCCCATGGAAAAGAATTTAAGACCACCTGGTCCATGCGTTCTAGTCAACTTAATCTGGGTCCGGGGATTACTCACCGCCCCCTGGAACGCTCCTGAGACGATAAAAGGCCTGCGGCCACCCCGAGGCGGTCGAATCCGTCCAATTTGTTTGCGCGGGCGGACTGGCAAAGGTCAGGACTGTTTGCCAGGCAGAAGGGTTGTCGAGGACGGAGGCACGATCCAAGTAATTCGTGGCGCCGGCGGGGCAGTTGCTCATCTCAAGAACCACAGCGCCGCCGGCCCCAACGCCTGCTTGCAAGGCAGCACGGCTGGGAAAGGTGACAGTGCCATGCCAGAGGTATTGCACGGTGCTGACAATCGCAGGCTGAGGCGGGCTGGTATAAAGATAGGTCAAGACCGACGAAACTGTGGGAAAGACGACCGCTGAATTGGGATAGAACCCGCCGATGCGCCAGAAGTAGCCCCAGCCGCCCAGACGGTAGGCGCCGACAAAATCCTGCTGCGATCCTGCCAGGATGGTGATATGTCCCGGATCGTCGCTGGAGCGCACCAGGCCGCGATTGACCGTGCTGTAGAGCCCTTGCAACCGCGGCGTGAGAGCAGACCCGAACATCGTTTCGCCGGTGCTTGTGACCGTCAGCGGTTCGGCTGGTTGGTTATTGGCCCCGCTGCCGACTGGGATGCCGAACCCATCCAGTCCGCTCGGCCCCACCGTTTCGGTCTGCCAACCGGTGTTGCCGGAAGCCAGCCAGGAAGCGGTGTA
Source organism: Limisphaerales bacterium (assembly GCA_052139695.1). Classification (GTDB taxonomy): domain Bacteria; phylum Verrucomicrobiota; class Verrucomicrobiia; order Limisphaerales; family Palsa-1400; genus PLGF01. The sequence goes on from JBKQWF010000227.1 coordinate 5,398, forward strand.
AAATGAATACCCGGCCGTTTCCCACCAGCAACCGCCATTGTCGACATAGTTGCTGATCAATTCGAGGGTGGCCGGCCATTGTCCAGGTCCCGACTCCGGGAACACTTCGCCGTAGGGATTAATGATGGCCAGCCAGGCCTCGGGGCCGGCTTGTAGCGCCGCGGCCAACTGGTCGGAATTGGTGATCTGGCGGATGGGCAGGCCGTATTGCGTGGCGAGGACCGACCCGGTCAGCGCCGTTGTCCACGCTTCGGGGGTGTTGGTGGTCCAACCGGAAGTCATGCCGGCCAGGTCCAGGATGCCGATAGCGGGCTTGCTATTGGGCCAGTGGCTCGGGGCCAGTCCCGCCAGACCTGGCGGCGGCTCGACACGGTCCTTTGTCGGCGTCATACCAAGGGGAACGCTCAAGCCGCCATTTTGCACGTCGATCTGGCTGGGGGCATGCCGTCCAACTGAATGGTGGCCGGGCCGCCCAGTCCGACGGGTAGGTTGACGGGAGCGCTTTGTTCCCCGGTCGTATAAACCCAGAACTGGGCATCGCCGCCGTTTGTTTCCGTAACAAACGAAATGGAGTTGGAGTTAGTGGGGGAGACCGGGAGGAGAATACCGGCGACCATTCCCGGCGCGGTCGCGTAAAAGCCGAAGGGCGCCAAAGTCAGACTGTTGGTCGTGAGCGGCGAAGGGTCCAGATTGGCCAGGATGCTGACTGGTCCGTAGGTTGCCTGGATCACTCCGTTGCCGGTGTTTGCTCCCCATTGATGCGAAAAGGCGCCAATGGGTTGGCCGACGTATCGCGCGCAGATGGACTTCTGCACCCGGTCCAGCCACAGCAACCACTGGCGAATGGATGCCTGGCCCAGATCCGTTGCGCTGAGTGAGTAGCTTTGTCCGTAGCCGAGGCCTAACGTCCAGGACAGCACTTCGTCACTGGTGACAAACTGGCCCAGGTCGTGCAGGATCATGGAGACCTTGTCGTGCGCGATGTACTGTGCGACCGGGTAAATGGTCCAGGTGGAAGGGGAGAAACGGTCGCGCAAATAGGTGACCCAGGAGGGAGGGTTGGCTGTTGGCACGGTGGCCCAGCACATTCCGCAGAATTGCGACTCATTGTTGACCAGACGGTCCCAACCGTCTTCCGTGGAAAGAGGGAGAGTCGCACTGTCCACTGCTACGCGCGAAGCAATCCCATCAGCATAAGCATAGGGGGTGGGGGAAGCAGGATTGAGATCGTATTGCCAGGTGCGCGCGCCGCATTGGTCCTCGAAAAAAAGGTCCACAGGGCAGATGGTGGAAAATTCCGTGATGGTGTAATGGTTGGCCGCCTGCTCCTTTGGATGCCATTGGCAGGTGGTATAGCCATAGTTGGTGCCATAAAGCTCATAGGAAAGAGAACCATCGAGGTTGCGCAACAACGCGTCGGTGCCGTCGGCCAGGAAGGTGGGGCCGGGAGGATCATCCGGCCACCACGTGGGATTGGTATAGGGCATGGTGAGCAGGCCAAGCTGATGCGCCTGGGCCAGGAAGTTGGTAAAGTCGGAAAGGGTGCCGAAGGCGGCATTGGGCGGCAAATAATCCGGGTACTCGTGGTCGAACCCTCCAAAAAGATAATCGGCGAAATGGACCAAAGCGGGCGAAGGCAGTTCGGTCAAATGCGCGATCTTGTCCGCGCCATCTCCGCCATAATAAATGAGCACGGAGTTAACAAACGCATTCAGGGTGGGACCCGGCATTTTAGCGGAAAGCGGCCGATTGTAGCCGTTGGCCAGGCCGTAAGCGGACAAGGCGGCAGGGGCGGTCTGACCGACGGTGAGGCGAGCCACCGGCGATTGCCAGCTCTGGCCAGAAGCAACGTATGTCCCAAAGGCCAGTTCGCAATATCCCCCCAGGGGGTCGCCGCCCCAAGCCAGCCGGCCAGGAACAAAAAGCAGCGCCGGGTTGTTGGAGCCGGCCCAAGGCATGCTGTTGACTGGCTGCACCCCGTAGAGCGACGCGTTGCCCTGGGTCGTTTCAACTTGGAGAAAGTCGGCGAAGGCGGGCGGGTAGGGCACATTGTAATTATAATAAAGGTACGGCGTCATCGCGTAGTAAAACGAATAGCCTCCCGTTTCGAACCAGTTTCCTCCGGCTCGCACGTAATCGCCAATGTCCGCCACGGTCTGCGCCATCTCGTTGGTTTGCAAGGTGGGGGTCCATTCGCCGTCAGGATTGAGAATCGCCAGGTAATGGTCCGAGGCCAGGGCCGCGAGCATGCTTTGGACGTCTGGGATTTCTACCACTTGGATGCCGGCGGCGGCCAATACGGGGTCGCCAATCAGCCGATTGCTCCACGTGCCAACGGGAACCGACGCCCAGCCGCCGCTGGCCGGAGCATTGACCAGGTTTAGCAAAGCGATGTTGGTTCGTCCCGCGGGAGGCGCCGAGGCCACGTGTTCAATGGCCCCGATCACCAGGGCCTCTGCCAGAGGCTCGCTGTTGATATCGATCTCGCCGCCAAGCCGGAACAAGTATCCCGAGCCCCCCAAATGATCAGCGGAGAAAAAAGCGCCATTGGTGGAACTGACCAGGGTCAGCGGGGCTTGCCCCGCGGCCGGCGGACGATTGACGAAGGCGTTGCTGCCGGTCCAGGCGGCGGTCACGTTGGAGCCCAGCCAATTGGTGCCGGCGCTGGTGAAACCGATCGGGGCCGGACTGGCGTTGCCGAAAATCAACGGCCCGCCGTAAAGGCTGATGTAGCCAGCCTGGCCGGTTTGGGTCACGGACCAACTGGCCGGATTACCCTGCGTTTGCGCCTCGAAAAAGCTGGCATGGAACGCCGCCCCGACGCCGTCGCTGGAACTAAGCGGACAAATAACACGCTGGACGTTGGTGGGAACAAAACGCCATCGCGCCGGCAGATCGAATTCCAAAACCGTCTTCTGCCGCGGCTGTACCCGCGCGGAAAAGTCCAGCCCATCGCCGCGGTTGGAAAGGCTGACGGTGACGGTGATAGCCGCATTGCTGTAATCCAGCAGCAAAACGTTGCTGGGAGACGGCAAGGTCCAATGAAACGTATTGGAAGTAGAGATGGAACTAAAGGCCGTTGCGTCCAGGCTGCTGCCGTCCTGGCTGGTGAGGGTCCACAAGCCGAATTCGCCGCTTGCCAGGATATTGCCCGATTGCCCGGCGGCGGAGACCGAAAGAATGGAGCCGTTCGTCTGACTGACAGTGACGGTGGAGTTGCTGGCGGTGAAGACGAATCCGGCAGGAGTGATTTGAATCCCGTTGGCGGAGCAGGGCGGCACTCGGGCAACGGCGAAAAGGAGCGTGAGGGTTATTTGAGGGGCTATCAACCGAAACCAAACCAAGCCTTCCCTGGCGCGTCGATTACAATTCTCGATCATGACATGATTGATATAACGTCTGTGGTTCGATTGCACCACAAAGACGGCGCGGGTAGTGTCCTAATTTGAAAAATCTCCTGGAATTCGAGGCTGTTGGCAGTATTTTTGCTGGTGGGGGTGCTCGGATTCAAACCTGAGCGTCGATCATGGCCGATGCGAAGAAGGGAAAAGAACGAATATGACGCCTAGATTTGGGGAGCCAGAAAAAGACGAAATGTCCATTGATTGCACTAATCGGTACGACATCTATTGTGCTCAAGGCACATGTCTGGTTGTGTACCGAAATGTTTTATTCAAGTCCAGGCGGAACCTTTTTAAATCAGGTGATTACGACGTGCTGGCAGACTTTTTAGAAATCGAGCACGAAGACGGTGCTCGTGCGTTCATTAGCCGGACAACCATTTTCAGATTTTGCGAACACGGCACCGGCCTTACGGGGGAAATCGTTAAATAAATTATTTTTCATATTAGGACACTACCACGGCGCGACCGAGTCAACGATTTAATCTATCAGCGCCGACGGGGCCGCCGGGGCCATGAGCAATAAACTCTACGTGACCCATTGGGTGAATTAAAGGGGCTGGCTGCAACCGCCTGGATTCGGCGGCCGGCTCCAAAGCCAAAGCGAAATTGTAATCGCCTGGCGGGCGCGGCGCGGTTTATTATGCGGGGCAAGATACGATCCGCGAATGGCAGAATCGCCCACCATGCCTGACAAACGCCTGCCGGGCGCACTCCCGCCGAACGCCTTGCAACTCATTTTCGCGAGCGCCTGCGAGGCCCTGGGCAGCGCTTTTTTGGTATGGCTCTTGGGTGGCATCGCACTGAGCATCGCCGGCAGCGTCGCCGAAGACATGGTCCCGAGTCCGCCGCCTTTTTTGCCCAAACCAGGCGGGCCACCCGCCAATCTGGCGGATTGGCGGGGCTCCATGCAGAAAAATGCCTTCGTTATAATCTTTCTGGTTTTCTTCGCGCATTCGCTCTGGGCGGGCTTTCATGGCCGCGGCGGCAGCAGGGCGGGGCGGCGCTTAGCGCGCATTTTCTTGAAGCTGCGCGAGAATTGGTTTGGCTTGATCATTGGCAATGCCTTCAAAGCCTGGGTGGGCGCCCTCGTGGTCGGCATCCTGCAGGATGTTGCTTGGACAAACCTGCTCTGGCATTGGATTTGGGCGCGGTCCAGCCAGAGGTTCAGGCGGCAGGACGCGCTCTCTTCGGAGAGGCCACCGCGAGCCAGCTCGGCGCGGCGTTTTCCTGGTATGGAGACAATCAGGCCAAATTGAACTTCTGGATCCTTTACGCCGCCGGGGTTTTTGACGATCTGGGCGTGCCGAACCTCAAGACCCTGGCGCGCTGGCTTTGGCGCCGCTGGCGGAAAAAGCAAAACACGGCGCAGCTCACATCGGTGCCAGCATCAGCCAAAACAGATTGAAAAACCCTCCGGGTCTTGCTGGCAGCTCCAATAATTGACCTCTAGGACCGCAATAATTCCGCTAATGCCGTTTTTAATCGTTTCTCCACTTGCAAAAAACTAATGGACTGATTTAGAATCGTTGCCATTGGACGGGTTGCCCTAAGACCAAGAAAAAGAGCGTCAGCGCGAATAAGGCCAAGCTTCGCGAACCCATGAAATCTCTGCAAACGCAAGGCATGACCGGTGCGTAAACAGCTTCAGCCAAAACCCAACCCGGCGGCTGTGGGGGCGGTGACACGCCGCCCCTGCAGCCGTTTCTTTCCGAAGCAACGCCCTCGTCCAAAGACGGTCAGTTTTCAAAGTCGCGAACGGCTTGTCTTCAGAAAGTCGGCCTTGGCCGCCCGCTCGGCGTAGCCGCGGGTGGCGCGGAGAAGCGGGTGGCGCGGAGAAGCGGATGGAACGAGTTCACGTGCTCGATGTGAGAGCCCCTGCGCAGACTGGCCCGGGCCGCTTAACGGCGGCGTTGACGTCCGCCAGCGCCTGGTGTTTGCCTTCGTCAAACAAGCGGTCCCAGGCCATGATTTTCGGATAACTCTGCCAGCAGCCGCCAGACTCCACGAAGTCCGTCGCTGGGCCGTTGGCCAGCCGGGGAATTTTGCCGGGCTTGACATGATATGCCATTGCGAGTATATGATTACAACGGTATATGAAACTGCTGCAAATCTACCGGTGCTTTTGCGATGAGACTCGTCTCCGCATCCTGCATCTTCTGACCCAGGGCCCGCTCTGTGTCTGTCATTTCCAGGACATTCTGCGGTTGCCGCAAGTGGCGGTTTCCAAGCACCTTGCCTACCTGCGCGCCAACGGCCTGGTGAGCGCACGGCGGCACGAAAAATGGATGATTTACCGCCTCCCTGAGAAAGCGCCCGCTGAATTGGACCTGCAACTCCGTTGCTTGCAGGACTGCGTCCAATCCCACCCCGTATTTCGGGACGACTTGAAGCGGCGGAGCAAGATGCGGTGCGCGTGCGAATGGGTGGAGCAAGTGGCTATGGCGGATCCAGGAACAGAAACAACGATGACGAGCGGTCGCGCTACTAAATGAAACGAGGAATGGCAGAGTTTATCGGGACGTTCGCGCTGGTCTTCGCCGGGAGCGGCGCCATTGTGGTTAATGAGACCAGCGGTGGCGCCGTCACGCACGTGGGCATTGCTCTGACGTTCGGACTGATTGTCGTGGCCATGATTTACACCTTCGGCGACATTTCCGGGGCTCACTTGAATCCGGCGGTGACCATCGGCTTTTGGGCGGCGCGAAGAATCACCTCGCCGGATGTTCTTCTTTACACGACCGCCCAATTGGCCGGCGCCATCTCCGCCAGCGCTTCCCTGCGCCTGCTCTTCCCTCAGAGCAAATTGCTCGGCGCAACCCTGCCGGCGGGTTCCGATCTGCAGTCGTTCGTCCTGGAGTTCATCCTCACTTTCCTGCTCATGTTGACAGTCCTCAACGTTTCGACTGGCGCCAAGGAAAAGGGCATCACGGCTGGAATCGCGGTCGGTTCGGTCATTGCGCTGGAAGCGATGTTCGCCGGTCCAATCTGCGGTGCTTCCATGAACCCGGCGCGCTCTTTCGGCCCGGCGCTACTCTCGGGTCATTTCGAGCATTTGTGGCTTTATCTGACCGCTCCGTTTCTCGGAGCAGGCTTGGCGACCTTGGCCTGCCGCTGCGTGCGGGAGGAGGGCTGTTGCGAGATTCTGAAATCAGACAAAAGCCATTTGCCGGAGAACCAGGCCCAGCTTGACTCCGCCCGCCATCGATGACGCCGCCGCCAGCCGCAAGAAGATATTAACCATGGAGCCCAGCGAATTATGCCAACCTCGAAATTAAAAATCCTCTTCCTCTGCACTGGAAATTCCTGCCGCAGCCAGATGGCCGAAGGCTGGGCGCGACACTTGAAAAGCGACGTGCTTGAGCCCTATTCCGCCGGCCTTGAGAAACATGGCTTGAACCCGCACGCGGTTAAAGTCATGGCGGAAGCGGGCGTGGACATCTCGCGGCAATACTCGAAGACGCCCGCGGAGATCGGCCCGGTGCGATTCGACTATGTCGTGACCGTGTGCGGCCATGCGAACGAGCACTGCCCCATTTTTCCCGGCAGGGCCAAGGTTGTGCATGTCGGCTTTGAGGACCCGCCGAAGCTGACCAAGGACATGTCGGATGGCGAGGAGAAATTCGCCGTTTACCGCCGGGTGCGGGATGAAATCCGCAAGTTCGTGGAGACGCTGCCTGGCTCGCTGAATTCCTCAGCCACACCAGAAGATCGGATGGGCAGCGCAAGCCAATTGTAAATTTCAAATATGAACAAATCCAAACTCATGAACGAGCCGGAAGCGGTACGTGCGGCCATCCGCGAAGGTTACGGCAAGATCGCCCGGAGCGGCGGCTCATGCTGCGGTTCCTCGCCCAGCTCGAGCCATCCGACTGTGGACACGAAACAACTAGCCCGCCAAGTCGGCTATTCCGCCGGGGAACTGGCCGCTTTGCCCGAAGGCGCGAACATGGGCCTTTCCTGCGGCAATCCCAACGCGCTGGCTTTGCTCCAACCGGGCGAGGTTGTGCTGGACCTTGGCAGCGGCGGCGGCTTTGACGTGTTCATCGCCGGCAAGAAAGTGGGGCCGACGGGTCGCGCCATCGGGGTGGACATGACCGCCGAGATGCTGGCCAAGGCGCGCAAGAATGCGGAATTGTACCGCCAGACCGGGCCGGAAAACGTTGAATTCCGCCTGGGAGAAATCGAGCATCTTCCGGTGGCTGATGCCAGCGCCGATGCCATCATTTCCAACTGCGTGATCAACCTCTCCCCCGACAAGCCCCAAGTCTGGCGGGAAATAGCGCGCGTGCTCAAGCCTGGGGGCCGGGTGGCTGTTTCCGACCTCGCGTTGCTCAAACCTCTGCCTCCAGCCGTTCTCGAGATGGTGGAGGCGCTGGTCGGTTGTGTGGCGGGCGCGGTCCTCGTCTCCGAAACCGAGCGTATGGCTAAAGAGGCTGGTTTGACTGACCTCGTGCTCAACCCCAAATCCGGTTACATCGACGGCATGATGGACTGGCAAGACCCGCTCTACCAAAAAATCATCGCCGCACTGCCCACAGGAACGAAACCCAGCGAATATGTTACCAGCCTGGAGATCACCGCCCGCAAACCGGGCGTGGCCCGGTCATCCGAATCTGTGGGGCCCCTGGATGTTTACGACCCGGCCATGTGCTGCTCCACCGGGGTCTGCGGCCCGGAAGTTGACCCGGTGTTGGTCCGATTTGCCGCCGACCTGAAATGGCTGCAAGACCAAGGCGTGAAGGTGCAACGGTTCAATCTAGCCCAGAGCCCGGCGGCGTTTGTCGAGAATGCGCCAGTGAAGCAGGCTCTCATGGACCGGGGTGAGGCGGCCTTGCCGACGGTTTTAGCCGGCGGTTGTGTTTCGTCCGTTGGGCGCTATCCCGAACGCCATGAATTGGCGGCCTGGGCTGGACTGACCCAAGATGCGCCCAGCATCTACTCCTCGTCCGTGAATGAACTGGTGGCCATGGGCGCGGCCATCGCCGCCAATTGCGAACCTTGCCTCAAATATCATTACCACAAAGCCCAGGAACTCGGAGTGCCCAAAGCGGACATGGCCCGCGCGGTGGAGATGGGCGCCAAAGTGAAGGACTCGCCGCACCAATCCATCCTCAAGTTGGCGGATCGCTTGACTGAATCCGCCCTCAGCAAGCCAGTCTCTGAACCTGATTCCTGCCGCGGGTCGCAATCAGCCACGGACGCTCCTTCTTCCGGGAAGTGCTGCGGCTGACCGGACCGCGCAAGGGTCGCACCATGAACCGAACAAACGAAAGATCATTCCCAAGCCTTTTGGAGCACTCGACACGCTTCCTGTTTTTCACAGGCAAGGGAGGCGTGGGCAAGACTTCACTGGCCTGTGCGGCTTCCATCTCCCTGGCCGACCGCGGCGCGCGTGTGTTGCTCGTCAGCACCGACCCTGCCTCCAATCTTGATGAGGTTCTTGGGGTCGCGCTCAGTTTGGAACCGACGGCCATTTCAGGAGTGCCGCGCCTCTCGGCTTTGAACATCGACCCTGGAGCGGCCGCCCGAGCTTACCGGGAAAGACTCGTGGGTCCATATCGCGGCAAACTCCCCGAGGCAATTCTCCGGAGCATGGAGGAACAGCTTTCTGGCGCTTGCACAATGGAGATCGCGGCGTTCGATGAGTTCGCAAAACTACTCGGCGAACCAGCCTCCACCGTTGAATACGATCACGTCATTTTCGACACCGCTCCCACGGGCCACACCCTCCGGCTCCTTTCTCTTGCCGGCGCCTGGACGGGTTTCCTCGACACCAATACTTCCGGCACGTCGTGTCTTGGGCCCTTGGCCGGGCTGCGGAAGCAGCGCTCGGTTTATGAAGGTTCCGTCGCGGCTCTGGCCGATGCGCGAACCACTCTCATTTTGGTTAGCCGCCCGCAAAAGGGCGCCCTCGATGAAGCCGCGCGCACGAGCAAGGAACTTGCGGCTATTGGCGTGCGGAATCAGCGATTAATTCTCAATGGAGTTTTTCATGCCTCCACGCCTGAGGACCCGATCGCTTCCGCCCTCGAAGAGCGTGGCACACGCGCGCTTCGAGATAATGCTGGCTTTTTAGCAACGCTCCCGCTCACCGAAGTCCCCCTGAGGGCGCACAACCTTATCGGTCTTCCGGCCCTCCGAATGCTTGCAGTCGATGACCCACTCTCTCAGTCGGTGTCGGGGGTTTCAACTGCCATTTTGCCTCCGCTTGAATCTTTGACGTCGCTGGTGGACAGCTTGGTCCAATCGGGACACGGAGTTATCATGACGATGGGCAAGGGTGGGGTTGGCAAAACCACTATCGCCGCCGCCATCGCCACCGAAATTGCCAGGCGTGGATTGCCTGTCCACCTGAGCACGACCGACCCGGCAGCCCATGTGGCCGCCACAGCCGGGAGTCCCGGCGGCCTGGAGATTAGCCGGATAGATCCGCAAGCTGAAACCCGGTCCTACATTGATCAGATCATGAGTACAACGGGCAAGAACCTCGATGGCAGCGCCCGCGCCATGCTCGAAGAAGATTTGCGCTCGCCTTGCACTGAAGAAATCGCCGTCTTTCGCGCTTTTGCCCGGATCGTCGCCCGCGGCCAGAATCGCTTCGTCGTCCTCGATACCGCTCCCACAGGGCATACCCTTTTGCTTCTCGACGCCACGGAAGCTTACCACCGCGAAGTCGCTCGCAAGGCCAGCGATTTGCCGGAGGAAGTCCTCAACCTTTTGCCCCGGCTGCGCGCCCCCGGTTTTACCCGCGTTCTCATTGTCACTCTGCCTGAGGCAACGCCCGTGCATGAAGCCGCGGCTCTTCAGGCCGACCTGCGGCGCGCTCAAATCGAACCCTTCGCCTGGATCATCAATCAGAGCTTTGCTGACACCCAGACCACCGATCCATTGCTGCGCGCTCGCGGCGCAGCCGAAGCGCCATTCATCCTCGAAGTCGCCGAAGAGTATTCCGCGCGCACGGCGCTTGTCCCTTGGGCGCCGGAAGAACCGGTCGGCCCTGATAAACTCCGGCAGCTTTAGTGACCAGGCTCACCTCTTCAGTTTTACTCCTCTGATTTTAAGGACTTTAGGCCCGGCTAGTCACATATTGCTGGCAAATTGACAATATATGTGCGACAGTCGTGCGAAACCATGCAACTGGAGGTTTTCAAGGAGCCTGGAAAAGACGTGACCGCTGTGGCCGATGGCAAAAGTTCATCTTACCCGCGCGGCGTCAAACACATGACGGCGCGCAAGATGCAGATTCTCATTCATTGGCCGAGACCAGCCGAAGACCGGCGATGAGCACCTTTCAGTTTAAACCAAAGTACCATGCCATGAAATCGAACCATGCCTTTGCTTTTCGCCAACTCACTCGGATGCGGCGCATCATTCTTCGCAGCCTCGTTTTTATCATCATCACTGGCGCCCCCGCGCTGCTGCTGGCCCAATATTCGGAAACTAAAATGGGCGAATACCTTCACTACGCGGTGACGGCCGCGGATGGAGGTGTCTATGCCGGAATCGACGGCATCGGATACGTTGGCATCGGATCCGGCACCCCTGCGCTCTATACGACCAACGCCGGTTGGGTGGATCTGCCAAGCTCGCTGGGCTTCAACACTGCCTATCGCTACCTCGGCCAGCCCAAAGGCATCAGCCAGGACGGCTCGGTTGTGGCTGGCTACATGAATGGTGTGGCAACCAACGGAATTCCAATCCAATACGCGGCTTACTGGGTGAACGGGGCGGAGTCACTGGTTCCCGCCCCGCCCGACGACCCAACAGCGACCAATATGAGCGCCAGCGGCGTTTCGGGCGATGGCACGACTCTGATCGTGCAGGATCAGACCCGGAACGCCACCAAAACGGAAAGCTATGTTTTCAACATCGCCGGTCGCACGTTCGTTTCTCTCGGATTTTTTCCGGGAGGCACCAACCAGCAGGTCTTCGCGACGGCAATCAACAAGGATGGTGCCATCGTCACCGGCTACTACAATCTGGATGGCGGAGACATTCGTGGGTTTATGTGGGATGCCACCAATGGATTGAGGGACCTTGGCATCCCGGCCAGCCACCCGAACACCCATTACCTGGAACCCACGTGCATGAACGATGACGGAACCACCGTGTTCGGCCAACTCACTGAGTGGAACGGCTGGCTGGGCTTCCGCTACAACACCACGACCGGCTTCCAGGATATCGGAGGCATGGTGCCAAGCGCCTGTACGGCGGATGGAACGGAAGCGGTCGGAATCGAAGATATGTATTTCCCGGCGATCTGGTCGGTTGGGAACGGCAGCGGTTACCTGGACCATCTCCTTTCCGCCAACGGCACCCCGCAGGCGCTTGGGACTATCTCGGGTCCAGTCACCATTTCACCCGATGGCTCGGCCATCACTGCCATGGGCCCGGATGCCTACCCGGTTGACCAGGTCTGGGACGGCACCTGGCAAATTTCCCTGCCGGCGCCCCTGAAAACCGCGCCGCTTCTGCCGGCCATGCTGACCTTCTCAACGCCTTACCAGGAGACGCTCATCGAGCCGGCTGGAACGCTTATTCAATCCGCGGAGTTCACCAACGGCGTGTCCGCTGTTCTCGTCACAAAACCGCACTACGCATCCTCATTTGTGCTGGACACGGACGGATCATTCATCTATGCACCCCAACCGGGTTATGTCAGCAATGGCAGCGATCCCGAAAATGGCACTCCCAACGACCGTTTCACTTACCAATTGACAGGTCCGAACGGAACCAGCACCAACGCCGAAGTGGAGATTGCCGTGGCGGCGCCCACTCCGCCGCTGGTGGATACGCCCATGGCCACAAATGTCACCGACACAACGGCAACGCTCGGCGGCATTGTAGAGAGCGATGGGGGAGCCACCCTCACCGGCGTTGGTGTGGTTTATGCGCCCGCGGCTGTTGACGGCAACCCGCAGCTTGGCGACACAGTGGCGAGCAACGCCACTGGCACCGCCGCGACGGGCATCTTCACGGTCAACGTCAGCGGCCTCTCCCCTGGCACCGATTATACCTTTGCAGCCTATGCGACAAACAGTATGGGTGTCAGCTACAGCGTGACCGGTGATTTCACCACGCAGGCGACCCCCCGAAGCTGGCAGCAGACTTGGTTTGGCAGTCCGACCGACAGTGGCGCCGCCTTAAATGCGGATCCTTACCAAACCGGAGTTCAGAATATCGCGGTTTTCGCCTTTATCGGGCCATACCAGGATCCCAGCACGGCCAGCGTTACTCAACTCCCGCAGATGCAAATCAGCGGCGCCAATCTCTCCTACAGCTTTGCTGAACCCACCGGTGTGAGCGGCATCACTTATGGCGCGCAGTGGAGTGCGACGCTGCAACCCAACGACTGGCATTCAATCGCCGACACCGGCGACATCTCCGCCACGCCACCCTGGCACCTTTTCAGCGTTCCCATGGCCACCGCCACACAAATCTTCATGCGGCTGACGGTGACGGTTCAATAGCGCGCGGTATAGTTTAGAATGGGAACAAGACCTGGGCGAGGCTCTTGTCAATGCAGGGAGTTGCCGACATCTCGAGTACGCGCCCAACGTGACGATCTGACAACAATTTGCTCGCGTCAGCAGGCGCTGTCCATTAGAATCTCGACTGTTGTCCCAAAGTGTTCCTAAAGAGCCGGGCCCCGTGGGAACGACGGCTTGGCCAGCCCGGCAACCGAATGATTATTTATGGCCGATCGTGATAGCGACAACCCATTGCTTTCGTGGCCTATCGTGGCCGCCTTGATGGCGGCGATTGGCGGCGGCGTGCTGTTCTGGCCGGGGCCTTTGAAGAGTTCCCGTCCGGAAAGCGGAGCGGAGGGTCTAACCAATTCGTTTGGCGATCAGACCGTCCAGGCCCGCCTCTGGCAGGACCCTTTCGAAGCCATTGAACCGGACGTTGACAAGTGGAGGCAAAACTTCTTAGAGCGGATTCCCGGATACGATATAACCGATGTCCGCCGGCAAATTCAACTGCGGCAGAATGCGCCCGGCAAGGAGAGCAACAACGACGTGGTCGTTTTTCAAGTCATGGTTTCTGGCGGGCCGTATGCCGAATACCGGGAATCGCGGCTGCGCAGCCGCTACGCCGTGGTTTCGGCGTTGCGTGCTTCCGGCTACGTGGCGCGGGACGCCGAACACCTGGGAGTTTTTCAGGCGCCCTGGCTGCGGAGCGTCTGCTTCGAAACGAATCACCAGCAGACGGTCTCGTGCTTGGGCGATTTTGAAAGCTCGCCAGACCGATTGTTCATCCCGTATGAGTGGTTTCAGCGCGACGGACGGATGCAGCCCAACGCCGGATTTCAGCACGGGGCCATCCTGGTTTTGTGGCTTCGCGACGACGCGTTCACCGACAATCCCCTCCAGCGGTTGGCTCAACTGCGAGAGGATTTGACCAAACCTGATGGTCCAGCCCTTGACTTCGAGTTGATCAATCCGGATTTGGGCGGGATTTTCTCCGGCCATCCGGAGAGGCTTCTTAATTGGACTCTCTCTTGCTCAAACGAACAATGCCCCCTGACAAAATACCTGACCAACCTCCAGGTGTACTCGGCGTGGTCCACACCGGCGGACGCACTGCTTTGGACTCGAGCCACGACCAACCGCAGAGAAGTCGTTTCTGAGGAACTGCAGAAATTGGGAATTGTCTTTCACAATGTCACCTGCACCGATGATGAGTTGGCCGGCAAAGTCGTCGCTGAACTCAAGTTACGGGGCGTGGATTTGGGCTCCGCTTCCAACAGCATCGCCTTGATTGCTGAAGGGGACACGGAGTACGGACGAGCTTTGCGTCTGGCCTTTGTGACCGCGGTCAACTCGGCAGTGCATAAGTTTAACAACTTCAATGAGTCATTGGCCTGGACCAAAAGCAACCCCTATCCCGCCAACGTCTATAGTGTCTCTTATCTGCGCGGGATCGATGGACTGCTGCCAGGGCAATCGGACGGAAAGCAGGACGCCCAAAAGGACGATGGGGACAAAGGCAAGGAAAAATCCAAGAGCGATCGCCTTGCGGAACTGGAAAAACCCCAAGGACAAAGCCAATTGGACTACATGCCGCGCTTGGCGCATGCCCTAAACGACCTGGAGCGGGAATCCCAGAGTCATGGGCACCATCATCGGCCCTTGCGGGCCATCGGTGTGCTCGGCGACGATGTTTATGACAAACTCCTGCTGCTCCAGTCCTTGCGCAAACGCTTTCCCAGTGCGGTTTTTTTCACGACCGACCTGGACGCGCGTTTGTTCCATCCCAGCGAATTGAAATGGACGCGCAACCTGGTAGTCGGGTCGAGCTTTGGCTTGGAATTGGGCGAAGAGTTGCAAAAGGACGTTCCTCCGTTTCGCGACACTTACCAGACTGGGGAATACCTGGCCTGCCTTGCGGCCTTGGGGCAACCGGCGGCGCTGGCGAGCCTGGGCCACATCCGCCCCCAGATATTTGAAATCGGACGGCGCGGCGCGTATGCGCTGGATATTGACACCAATATGGGAAGGGAAGACCCCCTTTACCGCTCGCGTCCGGCGCCTTTTGAGCGTCCGCTCAGCGCGGGTTGGGCATGCTTGATCGCCTTGGCCGTTGTCGTTATGGCAGCCTGCTTGATGAAGTTCTACTTCCAACCGGCAAGATCGGGATGGGGGGGCCTCGGCGTCTTCGTGCTATGGGCCGCCCTCCTGGGGGCTTTCCTCTTTTCTTTAATCAGCGGCGAGCATCGAAATCCAAACGGCGAGCCTTTTTCGTTGTTCGACGGTGTTAGCATTTGGCCTTGTGAAATCGTCCGGATGGCAGGGTTTACCCTGTCGTTGATTTTGCTCGCGACAGCCTGGGTCCAAGTCACCGCCAGCAACAAAGAACTCGCCAAGGCGTTTGATTTGAGCACATCGGGGGCGACACCGCTGCAGGGCCTCTGGACAAAACTGATGAGAAAAGGGACGTTCTGGCGGCGGTTGCGGCGAATTCTTGTCTTGAGTCTCTGCTACTGGATGTTCGCCTCGCTGACCATCGGATTTGACCTTCCTTTTGTGCCGTTCCGCGGGGAGACCAGCCGGAGAGTTGATTTTTGGGTGCTGATGGCCAGTGGCGCGGCGTTGCTCATGCTGATGTTCTTTGTGGTCGATACGGCCCTGCGGACGCGGCAAGTCGCCAACCTCTTCGCACAACAGCCTGTGCAGTGGCCGCAGGCCTTGCTTGCGAAGTACCGCCGCAAAGGCCGTGCCCTGGGGGCCGGGGTGAAAGAATGGCTGGCGATCCAATTCCTGGCCGAGGCCACGGAAAACGTCCAGAAATACATCTATTATCCGTTTATTGTGCTTTTCGTGATGATTGCGGCCCGTTTCACCGGCGGGTTCAATTGGCCGATCGCCCTCTTGTTGATCTTTTGTTTGAATGCCCTTTTGGTCTTTAGCACCTCGGTGCTCCTCCACGTCACCGCCAACGGGGCGCGGTCCGCGATCCTGGATCGCTTGGAACGAAAACTGGTTCTGGCGCGCTCACGCAACTTGAGAAACCAGCACAGGACGCTCCGGACGATGATAAGAAAGATCAATGAAGTCGATTCTGGCGCCTTCGCGCCTTTTTCCCAGCAGCCCTTTATCAAAGCGGTGTTAATGCCTCTGGTCGGCGCCCTCCTGGCCATGGCGCAATCCCTGGTATAGCAGGGCCACCATTACTCTGGAGTAAAGCCATTCGTGGTGCGAAGCGGAGCCAGCAGGCCGCCGTTTCGCGGCTGGGATGCAGTCAATCACACAGTAAAAGCCTCCAGAAAAAGCAACTCCGAGACGGTGATACGAGAGGCCGCGATCATTTGTCTCCCCATTGGTAATCGTATTCGGCGGGCGGATCGTACTGAAAGGAAATGGACCACGTGCCCGGTTGGATGGGGCTGGGATTCCAATATATTTTACTATATTTGACATGTCCGTCCACGAAGCTGACAATGTCTCTCGCGTCCGAAAAGAGCACTCCTCCGGCGGAGAAATGGACCGCGTCGGGAGTCGAACCGTTGGCCGGTTGGTGCCATGAGTAAGGCGCGAAGGCCGGAGCCTCCGTCAGCAGGACGGTTTTTGCCGGGGCTTTGATCGAGCTGGCTTTCCGTCCTCCGATGCCGATCGTGTTAGTGAACAGATAGAATTCGTTGGCCATCCCCTCGTTGAAACCGTAGCTCGCATAAGCAAGGTTGGTTTGCGCGCAAAGGCTGACGTGAACCATGACGGGAGATTGGATTGTTCCAAGCACGTTTGGCGTCGGTTCCACATAGAAGGTGTCCGCGGGACAGGCGAACAACTTGTCTTGCGGCGAAGGTGTGCCTGTCAAGCCCACATAACCGCCCCACAACGCCCTGTGATTGTTCCAGCACGCTCCCCAATCGGACCCGTTGGAAGCGCCCTGGGTTCCCGGAAGAATGTCCGCGGAATCATTGCAGTACATCTGCATCGCCCGGGTGATCTGGTTCAAATTATTCAAACAAACGGTCTGTTGCGCTTTATCCTTGTCGCCACTGATGACCGGGAGCGCCAACGCGGCCAGAATCGCGATGATCGCCATTACCGTCAATAATTCGATTAATGTGAACCCCCCGCGGACGCCGGGGTCCAGGAAGGCCGGAATGGCTAAAATCTGATTTTTGCCCCGCCGCATGACGCTTCATTCTCTCTCAAAGACGAGCGGAAATCCTCCGCCGCCTTGCCACCATGTCCCTTCGATTTTGCCATTCCGCAGCTCCCCGTTGAAAGACCCGCCACTGGCCGTCCAGGCCATGCGCACGCGCGGGGCGAGGTGCTGAAAATCCGCCGCCGGTCGCGGGCCGTCGTGGGGGAATTCGTCCAAGTTCCGCAGTTCGGCCGCATAAGCGCCGTCCGGCAGTTTGGCGATGTCCAGTCCGAACCGGATGGTAGCTTTCGTTTTTGCAATTTCCACGACCCAGGAACCTTTCCAGTGCCCCTGCAAATCTTCAGCCGAGTCAAATGAAAAATCCCTGGCGTTTTCGCGGGCCAGCTCGGCGGCGTAATCGGCGCGCTTGAGAGCCGCCGGCAGAGGCTTCCCGTCCTGGGTCCAAGTCCCCACGATGCGGGTGTGGTCGTCGCTGATCTGGCCCTGAAAAGCACCGATGCCGCATGCGGCCGCCAGTTTCACTTCGGGTGCATTGAAACTTCCCGTGACGGGCAGGCCATACATGCCCTGCGCCGGCACATCCGCCTCCGCGCGAATGTTTCCGTCCGCATTTTGGGAGATTTTCAGATTTACCACCTCCGCGTTCGCGTCATTGCTGATGGCCCCGCACCAAAAGCCTTGCAAAGCGCAACCGCGCCGCGGCGCGAAATCGCTTTCCGTCAGAGGGTCGGGCACCGTGTCCGGCGCGGAAGTCCGCCGGAGATGCACAGGGTCCGCCTGGATGAAATGGATTGCGTGGTCCAATTTCATTTCCGTGGCGTCCTTGTTGATGGTCAGGTTCCACGTGTTTCGCGGCGACGATAGAAGCTGTAGCGAGGGGTAATGATAGATCACGCGCCCCATGGGCACGTCCTTGCGCCCGGTTTCGATCCAGTCCGTGGTGGCGGTGTAGGCGCCGTCGGCCGCCTTGGCGATCCTCAGGACGAGATGGGTGGCGCCGGAGCCGCCAGCCGCGATTCCTGGATCGTCAAGCAAAATAACCCCCTCCCATGCGCCTTGAATGTCTGGAGCGCTTGCGGCGGGCGCGGATCGCGCCACTTCCACTACGCCGACGCCCGCTCCCGCTGTTAAAAGAACGGCCATCCCGGTGAGCGCCGCCGATTTCGCTTTACTCCATGCCATAAGTTTCAATGCTCCTTCGATAATGGTTAATGTTGAACCGCTGGCCGCCACGCCTTTGGCCACTGCGGCTGCGGCGATGGCCAGGCTGGAGGGCGCGGCCTGGACCGAGTTGGCGGCCATCGCGCCCGCGATGATCGCCGCGCTGGAAACGACGCCGCGTTTGGCGAAAAACCTCCGCAACTTTTCCAACGCGCGACCGACACGCATTTTCGCCGCGTCCTCGCTTGCGCCGATGGCCGTGCCGACCTCCTTGAAATTCCTCCCTTCAAAAAACCGCAGCACGATGGCGTCATGATCCTTCTGGCCAAGCTGCCCCATGGCTCCATCAAGCAGCGGCGTGATTTGCGACCAGGCTTCTCCTTCGGATTCATTTGGAACAGATCGCATACCCAATTCCTTTTCGCGTTGGAACCGCCGCCGTTGAATCGTGAGCGCATTGGCGCTGGCGTAGCGGGCCGTGCGGGCCAGCCAACCCGGCAAGATAGTCTTCGGCCCGAGCGACCCCGCTTTGCGCGCCAGGATCACGAACACGGCCTGCGTGATGTCCTCGGCCAGATGCGGATCGCGTACTTGGCGCCGCGCAACCGAATACACAAGATTAACGTAGCGCGACACCAGCGTCGCGAACGCCTGTTCGGACCGCCGGCGGGCGTATTCTTCGAGCAACGTCAAATCGTCACTGTGCATTCCACCTATACATTTACACCCATGGCAAAAGGTAACAGGCTTTTTTGCTGTTGGCGCCTTTGTTGGGCGCGTCAGAAATTGTGACAGGGTGAAATCCGGGACGCCAGTGAGATCGGTTGGAATATGCTCCGGTTTGAGGGTTACTCAAACTTGCTTGTGTCGGCAAGGGAGTGCGAATAACCTTTCCTGTGCCATTTGCAGAATTACCGAAGGAATATTCTGAGCTATGCCAGTGGTTCATGCCGCGCATCGTTCACAAAAAGGCGGCCTATTTTCGACTGCGAAACCTGGCCCTTGTAAGTCTGCTTGTTGCGGCCGCGGCATGGGGAGAGCTTCACGGGGCAACCATTAACAGCAATCCTGGCACACCTTGGCCGGCGATCGACGCCTTTGGCCGTGTTTTGCCCAGCGCGCAAGAGACAGGCGGCAGCCGCTCCAATCGTTGCGTGGGGATCTTCTATTTTCTAACCCATGAGCTCACCGGCCCCGATCTGCCCAATGACCTCTCCCGGATTCTGCCGCGGGACCCGGACATTCTCCAAAAGCCCAATTCACCGCTGTGGGGCGGCGGAGATTATTACTGGGGCGAGCCGCTTTATGGCTATTACAATTCCAAGGATCCTTGGGTGTTGCGCCGCCACGCCAGACTGCTTTCTGATGCGGGCGTTGACACGGTTATTTTTGACACAACCAATCGCCGAACCTATCGCGATGTTTACATGGAGCTCTGCAGAATTTGGACAAAGATTCGGCGGGAAGGGGGACGAACTCCCCAGATTTGCTTCATGGTGAACACGGAGGCGGGCGCAACCGCGCGGGAGATTTACCAAGATCTTTACCAACCCGGCCTCTACCATGAACTCTGGTTCCTATGGCAGGGAAAACCACTCCTTATCTGCGACCCGGCGGAAGCCAGTCCCGCAGTCGCTAAGTTCTTCACCTTGCGGAAGGCGCACTGGCCGTTCGAGCTTGTCAATACTCACAATGAATGGCATTGGGAATCCACCTATCCACAGGTTTACAGCTACGATGTGGATTCCGGCACCGCGGAAGAAGTGAACGTGGCGGTGGCGCAAAACCTGCGCGCGGTGGACGGGAAGGTGACCGATATGAGCGAAGGCAACGCGCGCGGGCGCAGCTTTCACGATGGGAAACAGAACATCTCTCCCGGTTCAGTGAACTACGGATATAATTTCGCGGAGCAGTGGCAACGAGCGTTGCGACTTGACCCGCCGTTCGTCATGGTAACCGGTTGGAACGAGTGGACGGCGGGGAAATATAGCCGGCCGGGATTGCCGGTTGTTTTTGTGGACCAGTTCGACGAGGAATTCAGCCGCGACATCGAACCGGTCACCGGGTTGCACCATGACAATTACTATTACGAACTGGTCGCCAACGTGCGGCGTTATAAAGGCACGCTCGCGGCGCCCGCGGCCTCGGCCCCCGGCACCATCAACGTGTCGGGGGAATTTGGACAGTGGCGGGACGTCGCGCCGGCCTATGCGGATGATGCTCCCGATAGCGAGCCCCGTGATTATGGGCGTGGAGCGCTGCATTACCAGAACGCCAGCGCGCGCAATGAATTTACATTGATGAAGGTCGCCCGCGATGAGGCGAACCTCTATTTCTACGCCCGCGGCGTTTTGCCGTTGACTCCCTCCACGGATACAAACTGGATGTGGCTGCTGATCGACGCCGATCAGAATCCGCACACCGGCTGGGCTGGGTACGATTACATCGTGAATCGCCAGGCCGATGCGGATGGGAAATTCTGGCTCGAAAAAAATGTGGGCGGCTGGAACTGGGAAAAAGTCGCGCCGGTGGCGTGGCGCGCTGTGGGCAACGAGTTGCAACTGGCAATTCCGCGCCGGGCGCTGGGTTTGAAGTCTGGCGAAACCAAAACGGCCATCGATTTCAAATGGGTGGACAATTGGCAACATCCGGGCGATGTCATGGATTTTTACCTGAGCGGAGACGTGGCGCCGGAGGGCCGGTTCAATTATCGCTATAACGGCGATTAAGCCAATATCGACCGTCCAGTCTTTGCCTCCGGGTGCATGGCGAATGGCTGGTCGATCCACGCGTCGGGTTCTATTGTGTTGATTGTGGCGTGTGATACAGGATGAGCTTCAGGGTGGCGTCAGCGCCGTTGAGCGCGGCGTCGAAGCTGGCCGTGGCTTCGCCTTGACCGTCGGGCGAAGAGAACGTAAAAGACCAGGGGCCGGGAAGCGAGCCATAGCCGTTGACCCAAAAGAGAGCCGGACAGGTCTTTTGGAGTATGCCCGCCACCGGCCCGACGGTTCCGTCTTGCGCCATCCAAAGTTCGGTATTCGCGCCGAAGCGGTCCAGGCTGATAGTGGCTGTCGGACTGTCCTGGCAGAGGTTCAAGAGCACGCTGGCATTTGGCATGAAGGATTGCCCTTGAACCAGCGTCGCAAGACCGGCAGTGCCTGAAAGGTAGTCAATTTCGCCGGTTCCTGGGGTTGGAGGGCCCACGACGCCGCCGGCAGCCAAGTTCGCGATGACACCTTGGGCCTCAATTGACATAGGGGCTGCTGCATCGGTGAAGTTGATATCCATGTTCAGTTTAAAGGTCAGGGCCTTGCCCAGCTTGGTCTGGAAGCCGCCAGTGGTGTCCGAGGTGACGTTCAGCACCGAATAGCGGAAGTTCTGCACGCTCAACGCCACCGGCGCCAGGGAATACAGGTGGCTGTCCTTCACCTGCTGGAGGCAGCCGGTAAGGATGCCCTTGGACCAGTTCTTGACGAGGGTGAGCCAATTGGTATTGCCCTTGCCACCAAAGGATTGGTCCTTTTGGTTTACACCGGACGATAACCGGTAGAGAGCCATGAGCTTGTAGCTGTTGCCGTTTACAAAAACGACTAGATTGCTGTTGCTGGCGTCGGACGTGTAATAACGCGCAAAAAGCGTGTTCACCTGGGCAAACTCATCGGTCTCAATCAGCTTTTTGAGCAGCGCGGTGGCGTTGGTGCCGGGGCTTTTCCCAAACGACTTCAATTCCGCCGCGGCACTGACTAACCGGCTAACGGCGTCGTTCTCCTTGGCGAAAAGATTCGTGATGTAACGGGCAATTTGCAACTCGGCTCCGGGATTGGTGGTCGCGCAGGACCAGGGATAGTCCGGCGGCGGCGGCGGCTGGCTGGTGGCATTTTTCATGAGCGCGTGGATATCGTTGGAGGCTTGGGCATAAGCGGCTTGGGCCTTGGGGAGTTGAGCAGCCACGAATGCCGCCCATTGCGATGCTGAGGGATCAGTGACGCCCGCGCTGGTGAAATGAAAGAGCGTGGTCGAAAGGCTCCCGCCTTGGTTGGTGCTATCGACAAACTGCAGGCCGCTGCCATCCGCTCCCGCCATCAGCAGGGCCGCGTAAGGTCCGAACGCGCCGGGTGGGGTAGCCGTCAGAGTCACGCCATCGCAGAATTGAAGACCGTCCGGCTCAAGCGAGACCCCGTTTGTCAACGGAACAAGAGACTGGCTGGAATCGACGGCGGCAAAGGGCGTGATCGTGATGGTTTCTGGTTCGGTCAAGGCGTCGCCCGGAAATTCCAAAGTCCAGACCCAACCGGCCGCGTTGGTCACATTCAATCTAACGGGAGAGATGTCGGGGCCGACGACGAGTGAGCCGGCGTGCCCGGTGTCCGGAGTGAATTGGACGTTGCCAAGGAATTCAACCGCACCATCGGCCATCGTGAACGAGCCCGCTTCGAATCCGGCGGATTGCGCGCTCGTGTTCGTGAGATAGAAATAGCCTGAACTGGGTGCAGTGAAAAACAACTGGCCGTTGAACTGGCCGCCGCTGGAACCATCCAGATACGTGAGGAGGCCATTATTGTCGCCCTCTTTGGTGTAGCGGTAAGTGCCAGCGCCGCTCCCACCGCCTGGCCCGGCAACGAGTTGGTAGCCCAGATCATTACTGTCGGAAAGCCACTGGCAAATGCCGTTGGTGGCCAGCGGAGACGCACCTTCATGGATCGTGAGGTTGAGGGTTGTGTTGGTCAGGTCCTCCGGGGCGAAGGCCGTGCCTACGATCCGGGCGCGGAAGAAGCGCGTGCCGCTTCCGGGCGCGTCGCTGAAGGCAGCGGTCAAATCGGTCAATGGCATGTTCACCCAAGGCTGCCAGTTGGCCAGGTTGGTTGAGACGTCAATCTCATACACGAACCCAGGCTGGCCGCTGAAGCAACTTTGGAATTGTCCGCTTCCCAGGGCAGGGAGAAACCATTGCGGCGGGCTCGATTCGGCGTAGCCGGCCAAAGTGAACGTCCCAGTCTGAAAACCCCCAAGATTGGTGAGCAAGATCGCCCCATTCGTTGCCGAGGCAAATGACAGGTCCATAGAAATCCCGGAACCGAACTCGACATCGGCCAAAGTCGCCACGCCCCCGGCTGGGCTGGCCTTGGAGTAGCTGTAGAGTCCCGAAGTGAGCGGCCCGCCGGGGCCGAGCACGGTGTAATTGGCGCCGGTCACGGAGGTGAAAATCCGGTAAGTGCCTTTGGCGCCAAACGGCGCCTGGCCGCTGACGACCGCCACACTCAATACCGAGCTGGCCAGAGAATCCGGAGCAGAGGCCTGGGCGTGTGCAATCAAGGGGGCTGCCAGCCCTGCCGCCACCAAAAGGGAGATCAAAAGTCGCGTTTTCATAGGATGTGTTTTTGTTTTCGCGGATTCAGACTGCCCTTACAGGTTCGTGGCGGCGCGTCATCACAAATAAAACCACTCGGCACATGCCATTGCTTTCCGATGCAAAAAATGTTCATAGAGAACCTGTTTTCGACGGCCCCGAGGCTCAAGCCGAATCAGAGTTCCCTCTTAATTCAATGTGAGTGCGCCGGTTCTTGCAAAAATCCGCAACTTTTTTGAGAGAAGGACCGAGAGGCGTTGCATTAAGCCCTATCGGATTGGGCGGAATCCGGGGTATAACCAGTGGGCGAACACGTCATCGAACTCAAGGGCGGGAACACGGCCAACGGCAGTCCCGGCGGGACGGATCAGAATATTGGTGGGGCGCTGCAATTGCGGCGTAAGCGTGGACCCGCAACGTTGGTGAGGAGGAGCAATGTCAACGCATCGAGGAGCCCAAAGGGAAGTGGCTTGATCGCCGGCGAGGATTTTGGAGAATCTCAATCAACTCAAAGGATTACGTCCGGTGTATCCCCGCGGTTGTCCGGGGATAGTCCATCGTCATGGACTTAAGAGTCGAAGGAGGACGATACCCAACAGAATCATGTGCGCATCTCAGCCTTTGCTGGGTGCGCTGGTTTCGGCCTTCTTCATTCCGGCCTGGGCTTGGTCGAGAGCCACATTCAGCAGCAAAACATTGACCCGCGCCTGGCCGAGAAAGCCCCACTGTGGCGGTTCGACGTATTGCTCCACCAGATCTTTCACCTTGTCCGCGCTCAAACCACGGGAAGCGGCGACGCGGGAGATTTGAAGATGCGCGGCTTCGGGGCTGATATGGGGATCAAGGCCGCTGGCGGAGGCGAAGATCATATCGGCCGGGACGAACGTGTTCGTCGGCAGATTGTTTCCGCTTATGAAAGCCGCGATGTTATTCGCGACATTCGTGTGCAAGGCCCCGCTGGTCGGTCCCAGGTTGCTGCCGCTGGACGCCGCAATTCCCGTCGGCCCCGTGCCGTAGCCGCAGGCCGATGGCCGCGGCCAGAAGTAATTGCTGCCTTGGAACTGCTGTGCCAACAAGGCGGAGCCTATAAGTTTGCCGTCCCGTTCCACCAGGCTTCCGTTGGCCTGCTTGGGAAATGCGAGCTGCGCGACGACCGTCATGACTACGGTATAAATTACTCCGGCCACGATACTCCACAAGATGGTCTGTCTTACTGCTTGGGTGATGAGTTTAATCATAGTTGTTCCTTGTTTGTAATTCTTTACACTATCGATATCAGGGGGCCAAGTGGACTGCCACCAATAGCACGTCTATCAATTTGATGAATATGAACGGCACGATGATGCCGCCAACGCCGTAAACCAGCATGTTGTTGCGCAGGATCACCGCGGCGCCGAGCGGACGGTATTTCACGCCCTTCAAGGCCAGGGGAATCAGCGCCACGATGATCAAGGCGTTGAAAATGACTGCCGACAGGATCGCGCTTTGCGGGGAGTGCAGGTACATGATGTTCAGTTTGTCCAGCGGTCCGCGACCGCCGGCGGTGGTGGCGTAGAGCAGTCCGAACATCGCGGGCAGGATCGCGAAGTATTTTGACACGTCGTTGGCAATGCTAAACGTGGTCAGCGCGCCGCGGGTCATCAGCAATTGTTTGCCGATTTCGACGACTTCGATGAGCTTGGTCGGGTTGCTGTCAAGATCCACCATGTTGCCGGCTTCGCGCGCGGCCTGGGTGCCGGTGTTCATCGCCACTCCGACGTCGGCCTGGGCGAGCGCGGGAGCGTCGTTAGTGCCGTCGCCGATCATCGCAA
Source organism: Limisphaerales bacterium (assembly GCA_052139695.1). Classification (GTDB taxonomy): domain Bacteria; phylum Verrucomicrobiota; class Verrucomicrobiia; order Limisphaerales; family Palsa-1400; genus PLGF01. The sequence continues at coordinate 30,735 of JBKQWF010000227.1, forward strand.
TCAATTTGCCACCCTCCTGCTCTTTGCGGATGCGGGCCAGCTTATCTTCGGGCTTGGCTTGGGAGATGAAGTCATCCACGCCCGCCTCGGCGGCGATGGCCGCGGCCGTGAGGTTGTTGTCGCCTGTGACCATAATGGTCTTGATGCCCATTTTGCGGAGCTGGGCGAAGCGTTCCTTGATGCCGCCCTTGACGATGTCCTTGAGATGAATAATGCCGAGGGCCTTGCCGCCGTCGGCCACGAGCAGGGGCGTTGCGCCCTGCCGGGAGATTTCGTCAACCTGATCCATGACACTCTTGTGGACCCGGCCGCCATTTAAGTTGACATAGCGGGCGATTGACTCCGCCGCGCCCTTGCGAATGGAGCGAATGGGTGGGGACCCCTCCGCCACCCTGCCGATGGTCGCCGGAGAGGGCAACGATAACGAACGCCCGGCGAGAACCGGTTCACCTTTGGGTTTGAGGGAGGGAGAGCAAACTACTTGCGCCTCAGCGTAGAGGTCAACGCCGCTCATGCGGGTTTGCGCGGTGAAGGGAACGAACGTGGCAAAATGATCGCCGACCTCGCGCCCCCGCAGGCCGTATTTTTCCTTGGCCAAAACCGCGATGGAGCGGCCTTCCGGAGTTTCGTCAGCCAGGGAGGCGAGTTGGGCGGCTTCGGCCAGATCCTCGATCTTGACACCCGGAGCGGGAATGAATTCGGTGGCCTGGCGGTTGCCCAGGGTGATGGTGCCGGTTTTGTCGAGCAGAAGGACATCCACATCGCCTGCGGCTTCTACAGCCCGCCCGCTGGTGGCCAGGACATTGCGGCGCATGAGGCGGTCGATGCCGGCAATGCCGATGGCACTCAACAAGCCGCCGATGGTTGTTGGAATCAAGCAAACGATCAGTGCCAGCAGCACGGGAATGGAAGTCAGCACGACATCCTTTTGTCCGGCCTGAGCCTCGTTGTAGTGGGCGTAGGGCGGCAGCACAAACACGACCACGATGAAAAGCGCCGTCAGGCTGACTAACACGATATTCAGCGCGATTTCGTTGGGAGTTTTCTGCCGGCGCGCGCCTTCAATCATCTCAATCATCCGGTCGAGGAAAGAACTGCCGGCTTCGGCGGTGACCCGCACGACAATCCGATCGCTCAGCACCCGTGTCCCCCCGGTCACGGCGCTCCGATCCCCGCCGCTTTCACGCACCACCGGCGCAGACTCGCCCGTAATCGCCGCTTCATCCACGGTGGCGATACCCTCAATGATTTCACCGTCGGCGGGTATCAGTTCTCCGGCTTCGCACACAAACAAGTTGCCCAATTTTAAATCGGAACTGGAGATCTGGGTCACTTTTCCGTTGACCAACATGCGGGCCATGGTCTTCGTGCGCATTTTTTTAAGAGCGTCGGCGTGAGCCTTGCCCCGGCCTTCCGCCATCGCCTCCGCGAAATTCGCGAACAAGCAGGTGAACCAGAGCCAGAAACATATCTGGACGTTGAACAGATTGAACTGACCGGGCAGGAAGAGAATGATGGTCGTCCAGATGGAGCCAAGCCACACGACGAACATGACCAGGTTCTTGATTTCGTCGCGCGGATGCAGTTTTTTGAAGGCATCAATCACCGCCTGCCGGAGCAATTCCGAGTATTTGAATTCAACTTTTGTGCTCATATTATTGTATTAGAAAAGCTTGGCTTGTTTAGAACATTCGCCCCGCCAGCATCAACCCGTGCTCGACTATGGGTCCCAGGCAAAGCACCGGGAAGAACGTCAGCGCGGCGACTATGATGATGACTCCAGTCAAGGTGAGGCCGAAGGTCCATCCGTGGGTGGGCAGCGTGCCTGCTGATGGTTCCACGGTCTTCTTGGAGGCCAGCCTTCCGGCAATCGCCAGCGCGGCAATTATAGGGATGAATCGTCCGATCCAGATGACAATCCCGGCGCCGATATTGTAGAAGGGGGTATTGGCATTGAGGCCGGCGAACGCACTGCCATTGTTGTTTGCCGCCTCGCCAAAGCAGTAAAGAACCTCGGTCAATCCGTGCGGGCCGCCGTTGGCCATGCTGGACAGGCCTTGCGGCAGCATGACCGCCAGAGCCGTTGGAATCAGACACGCTGCGTTTGGAATCAAAACGCCCAGGACCGCCCATGTCGCGCACCAGGCGTCAAGTTTCTTGCCCAGATACTCGGGCGTTCGGCCGATCATCAGACCGGCAATAAACACCGCGATAAGCACATGGCACAACATGCAATACATGCCGCAGCCGATGCCGCCGAACATAATCTCGCCAATCAGGATGTTCCACAGCGGCATCATGCCGGCTAGCGGCATCCAGCTATCGTGCATCGAATTGACCGACCCGTTGTCAATCGCGGTGCAGGAGGATCCCCATAAGACACTGTTCATGACTCCGATCCGTTGTTCCTTGCCTTCCATGTTCGGCATCGCGGACGCCATCACCGGATTGGGCCGCGTTTCGCAATACCACGCGACTCCGAAGGAGAATACATACATGGCCAGCATGACGTAGAACAAACACCAGGCGTGTTTCTTGTTGCCGACCAGCAAGCCGAACATGTAAACCTGCGCCATCGGCACGATAATGATCGCCAGCATTTCCCAGAAGTTCGCGAATGGGGTCGGATTCTCAAACGGATGAGCGCTGTTCACGTTGTACCAGCCGCCGCCGTTGGTGAAAAGCTGCTTAATCGCTTCAAACGCCGCCACGCCCCCGAGCGGAATGGGCTGGGTGGCCACTTTCACATCCACCATGACCGGCGCGTTCGTCATGATGGGCGCGCCTTTCGCGTCCACCTGCGGGACATCCACCATGACGGCAACCCCGTTGGCCATCACCGGTTGGCCTTTTGCGTCCAGTTTTGGAGCCTGGACCACCAACTGGATGTTGGTCGTCACATTATTGCCCTTGTCATCGGTCTTCTGCGCCTGGGCGGTGTACGATTCAATCAGTTGGGCCGTTTGATAGGGCTTGAACGTCTGCGGAACACCCTGCCACATGAGCGGAATGGCCCAAAGCGCGGACAAGGGCATGACGAAATAAAGCATGCCACGGGTCAGGTCGGTCCAGAAATTGCCGATGGTTTTGATGGAAGCCCGTTTCAGCGCCCGCCCCACCGCCACCAAAACCGCCAATCCCGCCGCGCCGCTGAGAAACTGATGCACCATGATGGCGAAGATTTGCGAAAAATAACTCATGGTCGTTTCGCCCGCGTAAGACTGCCAGTCCGCGTTGCAGGTGAAACTCCAGGCCTGCATGAAGGCCAGATGCCACGAGCAGTTGTCCAGGCCTTGCGGATTCAGCGGCAGCCATTTCTGGGTCATGAAAATCGCCATGTCGGCGGCGAAGCCCACCGTGGCGAACATCAGCACCGCCCAGAAGTACTTCAACCAAGTCATCTCCTCGGCCGGATCAATCCCGCTCAGCCGGTAAATCAGTTTCTCGCCGGGCCCAAGAATTCCGTGGAGAAAGGTTCTCTCGCCCGCATAGACCTTATACATGAAGCGCCCTACCGGCGGCGTTAGTGCGATGCCCAATCCAAAAAAGAGCGCGACCTGGATAATTTCAATTGTTGTCATAATTCTATTCGCTAAATGTCAGTTCCATTGCGGCGAACTCGTTGCACATGCCGTGCCAGCTGGCTGGACGCGTTACAATCAGCTAGGACGCGGCAGATTTTTCGCATTTGTTTCAATCACAAACAGAGCGAAGGCGGGGTTCTCCGTGGGCAGGATGTTTACATTTCACCACTGGTGGTTACAAAGAAACTCAAAGAATCCAGAGAAATATCAAAATTCCATTAACGCGCTCGGCCGATCTTCATTCGTATTGACGCTTGTGCGGCAAGATTGCAGCCGTTGGCATCCTCCATGGCTCCCATCGCCTGCTAGCAGGCCGGATCCTGCTAATGATTTTGAAGCTATCTGACTCCCCGAAACCACCCGGTGAGCGTTGGAAAAGTGGAAAGAATATCAGAACCGCAGCTTATAAAGCTCGTTCAGCGGGAACCGGCTCAGGCCGCGGCGCTGATCATTTTGGGCGAGACTGATTGGGCGGGCGCGCAATGGCAATCTATCGGAAGCAGGAGACGATAGCCTGCGCCGCCTTCGGTTTGGATCACGCTTTCGTTGCCGGCTCCATGCACCTTCCGGCGGAGACTGTGGATATAGACGTGCAGATCGTGGAGCCTATCCTCCGAGTCGCTTCCCCAGACGCACCGGAGCAGATGTCTGCATGTGACCAGTTTTCCGGCATGCCGGGTGAGTATATAAAGCACGGCCTCTTCGGTCGGGGTAAGATCCAGTTTGCGCCCCCGAATGGCAGCCCGATGGGACATAACATCCACCTCCAAGTCGCCGTTCATAAACAGCGGCCCGCCCGATTCGCCCGGAGTCGCGCGCTGGAGGACGCGGAGACGCGCCAGCAATTCGGCGGCACCGAAAGGTTTGGTCATGTAATCATTGGCTCCGCTGTCAAGCGCCGCCACCTTGGTTTTCTCGTCATCCTCGGCCGACAGAATCAGGACAGGAGCCCGGTTCGATTCGCGCAATTGCAATAGCACGGCCAGACCGTCTATGTCCGGCAAGGCAAGGTCGAGAATGATCACATCCGGTCGCCGCCCCACTGCTTCTTTGATCCCAGTCTGGCCACTCTCCGCTTCATAGACTCTGTAATGGTGCGGTTCCAAGACCGCGCGCAGCAGTCTCCGGATCGGACGCTCCGCATCAATAAGCAAGGCGATCGGATTGGGTTTCATTTGGCGTCTTTCATGGCCTTGCGGGGCGTCATTCGAGGCGTGTGGATGCACGCGGCATTTGCGCAGTCCGGCGCGGCTGGAATTTCTTTCATGTAACAAACATGAAGTTGCTTGATCCCGATGTGTAGTAAAAACAAAAGCAAGCCGCATAAAAAGGGTGTAAAATTGGCCAGTTGTTGGACGATTGATTCAAGATCCTGGACGCCATCAACCGCAGCGGGATGGCGTGGATCTAGCATCGCCCTGCCGGATTTGGCTCCTCACTGGCCTTGAACGGACTCTCGTGAAGGGTTTTGCCGAAACAGTTGAACTGCAAGAAAAAGGGTGCCGGGTTGGGATAAGATGGCTCAATGCACTTGGCCAGCCAATCGCAGGGGAACACCCCGGCACCCTAATTTTCGTAAGCAAGCGCCCCTCCCTGTCTCGGAAGGGGCTGGAGTCGATTTCTCCCCAATTAGAACTTGTAGATCACATTGGCCGCGAGCATGACTTCGTTCACCTTGGCGCCTGTCCCGACGACCGTGCCTCCAAAGGGAGCCGATCCATCGGCGGCGTGATCCCAGCGGACTTCAACTCGGCTGATGACATTGGCCCATAAGTCGTACTGCAAGGTTCCAGTCAGTGCGATGACTTTGTTGAAGTCGTTCCCCGATCCTCCACTCCCCGGCGCCTCCCCGTCGGCAGCGAAGAGCAAGCCGGTCAATCCAGGGCCGTTGGCGTACTCGGCGCGACCGTTGAGAGTCAGCTTGTCGGTCAACTTGTACGACCCATATGCCGAAACCGCATCCACGTACCGGGTATCAATGGTCGAGCCAAGGCCGTTGACCACATCGAAATGATGAATCCAATCCCAAGCAGCGCCAAAGGTCAGGTCTTTGACCGGTGTATTGATCGTCGCGCCAATATACATCTCCTGGCGGTCATGGCCCGTTGAGGAGTTGACGCTGTTAACGCCGCCACTATTGCCTTCGCCGTAGTCAAAGCCGACATAAAGAGCTGAACCACCAAAGGATCCCCAATTCGTGGGAGCAGTAATGGTCACTAAACTCACCACAGACTTTTTGCTTTCGATGACCGCGCTGCCAGGGTCAGTGCGAGAATTCAGCCCCAAGGTGTTGATGGTATCCGCAACGCCTGCCTGAAGGTTAACGGCGTCACACACCTTGTACGAGCCAAGCAGGCCAGTATGTTCGGTAGGTTCGAATGAGTAGCCGTACGAACGGGTGTAATTCGGGTTTTTGACTGAATCACTCACTTCGTACCCGAGCAGGTTGTCCCAACGGCCCAATTGCCAGTCTATGCCGTTTCCTACCGGCATGTGCAATGCCACATAAGCCTGGCGAATAGGATAAGCCCCGCCATCAATAGACTGGGCGTCCGGGCCATAGCTCAACTCGGCGGTATAACCAGCGCTCCAGCCCGTCTCGTCCTGGACCTTGCTGATTTTAATATCGACGGAATTCAGGTTGAATCCGTCTTGTTTTCCTGCGTTGAAGGCATAGGGCGCCGGGTTCGCGTTTCCTGTGCCGGGGTTCCACACGGCGGACGTATCGACATAACCGCTGATGGTGGTCGCTGACAACGCTGTCAGCAGGGGAACGGTCACCGGGTTGGGCGCAACCGCGGGCGCGTTCGTGTCCGCGGGCGCCGGGGTCTGAGCCAGAAGCGCCGGCGAGAGACTGATGAGTCCCGAGGCTGCCAACCTGAGTGTTGTCCTGTTTGATTTTGTGTTCCTCATGTGATTTGTTTGTGTTTTTTTCTTTTGGCTGAACGTTTTTGTTAAAGGGGTGAAGTCAGTTCACCCCTCTGCGCGATAGGCGGCGTCATTGCAAAAACTGTGCCGCACTGGTCTGGTTTTTTCTTAGTCCTTTTTAATCAACGTGTTACATTTAAAATGACTTTTCAATTCACGGATGGGCTGGCGATTTCTGACCAGCGTGAGCAAAAACTATTGAAAAACTCTCAAAAACACAACAGTCGAAACGAGGACATCTCTGACGTCCCGTGTCTTCAGCGGGCTTCTTTGCTGCGGCATCCGTATCTGACGGGAGGCTGAGCAAACGTTCTTGTGCCCCGAACTGGGCGTTGCCTTTTTAGGCAAAAGATGATCTTCTTTGGGCATGACAAATAATGCTTCACCTACTCGCCGGCAGTTTATAAAAACATCCGCCTTAGTTGGTGGCGCGCTCATGGCGCCCGCCTTCCTTTCCCAGCGCGCTTCCGCCGCGAAAAGCAGCGATACTCTCAAGGTCGGCTTGATTGGCTGCGGCGGTCGCGGCACCGGCGCGGCCAGCCAGGCCCTCAAGGCGGACGAACATGTCATCTTGACAGCGATGGCGGACGTTTTCGGGGACAAACTGCAATCCAGCCTGGATTCCTTGCGGCACGAACTGCCGAACAAGGTCAAGGTCGAGCCGGACCATTGTTTTGTCGGGCTGGATGCGTTCCAGAAGGTGATCGACAGCGGGGTCGATGTGGTCGTCCTGGCGACGCCGCCCGGATTCCGCCCGCGCCATTTGAAAGCGGCGGTGGCGGCGGGCAAACACATTTTTTGCGAAAAGCCGGTGGCGACGGACGCGCCCGGAGTGCGCTCCGCGCTGGAATCGGCGGAGCAGGCCAAACAGAAGAACCTGGCCTTGGTGGCGGGCTTTTGCTGGCGCTACAATTTGGCGGAACGGGCCCTCTTTGAGCGGATTTTGGGCGGAGAGATTGGCGATATCCGGGTGATTTACGGCACTTATTATACCGGCCCGGTCAAACCCATGCCGCCCGCGAGTGAACGGACGACTTCCATGGGCGACCTGGAGTGGCAACTGCACAATTGGTACAACTTCGGTTGGCTGTGCGGCGACAGCCTGGTGGAACAAGCGGTCCACGCGGCGGATTGGATGTGCTGGGCGATGAAAGATGTCCCGCCGCTCAAGGCGGTGGCGGTGGGCGGCCGGCAGATTCCGGCGGAAGGCGGCAATATATTTGACCATTTTGAGGTCAATTATGAATACGAGGGCGGCGCCCGCGGTTTTCTCGGCTGCCGCCAACAGTCCGGATGTTCTAATGACAACACCGCGACCTTTTACGGAACAAAAGGCGAGGCGCGGGAAGTGGGCTTTTCGGGAATGCCCTTCATCAAGGGGGAAAACAAATGGCAATACAAAGGTCTGCGTCCGGACATGTACCAGATCGAACATAACGAAATGTTCGCCTCTATTCGCGCCGGCAAGCCCATCAATAATGGCGTGCGCCTCTGCACCAGCACGATGGTCGCGATTATGGGCCGGATGGCCGCTTATACCGGCCAGGAAATCACGTGGGAACGGGCGCTCAATTCGCAGGAGACCTTGGTGCCCGAAAATATTACCTGGGATGTGCCCATTCCTGTCAAACCTATGGCCCGCCCCGGCGAAACGAAATTTGTCTGACAATGATGGAAATCGGCGAATGGGCATCGCGGATTAACGGGGCTTTCGCCTCGGACGTTGCATCTTGCGGCCCGTCGGCTGGGAGCTTTTTTGCACGCCATTTCCCGCGGCCGAAAGAGCGGCCACACGTCGCAGGCCAGCGGCGTCCAGGCGAAGCAGAAGCCAGTCGTCCATCACGCGCGCGCCCAGGGAATCATAGAAGTCCAAGGCCTTCGTGTTCCAATTCAAAGCCGTCCATTCATATCTGCCGCAGTTCCGTTCCACGCCGATTTGGGCGACCGCCTGAATCAGAGCGCGGCCAACGCCCTGCCGGCGATACTTTGGGCGCACATAGACGTCATCCAGCCAAATCCCGGCTCGTCCCACAAAGCTGGAAAAAGTGAAAAAATAAATGGCGTAGCCGGCTAGTTTGCCGTCGCAGTCGGCCAGCAAAGCGCCCGCGGCCGGCTGGGGAGAAAAAAAGGAATCCCGCAGTGACCGGGCGGTCGCTTCCACTTCGTGCTCGAGCCGTTCGAACTTGGCCAGTTCGCGGACGAGCCTGAGCAGTTCCGGGACCCGGGCGGAAGTGATTTTGGTGATCGCTGTGTCCATCGCGGAAAGCTAACGCAACCGCATGGCATGGCAACGCGTAATGTGGGAGCCCCGAAAGGTAGGGACGGCTCGCCGAGCCGTCCACACTGGGAGTGGTCGCCTCGGCGAGGCGACCCCTGCCAGATGGATTGGGGAGCGCGGGCGTCTCGCCCGCCGCCTTCGGCGTCCCGCCGAAGGCATCAGCGCCGCGAGGGGATTCCTGAAGTGGGAGTGGTTTTGTGTCCTACTTCAGTCGGCGGGACGCCGACTGAAGCGACCGAGAGGTCGCGGTCCCCGCTTTTAACGCTGGCTCCAAATATTCCTTGCCGCGAACGTCATCGTATTTATCCTCATCAAAATCGAAATCTCTCCATGCGCCGATACAAATTCTTTTTCACCTGTTTGCTGCTCTCTTCCGTCGCCATCGCGTTTGCCGCGCCCGCCCAACCGTTGGCGCGATTGGAGGAACGCGAATTTGGCAAAACGCCCGATGGCGCGGTGGTGAAACAATTCACCTTGCGAAATGCTCGCGGGATGATGGTCCGCGTCATGAGCTATGGCGCGATCCTGAATGAAGTGGAAGTCCCCGACCGCAACGGGGCATTGACCAATATCGTCTTGGGAGCCCGTACTTTTGACGAGTATTTGCATGGGTTTGGCACTCCAGCCGCAGTCATTGGCCGTGTGGCCAACCGCATTGCCAACGCCCGCTTTACCCTCGATGGAATGGAATATAGACTCGCCGCCAACATCCCGCCTCATCACATTCATGGCGGGATCAAAGGCTTTGGCTCGGTGGTGTGGGACGCACAGCCGCTTCCCGCCGCGGAGCACTCCGCTTCGGTACGCTTTACTTACTTGAGCAAAGACGGCGAAGAAGGCTACCCCGGAAACCTGACCGCCAGCGTGACCTACACCGTGACCGATAACAATGAACTGCGCCTGGACTACGAAGCCACCACGGACAAACCGACGTTGGTGAACTTGACCAGTCATGCCTATTATAATCTGGCCGGCTCAGGCGATGTGGCGGGGCATGAATTGTGGCTGGCTGCGGATCATTACACGGTGGCCGATGATCAATTAATTCCGACGGGCGAAATCGCCAGCGTCAGCGGCACGCCGCTGGATTTCACTGTGCCGGCGCTGATCGGCTCGCGCGCCGGCCAGCTCACGCCGAGACCGGGCGTCTATGACCATAACTATGTCATCAACGGCGGCGGCCGTACCCTCGTGCTGGCGGCCAGGGTGCGCGACCCGCGGAGCGGGCGCACCATGGAATTGCGCACCACCCAGCCTGGAGTGCAATTCTACACCGGCGGTCCCCACGCGTTCTGCCTGGAAACGCAGCATTACCCCGACTCCATTCATCATCCGAGTTTTCCTTCCATTGTGTTGAGGCCGGGCGAAAAGTTCGTCAGCACAACCATTTACACCTTTTCCGCGCGGTAAATCTCGGAACACTTGTCGCGCGAGTCTTTAGTCAAGGGGATCGCGGGCGTCCCGGTCAATGCCACTAGTTTTTGGGCGGGGGTTTTTGGGTTGACGATTGTCTCGCCAGCACCGCCGGACCCGTTCGTGCAGGGTGCTGGGCGCGATATTCTCGCAGGAGGGCGGGTCCCATTTGGAA
>JBKQWF010000228.1:0-11695 GCA_052139695.1 Limisphaerales bacterium
ACGGAACCGACATTTGCTCTTTGCCATGCCGGGACCTTAAAAAACTTTCCCCAGGATGTCCCGCAAAAAGTGTTAAAACCTTTAACTCGCAACGAGTTGCCCGGCAGAAAAGGCGCGCCCTACCGGCCTGCGGCCACCCTTTCGGAAACGACCCGCGATGGCCTGTCGTTTTCTGTTCCTTGCCGCCTGGCGCGCCTGACGCTCTTGAACTGGTCCCCAATTGAGATCGTTGGCCATTGCGTATTTCCGACCTTGCTTTCAGGCGAAATCCCCAGCAATCTTTTAAGCGCAACAGTGATGAGCAGCACAGCAAAATACCCACCGGGACGTCGGGACAGTAACGGTTCCGAGGCGGAGCGTAAGGTCGAAATCCGCTACAAGATTCCCTCGAACCGCCGGCTTATCGGCCGGGCCAGTGAACGCCGCAGCAAAATGATCGCCTTTGGCTACTACGGCGGCAAGTTCTCTCACCTTGATTTCATTCTCCCTCTTTTGCCCACTAACTTCATCCACTATTGCGAAGTTTTCGGGGGATCGGCCGCAGTCCTGATAAATCGCCCGCCAGCGCAGGTGGAAACGTACAACGATTTGGACGGGGAGGTTGTGAACTTCTTCCAGTGCCTGCGCGACCATGGCGAGGACTTGGTCCGGCTCATCGGCCTCACTCCCTTCTCTCGCGCCGAGCTTGTGAGAGCGCTCACACCGGCGGCAGGAATTACCAGCCTTGAGCGCGCGAGGCGCTTTTTCGTCCGCGCTCGGCAAACCCGCACGGGCTTGGCGCAGACAAGCTCGGAGGGCCGCTGGGCGCACTGCGTTCTGACCTCGAGAGCCGAGATGGCGGGAGCGGTCTCACGCTGGCTTGGAAGCGTGGAGGGTCTCCCGGAAATCGTGCAGCGGCTTCAACGTGTTCAGATCGAGAACGCACCCGCCCACGAAATCATTCTCCGCTACGACTCTCCCGACACTCTCTTTTACTGCGACCCGCCTTACCCTCACGAGGCTCGCAACGATTCCAAAGCCTACGGCTACGAAATGACAGATGCCGAGCACGAGCGACTCGCGAGGGTCCTGCACACAGTCCGTGGAGCGGTTGCGCTCTCAGGGTATCGCTGCGCGCTCACGGACCGACTCTACGCAGGCTGGCATCGCGTTGATGCCGACACGCGCCTTTGCAATTCATCCAAGAGGGAGCGCACGGAATCGCTCTGGACCAATTACGACCTGGCCGCCGCCCCTTTTTCAAAAACGGTGGATGCCATTGGGAATCCATGCCTTCTCGACCGCCGATCTCTGGAGAAGGCCAACCGTAATGGCTGCAAAAAGTAAGCGCAAGGACGGTCTAGATGTGGAATCCGCCACGAAGCTCCTGGTAGAGCACTGGCAAGCTGTCACCAGAGAATCCGCAGCGAAGCCTGACCGGGAGTATGTTGAAGATAAGGCAATTTGCGACTCAATCCATGATTCGATAAACCACGCGCTTGTTTCCTACAGGTTTTGCCTTCCCACCCAACTCCTCGGAAAAATGGTGAACCCCGCGCTCGACTGCCTTCGCCTTCAGAAAAGCTATCCTGGCGACACAACGGGCTGGGATGCCCGCAGCTTCGCCAGAAAAGTTGTGGCGACCTTCAACAAGCGCCAAGAGAATATACTAGGGACCTCAGAGGACCCGTACGTCGGCAATCCGATGCGAATCCCAAAAATGCTGCGCGACGACCAGAGCAAGAAGGACGTGCCTGGCTGGGACCGATTGGTTGAGCTTTTGTCCAAAGTCGAACGGCAAGCGGACCCTCTATTCACAACAGCCTTATTTCGCCAAGTCCTGCTCGAAATGTTCCGGCGTCAGCAGAGCCTGAAATTCTCATATCCGGTCCCGCCGCGTGTTAGCTTGAAACTCACCCTCAGCATCTGTGCTGAGTTCCTGGAAGAGAAGTCGGGAGGAGACCGTGCGCAAGCGCTTGCGGGCGCTCTTTTCGACGCGATTGGTGTTCACTTCGGTATCTTCGCCCAAGTCAATCGCGCCCGCGTCAACGCGAGTGACGAGGCGACCGGCCAAGCCGCGGACCTTGAGTGTCTCGACAAGAATGGGAAGCTCATCCTCGCTGTCGAAGTAAAGGATAGGACCGTGACCCTCGCCGATGTTGAAGGCACGCTCTACAAGTCGCGACAGCGCCAGATTACGGAAATACTCTTTACGGGTAAAGGAATTCGAGCGGACGAACAAGCAGCGCTCGATGACCGGATCAGCCGGGCTTTCACGGCGGGCCAAAACCTCTACATCTTTGACTTCTTTGACCTCGCCGGGAGCGTCCTCGCGATAGGGGGCGAGGCAATCAGAATCACTTTTCTCAAAAAAGTCGGTGAAAACCTCGACACGTGGAACACGCAGCCGCGCCACAGGCAATCGTGGCAGAAGCTTCTCCAGAAGCTTTGACAAAGGCATAGTGCTGCCCGCCGACTACGGTGATGACGCACATCACCAGTCACCGCAGTTGGCCGCGCTCCGCGCCTTCGATGAGCCTTTCCTGGTCGCTGCGACCTTCAGGTCTCCGAGGCCGCCATAGGGGGTTTTTCGATTGAGTCCTAGTGGTGCTGGCCGGGACGTTTTGGGCCAGAGAGCAAGTCTAACTTGGCAGAGGGGGGTGCAAAAGATGGTCGGTATTTGCCAAAGAGCGAGAAGCCTTGCGGCCTTGGGGGGATGTAACGTGAACACGAAAGTATGGAAAAAATCTTGAATGGGGAAAGGAGCCGAAGATGTCCAGAGCTGAGTCTGTCATTGAGGGTCTAGACAAGTCCCGCGCAGGCTTGACCGGCACGCCGTTTCACTGCCCGCGGAATTTTCTTGATAATCGTTTTGTCTATACCGTGATGTCGGCCCGGGCCCGCGGCCTGGCCATTGGCATCAACATGAACCCAGACAAGTTTTGTAATTTTGACTGCCGCTATTGCGAGGTCAACCGGCTTCTGCCTCCCACGGAGAAGGAATTGGTCACCTCGGTGATGGCCGAGGAGTTGGAAAAAACCCTCTGGCTGGTGCGTTCCGGCAAGATACGGGAGCACCTGGCTTATCGAGGCTTGAGCGAGGAGTTGCTGCAACTGCGGCATGTGGCCTTCAGCGGCGACGGCGAACCGACGCTTTGCCCGAATTTCGCGGAAGCCGTTCAGGTGGTGGTGCATGTGCGGGCGCGCAATCCCCATGCGTTTTTCAAGATGGCGCTCATGACCAATGGCAGCGGCCTGGATTTGCGCCAGGTGCAGGACAGCCTGCAGTACTTTACGGGTGACGATGAAATCTGGATCAAGTTGGACGCGGGGGGGCAGGATTACATGGAGCGCGTCAACCGCAGCCAGGTGCCGCTGGAGAAGATCATTTCCAACATTTTGCTGGTCGCCCGGCAGCGCCCGATTGTCATCCAAAGCCTGTTCCCGCTGGTCCTGGAGGAGGAACCGCCCGCCGCGGAAATTGATGAGTATATTTTGCGCCTGCGAGACCTAAAAAATGCCGGGGCGAGAATCTCGCTCGTGCAGATCTACTCGGCCACCCGGCCGGTGGCGCATCCGGATTGCGGGCACATGCCCCTCAAAAAGCTCTCGCGCATTTCCCACCGCATCAAGGTGGAAACGGGGCTAAAAGCGGAAGTTTTCTGAGCGATCCCACGCTCCCGTTCTCTAAGGAATTTCCTTAGACGATCTAGTTGGGTTTCCCAAAGCGCGTTTGGCGTGTCTCCTAATTGTCCGGTGCCCAAACATGGTGCTAATTTGCTCACATGATAACAAATTTTGCGCAGCCAGGTCTGGAGAAGCCAATGACCCGACACGACAATAAGGAACTGATTGAGAGCCTGATCAACTCGAAAATCTTCCAGGATTACGAGAAGGCTTTTAGCGAAACCACCGGTTTGCCCGTCTCGCTGCGCCCGGTGGAATCCTGGCAGTTGCCCCATCACGGCAAGCGGCACGAAAATCCCCTCTGCGCCATGCTGGCGGAAAAGAGCAAATCGTGCGCTTCCTGCCTGCAAATGCAGCAACAGCTTTCCGACAGCGCCCGATTTGAACCCGCGACCGTGACCTGCCAGTTGGGCCTGGTGGATACGGCGGTGCCGGTTCGTTTGGGGGAACAATTGATCGGTTTCCTGCAAACAGGCCAGGTGATGAAGAAGAAGGCCAGCCCATCCCAGATTGAACGGACGGCCAAGCTGATCGCGGAATGGGGCCTGCAAATGAGCCGGGAGAACCTGCAAAACGCCTATTTTGGCACCAAGGTGCTTTCGTCCAAACAATACGATGCCATGGTGAAACTCCTGAGCATTTTCGCCGAGCATATCTCGGTGGTCAGCAACCAGATCGTGGTGCGCCGGGAAAACACGGAATCGCCGGTCATCCGCCGGGCCAAGGAGTTCATTGTGGAGAACCAGGCCGAAGACCTGTCTTTGGGGCAGGTGGCCAAAGCGGTCAATACCAGCACTTTTCACTTTTGCAAGATGTTCAAGAAAGCCACCGGGTTGAACTTCACCGAGTATGTCTCGCGAGTGCGGGTGGAGAAAGCCCGCAATCTTTTGCTGAATCCCAACCTGCGGGTGAGCGAAATCGCTTACGATGTCGGTTTCCAGTCGCTGACCCATTTTAACCGCGTTTTCAAGAAAATCACCGGGCAGTCGCCGACGGATTACCGCAAGCAGTTGAGCCCGAGTTGAAATTCTTCTGGCCGTTTGCGTTTTTTGACGTGTCTGGCCACCTGCATTCCCTCAAAATGGGCTCATGCTCAAGGCATTGACGAACGAACTGCGAGACCTGAAGCTGGCGCTGGATGCCCACTCCATTGTGGCCATCACGGATCCGCGGGGCCGGATCACCTACGTCAACGATAAATTCTGCGAAATCTCCCGGTATTCCCGCGAGGAATTGCTGGGGCAGGACCATCGCATCATTAATTCCAAGTTCCACCCCAAGGAGTTCTTCCGCGACCTGTGGACGACGATTGCCCAAGGCAAAGTATGGAAGGGCGAAATCCGCAATCGCGCCAAGGATGGCAGTTATTACTGGGTGGATACCACGATCTTTCCTTTTTTGAATGCGGCGGGGAAGCCGACGCAGTATATCGCCATCCGCACCGATATTACCGAGCGCAAACACGATGAAGCCAGGCTGGCGGAATTGGCCCAAAGCCTGGCGGAGAAAAACAAGGAGCTGGAAACCGTCGTTTATGTGGCGTCGCACGATTTGCGTTCGCCTCTGGTCAACATCCAGGGCTTCACCAAGGAATTGAAACGCGATTGTGACCGCATCCGGCAGTTGATCGAAAGCGGCGATCATTCGGAAAACGCCCAAAAAGAATTGAAAGCGATTCTGGGCCAGGATGTGCCCGAAGCGATGGATTTCATCCAGGCCGGCGTGGCCAAGATAGACACGTTATTGACAGGATTCCTCCGCTTTTCCCGGCTGGGCCGGGCGGCCCTGACGATTGTCCCCCTGGATATGACCGCGATGCTGGCCGAGATCGCGCAAACGGTTGAATTCCAGCTCAAGGAGGCTGGTACGACGCTCGAGGTCCAGCCATTGCCGGGCTGCCGGGGCGATGCCACCCAGGTCAACCAGGTGTTTTCCAACCTGATTGATAACGCGATCAAGTATCGCCATCCGGACCGTCCCGGCCGGATCGAGATTTCCGGCAGCGTTGTCCGTGACCGTTCCCTCTACTCGGTGAAGGACAACGGCATCGGCATCGCTCCACAGCACCAGGCCAAGGTTTTTGAGATTTTCCACCGCCTGAACCCTTCTTCATCCGAGGGGGAAGGATTAGGTCTGACGATCGCCCAGAAGATCCTGGAACGGCAGGACGGCAAGATTTGGGTGGAGTCAAAAGCTGGAGAAGGCAGCGTTTTTTTTGTTTCTTTGCCAGCAAGTTAAGGCGTAAATAGAGGTGCATGGCCAAAGAAATAGTTGTATTGATTGCCGATGATGACCTCGGACATGTGCGGTTGATCGAGAAAAACCTGCAGCGCGCGGGTCTGCACAACCGCATAGAACACTTTGACAACGGGCAGGCCATTTTGGATTTCCTCTTTGGCGGCGGCCCGCGCCGGCGCGCCAAAGAGGCCTCTTACCTCCTTTTGCTGGATATTCGCATGCCTAAAATCGACGGGGTGGAAGTCCTGCGCCAAATCAAAGCTGATCCGGAATTAAGAAAGATTCCGGTGATCATGCTCACGACGACGGATGACCCCCGGGAAGTGGAGAATTGCCACGCGGTGGGTTGCAGCAATTACGTGGTCAAACCAGTCGATTACGAAAAGTTCGCGGAAGCGATCAAGCAAGTGGGCTTGTTCATCGCGCTCGTGCAAGTGCCCGAGGTGCGGACCTGACGGGAGCATGAGCGAGAAGCCACCAACCGCGAGTCTTCTCGTGGTCGATGATGATCGAGGGCTCTTGCGGCTCACGGCCAAGGCTTTGGAAAGGGAGGGGTACGCGGTGGCCACGGCTTCTTCGGGCGCGGAAGCCATTGCCTGGCTTCGGGCAAACCATGCGGATTTGCTTCTGCTGGATTTAAAGTTGGAGGACCTTGAAGCGCCGCAACTCATTAGCCAGCTCTCGGACCTGCACCATTTGGCGCCTTTCTTAATCATTACCGGACAAGGCGACGAGCGGGTGGCGGTCGAGATGATGAAAAGCGGGGCGCGCGACTACCTCGTGAAAAGCACCGAATTTCTGGAAATCCTCCCCTCGGTCACCGCCCGCGTGCTGGCGCAGATCGAGCAGGAAAGAAAACTGGCCGAAGCGGAGCGGGCCTTGCGCGTGAGCGAGGAGCGGTTTCGCGTCGCTTTGAAGAACTCGCCCATCATGGTTTTCAACCAGGACACGGATCTGCGTTACACCTGGGTCCACAACGAGGCGGTCATGCAGGCGGACAAGGAAATGATCGGCCATACGGACGCGGAACTTTTTCCGGCGGAAGAGGCGGACCGCTTGACGCAAATCAAAGCGCGGGTCCTGGTGACAGGAACGGGGCTGCGGCAGGAGATTTCCCGCGCGGCCGGCGGGCAAAAGCGCCTTTATGATCTCACGGTTGAACCGGTCCGGGACGCGGCGGGTCCAATTACCGGGATCACGGGCGCGGCCATGGAGATCACCGAACGCAAGCGGCTGGAGCAGGAGATCCTGCAAATTGGGGAAATGGAGCAGCGGCGCATTGGCCAGGATTTGCATGACGGGATTTGCCAGAATTTAACGGGCATCGAGCTGAAATGCCAAACCCTGGCGGAAATCCTCGCGAAAAAGGCCCGGCCCCAGGCGGCCCAAGCCGAAGCCATTGCGGGGCATGTTCGCGATGTGCTCGCGCAAATTCGTTCGCTGGCCCGGGGGCTGTCGCCGTTCATTCTCGAATCGGAAGGGCTGATTTCCGCGTTTCGCGAACTGGCGGCCAGCACGGAGAAATTATTTGGAGTCAAGTGCAATTTTGAGAGCGATGGCGCGGCCTTCGTTTTCGAGACGACGGCGGCGACCCATCTTTATCGCATCGCCCAGGAAGCCGTGACGAACGCCATTAAACATGGCCGAGCCAGCACGATTGAAATGAAGCTGTCGAACACCAATGGCAAAACGTTGCTGGAGGTGAGCGATGATGGGGTAGGTTTCAAACGGGCGCCGTCCTCCCGTGCCGGCATGGGGCTGCGGACCATGCAATATCGGGCGGGAATCATCGGCGCGGCGTTGCTTGTCCAGTCCCAAGCCAAAGGGGGCGCGCGCGTCCTTTGTTTCCTGCAGAACAGCCAGAGCCCCGCCGCCGCATGAAACACCCCAAAACGGCCACGGCCGCCCGCGCCAAGATCCTCATTGTGGATGACCATCCGATGATGCGGGAGGGGTTGGCGCAGTTGATCGCCAATCAGCCGGACATGACGGTTTGCGGCGAAGCCGGAGACGTAAAGGAAGCTTTGGAAAAAGTGCGGCTGCTGAAACCGAATCTTGTCCTGGCCGACATTACCTTGCCGGGCCGCAACGGTTTGGAACTGATCAAAGACATCCAGGCCTTGGAGGCCGGGGTGGCAGTCCTGGTGATTTCGATGCATGACGAGGCGTTTTACGCCGAGCGGGTGCTGCGGGCGGGCGGACGCGGTTACGTGATGAAACAGGAAGGCGGCAAAAAAATCATGGAGGCCATCCGCCAGGTGTCCGCGGGAAACATCTTTGTCAGCGAAAAAATGTCCGCGAAAATCCTGGAGATTTTCTCCGGCCACCGCCCGGAGATGGCGCAGTCGCCGGTGCAAACGTTGACGGACCGGGAATTTGAAATCTTCCAATTGATCGGCCAGGGCCTGGGGACCAAGGAACTGGCTGGCCATCTCCATGTCAGCCCCAAAACGGTTGAAGTCCATCGCGCCAATATTAAGGCCAAGCTCAAGATCAAGAATATGAATGAGCTGATTCGTTTCGCCGTCCGCTGGGCGGAATCCGATCCAGGGGAGGGCCCTCGAAAGTAACCAAGGCAGGCCCGGGGTGAAGCAAATCACGATGAATCGAGACGAGAACGAGGTCGAAGTCCGGCACGTTCCGGAGAGGCGCCAGTTTGAGGCGCGGTTGCAGGGTGAGCTTGCCTATTTAAGCTACAGTGTGAATGGGGATGAGGTGAGCCTGGACCATACTTTTGTCCCTGACGCGTTTCGCGGGCGTGGCGTTGCCGCGGACTTGGTCCGAGCCGCAGTGGACGAGGCGCGCCAGCAGCATTGGAAACTTCGGCCAAGATGTTCTTACGCGGTGACGTTCTTTGAAGGGCACCCTGAATTTGCCGACGTGCTCCAGGCGCCGCGTTCTTAACGCCTTAAGCGGTTAAGCCAGCAACCCCTGGTTTCATTGGTGGCGTGATGCAGGCGTGATGCAGGCGTGGTTGGCCGCAGCGTAGCGGCCCATCAACTCCATCGCGTTCCAGTATTCCTGGCCTTCCTGAGAATCGAGTGAGAGCCAGGCGAGCCGTTTCAATTCGCTGGGCAAATCGGGAAATTGAGCGAAGGCGATTTTGCTGTAGTAATCGCAAACCGCCGCGCCGGTGCCACGACTGCCGCTGTGTGAGAGCAGGGCGACGTAAGTTCCCGGCTCAAGATCGTTGATTTTTGAGTGCGTCGTGAACAGGCCAAACTCGACGAAATGATTTCCGCTCCCACTGGTGCCGAGTTGCGACCAGGCGCGGTCCTTGTTTTGTTTCGTCACCGGGCTGATGGTCCAATCCGCATCCATCACCTCGTGGACGCGGCGATCCCGAAACGTCGCGCCGACGCCGAAGCGCGTTTCCGCTTCGATGGCGCGGGTCAGGCGGTCCTGCTTCTGTTCCAAATCGCGCACGGGAATGTCCAACACCGTCATCTTCATGCGGCAGGCTATGTCCACGCCCACGGCGTAAGGAATGACCGCATTTTCCGTGGCAAGGACGCCGCCTATGGGCAGGCCGTAGCCGACATGCGCATCCGGCATCAAGGCTCCCGCCACGGAGACGGGCAGCAAACAGGCCTTCTCCATTTGCATCACCGCTTCGTGTTCGAGGCGTTCGCCCCATTGACGGTATTTGACAGGTTCCGCGCGCGGCGGAGGCGGAGCTTTGAGAAGAGCTTTGGCAAATTCGCCGCGCAACGGGTCATCCACGAAGGCCGACGGATTGGCGACAATGGCGGCGACTTCCTCGTGCAACCGTGACTTTTCGCCGCCGCCAAGAATGAACTTGGCAACAAAATCCGTCGCTCGCCGAGTTGCTTCTCCCAGCGGGACGCCGAGTCTGAGAAAATCCTTCGTATTCATACGATCCTAAGAACCAGCAGAAGCACTATTCCGCCAAATGCACTCGATCCTAGAAGCAGACTCTTCAAATAACCGCATTACAAACCAGTGGCCCGGGTAGGATTTCATCGAGTCGGCCCCTGCTGCTTTGGAGGAATCATCGTAAAATCGCTTTGGGTACCGCTCGTCTGCCCATGGCATTTTGCTATCAGTTACGGGGAGATAGTACTCCTGGCAGATTCCTGTTACGATTTTCAGGAATTGCGACAATTGCGTATCTTCTGAATAGCAGGCGATTTTTGTCACGTGCTGAATGATTTCGATAAGGTCATGGGCCTTGGAGATATTTTTTATGTCCCGCAGATATTTGTGTCGCGTTTCTATCGAAACATACGAACGATCATTTAAATCTCGGCATTCCTTGAATTGATAAAGCCACATTCCTTTCAAGAATACTTCGGTGCCCATTTGAAAGACAGGGTACGGCAAGTAAGCCCTCAGGTCGGGGCCTTCTTGTCCGTCAGGCAAATGAATCGTTCCGGATGCCCTGCGGCTACCCAAAAGCTCAAGGCCGTATTGTATCCATCGCCATGGTTGCAATTCAATATCAGCGACAAAGCCCCCCTTCAGTTTCCGAGAATAGCCTGCCGGGAAGGACTCAAAGTAGCCGCAGAGTTTTTTAAAATCCCCTTCACGTTTCTCTCTTTGATTGCGCTTGATGACTTGCATGATTTTCGCGTCGAAGGAATTATTAAAACTCTCCTGGTTCATACACGGGTAGTTTGCCAGATGATTTCAACGATAAAAGTCAATATGTGTAATTGAATCTGCGATGTGAGAGGGCGAGCTTTGACGCTCGCCGTCCCGTTCTTTCATCCCTTCACGAACAGATTCCACTCAGGAATGCCATGAGCATTGCGAATTGTCGCCGAGGCCGGCAATTCCTTTGGTGCGCGCGGCACACTGAGCAGCTTCAGGCCGGCTTCGTGTGGCAGACGGTTGCCCTTGCGGGCGTTGACGTCTTTGCCGGCCCAAACCAGGTTCTCCCAAGCGTTTTTGCCGCCGCGCGAGCGGGGCTGGACGTGATCCATGCTGCCTTCGTCGGGGCGCAGCACTCGTCCGGTGTATTGGCAGCGGTTGCCGTCGCGTTCGCGGATGGCGCGGGCGCACAGCTTCGGGCGCTTCTTGGGCACCTTGGCGTAGTTCACCGCCACGATCACCGTTGGCACGCGGACCGGGCCGCGCACGGTTTGCACGGCATTGTCCTGCGGACGAATGGGCAGCGTGATCCACTCGTCCCAAGTCACGGGACGGAGTGCTTCCGCACGGGCACCATCGCCGAGCTCAATTTCCAAGCCCGTCGCCACATTGGTTGCCATCATGCAAAAGGCCTCCTGCGGCGTGCGGACATTGACGGCCTGCCAGTTGCGGTTGAGCACCAGCACCATCGACTTGTTCAGTATGTCGTTCATAAAATCACTGCAGAGTTGAGAGTGCAGAGTGCAGAATGGAAAACACGCAGTCCGTCTTCATTCATCACTCTGCACTCAACACTTTTCACTTAAACTCGGTGTTTGTTCTTTGTTGTATCCCATTGCAAACGAAATTGGCTGCCTCGCCCGGTTTTGCTTCAGGGTGCTTGCGCACTGCCACCGCCGGTGTCAGAGACCGGCGCGCTCCTGATTAGGAGGCGTTAATAAATTAAGGTGGCAACCTGACTTATGTGCCGTGGATCGAGGCGCCCGATACCGCCTATGTGGAAGTGACGGGCCGGACCGGAGACGTGATCCTGGCGGCGTTCCGCGATGCCTCCTTGCTGAACAACCGCGACGGCGCGAGCAAGGTAATCCTCAAGGCGCAGGACACCGCGGTTGCCATCCTGAAGAATTCCGATATCTACGCTCCGTGATGCGCCTTTCGACCAGAGACCCGTCAT
>JBKQWF010000229.1:0-2562 GCA_052139695.1 Limisphaerales bacterium
AGGGTATCCCCGCCGTGGGGATAGGTGTGGGGATACCCAAAAAGGGTTCAACTTTCGTGACCTCCAGGCGACGGAGCGATGGATTGTCCTTGAAAAAAAGTTCGAGTGGAAGCGTAGAGAGGCACCACTTCCTGCTGGTGAAATCTCCGGCCAAATCTGATACCGCATCTGATACCGTTTTGCTTTTTTGGGGCAAAAAAGGGCCAAACGGAGCCAAAACTCGGCACCGAATGGCGAGGGGCAAAAAGCGGTAAAGCACCAATGAAATCAAGGGGAATATGCGAGAATCAAAGGCAGCAAAAAATCCGAAAAAAGTGCTTGCACTGATTTAGGAAACCGCTCCTCTATCCATTTGAGGTACAGGGGCCCTCTGGAACGCCGACGCCGCAAACCGGGCGCCTTATTGCCTCTTAAATGTTGCCACAAACTGGCTGAGGGCGGCAAACCATTTCACGGCGCAAACGGCGCGTGTCAAAAAACTTGTCGGATTCGTGGGGTGTGATCCGCGTGACGGGCCGCGAGTTCAACGGACTCATCGAGAGCGCCTGCTATCAGAGCATCGGAATAACCGCCCGGTGCATCTCCGGGAATGATTAAATCTGGGCGTGAATCGCGCCACTCCGGCGCCTTCTTTTAAAGCGCTCCTGGATTAGCATCGCCAAACCAGTGAGCAGAACCAGCAATACAAGCGCGGCGCCAAATTCAATCAATCCCTCCGCCTTGGCGGCCAACTGGCCAAACCACACGGGGAAAAGCGCCTGTGCCAGGCACACAACGATGGCGGCCGTCGCCACCCGCGCCACCAGTCCAAATCCTGTTCGAAACCGGGCATTCATCTCTTTCCTTATCGGCGGAAGACCCGTCGGGCTTTAGCGGCAGAAAGCGGGATCATCTCAGCAATCCTTCTTTCTGGTCTGAGGGTGCCGGAGCAGATTGTGTCTGGAAGATCGGTGGGAGCTATGCGAAGACCGGCTCTGGCTGTCGCATTGTCTCAGGGAGTGAACGTCAGAATTCCCAATGCATTCTGGCGCCGAAGACAGACACCGGCCCTCGGTCACGATTGAACGCCGGGGCGCTGATGAATTGGTAATCCAACGTGCTGTGGACATTTTTGCAGACGGGATATGAGTAGTATGTTTCGAGGATTTTTTCGCAGCCATAATTCAGCGCACCGTCGCCGTCGAGCATGTCCAAGCCGCCAGCTTCCAGGAATCTTTGGTTATCGCGCGAAGCGCCGCTCACAACGCCGGCAAAGCCGAATGCGTCGTCGGGCCTCCGCCATGCCCTCCCTTTGACGCACAGACCCAGTGACGCCGTCCAATTAACGTCGGTAAACGTCCAAGTCTCTTCCTGCCCGTCATTCCAGCCCAGCCGCGAGAACAGGCCGATGTCCTTCCCCGCTTCCTGTTCCCAGTTCAATCCAAAGCCGTATTTGAGGCGGTAGGCGCGCGCCGCTGCGATGTCCGTTCCCACGCCGTTTGACTCCAGAATGGAAATGGCCGCCTCGTAACTCGCCATATCCGCTTCGTTGAGCCAGGCCAGAAAACGAATCACCCCAGGATGAGCGTTGACGCTGTAACGGCGCTCAAACTCCGTCATCATGGCCCAGGCACGCAAAAACGGGCCATCGGCCCCTCTGGAAGGCCACATGAGATAGCGGTCCTCTCCCGAGAAGCCGTTCTTGGAAGCCGGCATTTGGAAAAATCCGTAGCGCAAGGCCCATTTCGGCTGATTTAATTCCACGGCAAGCCCGGTGGTGAATCCGACGGTGTCCTGGCCGTAATCCCATGTGAGGTTGCCCATCATCGCCCAATTCATGAACTGCGTGTGCGGGTCTTGCGCGTAGCTGTTGTTGTCGCACATGTCGAGGGGGCTGAACCGGCCGATGGTAAAGGTCAGCCGCGAAATGTCCCTCTTGCCCGAAAGGGTGAGCTGGGCGTCGGCCACATCCTCCTGTTCGCCGCCCAGACCGATAGTCTGACGGATGAACAACCGAGCGAACATGAAGTAGGGGGTCTCCGAGCCGGCTTTGTAGGCGTCGCCATTGGGAAATCCCTCGACGCCATGCGTCCGGCTCAGGCCGAAGCCTTGCCACATCAGTCCGTCCATGTGCGCCTCGGCACCGCGCCATAGCCGGAGGCCGGCAAACAAATCGAGCGTGACTGTTTCCTGAACCTCGCCGTCGCTGTTCAGGCTGGCTGGGCCGGAGTACGCGGCCCGAAATCCGGGATCGCCCTGGACAATGTCCGTGTTTTGAACATGCCAATTCCATTTCTGATCGTCGGCGTTGGCCGCGAAATTCGTCGGCCCTCCCTCTGCCGCGTCTTGCGCCCTGGCCGTAATAGCGCCCGCCGCCAGAATCGCCAGGCAGGGAAAGCCGCCACGGATGGCGAACGCCGATGTAGCAACACCGTCATTATATTGTTTGCACTTAATACTGTAGCAGAAGCTACGATAATTCACTCAACTGTCAAGCCCCTGAATTCCTCCTCGCGCCCATGAAAGACAAAAGTGTCAAATCTAAAACATTTTTACATTTTGAGATTGGCAGTGGTTTAAGGC
>JBKQWF010000230.1:0-42998 GCA_052139695.1 Limisphaerales bacterium
TCCTGCCGGCTCGGGTAAACAAATCATGCCAGCAGCTTGGCAGTCGCCCGCCGATTTGTCCAGCTAATAGGTGCAAATAGCTTATTACAAGCTACTTACGCACTAAATCGCCGAAGCCTTGGCTGGACGGCGAGGCGGACATTGCCGTCATCACGGAGGATTGCGTGGAATTAATGAAGAAAATGCCGGAGGATTGCGTCGATTATCTTTTCACCGATCCGCCGTACGACGCCTCCATTCAATATGGCGAGCTTTCCTATCTGTGGAATGCCTGGCTGAAGGAGGATTTTCGTTATACCGAGAGAATTATCGCGCACGAGGTGGTGCGGAACGAACGGCAAAAAAAGCCGTTTGATGTTTACTATGCGCTGCTCAGCAGCAGTTTTGAGGGTTTTTACAAAGTGCTGCGGCCCGAGGCTTGTTTGACCCTGACATTTCACAACCCCACCTTCATGGTGCGGAATGCGACGGTGCGGGCCGGAGTGTTTGCGGGGTTCGATTACGAGCACATCCACCACCAACCGCTGGGGCAGGTTTCAGCCAAGGCCATGATGCAACCCTTCGGCAGCGCCCAAGGGGATTTTTATCTTCGATTCGTCAAGACTTCCCGGGCGGCACGGCCAATGGAAGAGATTAGCGAAGAACGGTTTCGACGCATTGTCATTGAGACTTGCCGGGAAGTCATCGCCCAACGGGCCGAGCCCACGCCTTATACCATTCTGATCAATCAGGTGGACCCTGTTCTGGCCAAGCGCGGCCTCTTTGGCACCTTGAACACGGGCCTGGATGTCAAAACCGTTCTGGAGGAAAGCATCGGCCAGGATTTTACGTTAGTCGAAGCTAAGATGGGGGCTGCTTCGGGCCAACTCTGGTGGTTTGCCGACAAGACATTTGTGGCTCGGCTGGAGGCAGTGCCGCTCACCGAACGAGTCGAGGCCACGGTCTTCCGTTCTTTGCACGAAAAGGGACGGGTGACCTTCACCGAAGTTTGGGACATCGTGGCGCGGGAGTTTCCCAATTCGCTGACCTCCGACAGCACCAGCATCACCGAGGCGCTGGAACGTTACGGGCGCAAGGTCAGCGGCGGCGCATGGATGCTGAAAGAAGAAATTCGCCTTCATCTTTCGCGCCACAATGAATTGATTGGACTGCTCGCCAAGATCGGCGCGGCACGAGGCCACGGCATTTGGGTTGGCCAGAATGAACAACCGCGGATCGCGGGCGGCCTGGCGGGAGAAATCCGCTTGCGCGAATTGGTCACCGGCAGGCCCGATTCCTTGAGCGGTGTCAAGAATCTGCCTCCGGTTCTAAATATGGACTTGCTCTGGCTCGAGGGCAGCAAGGTTGTCCGGGCTTTTGAAGTGGAATGCACCACCACGATGACGAGCGGCCTGCAGCGGGGGTCCAATCTCCCGGCGGATGTCCCAAAAACCATGGTCATTCCTGAGGAACGGGAGGCCGACTTTGAACGAAAAATGAGATCGCCGCTCTTCGGCGAACATTTTCAAAATGGCGGCTGGACGCTGATTTATTTCAATGCTCTGCGTGAGACCTTTACCAAGACCAAAACCAAGACTGCTATAGAATCGCTTTTGGGTCTGAAAAAGTACACCCCGTTGCGTCCCGAAGGCCAGGAAGCAGATAACGCCCAAAAACTCATGGAGTTTGCCAGTCCCAGCGCCTCCATTTGCGCGGATACATAGCACTCATCCCGCGGGGAATTACCGGTCGCGCTTGAGCAGGTATTCTGCCAGCGCTCCCAAAGCCGGGGCCTTGCCTTTAAACTTCCCCAACGCGTGGAATGCGCGCTCCGTCAATTGCCCGGCGATCTGGCGCGATTTCTCCAGGCCGACGATGGAGGGATAGGTCGCCTTTTCGGCGGCCACGTCTTTTCCCGCCGTTTTGCCCAGTTGTTCGCTGCTTTGCGTGACGTCGAGAATGTCGTCAATAATTTGGAAGGCCAGGCCGACATGGTAGCCAAAATCGCTCAACGCCCCCAACTGCGCCGCCGTGCAGTTGGCGCTCATGCCGCCCAACCGCACCGCGCACCGCAAAAGAGCGGCGGTCTTGCGCTCGTGAATGTAGCGAAGCTGTGCCGCGGAAAGACGTTTGCCCTCGCCTTCCAAGTCGGCCACCTGGCCGGCAATCAGTTGCCGGGAACCGCCGGCCTCAGCGAGCTCGAACACAATCTGACGGTGCGAATAGCGCGGCCATCCCCGGCACTGCGCCGCCATGGCGAAAGCTTCGGTCAAGAGCGCGTCTCCCGCCAGAATGGCAATGCCCTCGCCAAAGACCTTATGGCTGGTGGGCTTGCCCCGGCGCAAATCATCATCGTCCATGGCCGGCAGATCGTCGTGAATCAGCGAATAAGTGTGGATGCATTCGACCGCGCAGGCCAAAGGCAACGCGTCCGCCCTGCTTCCGCCGCAGGCTTCCGCTGCGGCGAGCAAAAGGGCCGGACGCATCCTCTTTCCGCCCGCAAAAACAGAATAGCGCATCGCCTTATGGATGGTGGCGGGTTTGGCCGCGGGCGGAGGCAAAAGACGGCGCAAGGCCTCATCCACCGCCGCCGTGCCATGCGCGAGATAAACTTGAAGATCGAAGCCCGTCCCGGGCTGCTGTTTCCTGCCGAGAGATGACATGCGCGGACTTATCTGCAAAAACGGCGCGGAAGAAGCAAGACTTTTCGAGCCGGCGCTCACACCCTGTCATGCGTCCGTCGCGGACGGTAGGGACGCCTCGCCGAGGCGTCCGAGGGTGTGAACGGCGGCGAGGACGAAATACAATCCGGGCGGTTGAGAATGGATTGAAGTCTTTTAGCGTGGCATCGCCGATTTCAAAATGCTGACGGCTTGGCATACGCAGGAACTGTGGACAGCCTTTAAGAGGAAGCGCGCACCCGGACGAAAGCCCACGACGATCCTCCAACCGGATTGGGACAGGCGATGATTTTGTGTCCGGTATCGCATAGCGGCGGCTGTATATTAGTGAAGAGCCATGCTGGACGACCAACAACTCCTGCGACGATACGCTGCCGGTTCCGAAGCCGCCTTCACCGAACTTGTTGGGCGTCATCTTCCCCTGGTTTATTCCGCCGCGCTCCGACAAACCGGTGGGGACACGCATCTGGCCGAGGATATCGCCCAGCAGGTATTTGTTGACCTCGCACGCAAAGCCGGCTCGCTTCCAGGCGGAACGGTGCTGGCCGGTTGGCTGCATCGCGCAACACGGTTTGCAGTTCGGCAACTTCTGCGGACCGAACGCCGTCGCCAGGCTCGCGAACAGGAATCCATCTCTATGAATACGCCCGGTCCCGACGCCGATCCTGATTGGGAACAAGTCCGCCCATGGCTCGATGAAGCACTGGACCAGATGAATCCCCTTGACCGAGACGCGCTGCTGCTCCGTTTCTTCGAGCAACGCTCGCTCAAGGAAATCGGAGCGGCACTGGGGTCTGGAGAGGACGCCGCACGCAAGCGAGTGGCCCGCGCGCTCGATAAACTACGGGAATTGCTGGTTTGTCGCGGCGTGACAACCTCCGTCTCCGCCCTTTTACTCGCGATGACAGCGAAGGGTATTCAGTCTGCTCCGGCCAGTTTGGCCGGAACCATCGCCGCCTCCTCGCTCGCCGCTGGCGGAGTAGCAGCCACAGGAATCACCGCCCTCCATATCATAAGAACTATCACTATGTCTCAATTCAAAACTGCCCTTCTTGCCGTAGTCGCCGTTGCGGGAATCACCACCGCTCTGATCCAGCATCAAGCTGCTGATAAATTCCGCGCCGAAAACCGCAACTTGCTCCAACAAAACCAAAAGATCGCCGAACTTCAGGCGGAGAATGAACGTCTATCCAACCTGGTCGCGCAAGCGCGGCCACCGCTGTCGAGAGAGGAAACCGCGGAATTATTGCGATTGCGGGGACAAGTCGGCCTGTTGCGAGACGATTTGCGAAAAGCCCTGGCGGCCAGCCACTCAACCGGCACCAATCAAAGTCCTATGCCAGCCAAGAGCGAGGCGCCCGATGACCTCACTCAACCATTTACGGCGGCGTTAACCGCACGCCTAGGCGATAAACAGACACTCGTTGCTGGTGGATGGTCAACCGCCCCCGGCATGCATACCTTCATTCTGATAACGCCGAATATCGACCCAGCAGATGGCGCTAACACACAAGTGGCCGCCGATGGCTCCAAGTTTGACATCCCCAATGCGAAGATCATTTTCAACACCTCCACGATTGAGGTCCCCGACACGATGCTGAACCAATTGGGCTTGGATCAATTCCAAGCCGATGGCCGCGATAGTTCAGTTCAGAGTGTCCTTGCCGCGGCGGACGCTGAAACGTTGCTCAATGCATTGACGACCCAACCCGATGGCGTTGTGGTCTCACACGGAAGAATAACCACTGCCGATGGAATTGCATCGACGATGTCCCTCACCGGGGATCCGTCCCCAACTGGTCAAGCTGCCGCCCCCCAATATGGAACGACCATCGGATTGACTCCGAATCTGACGGCTGACCAGACTGCGGTGAATTTGTCGATAAACTTGCAGGCGGTCAGGCCAAGCGGTACAGCATTGGCCCATTAAGTTCAGTGTCGCTGATCATCATCTTCCATGGCGCGGGCCACTGCTTCGATGCCATACAGCTCGCTCAAGGCGACGATTTTCTGGACGTGATGTTTGGGATTGAGGCGCCGTTGTTCCTCGCGTTTCCTGCCCCTGCGGCAGTCGGGTTCGATTTCGCTCGTGGCATGGGGTGCTTTTGCTCAGAGCGGTCGCCTCGGCGAGGCGACCTGCGAGGCGACCCTACCCTTGCTTCACTGATTTCGCCTTACCGCTTCTCAATCGCGGCGGATGGACGTAAAGTTTCCTTTGTGGCTGCAACTCTCTATGACCTGATCCCGCGGGACGGGCACCCTGATAACGATGTCCTGCTGGGGCGGTTTCTCGATTATGTCCAAGGACGGGAACTTCAACTTTATCCGGCGCAGGAAAATGCCGTGCTGGAGCTTTTTGAGGAGAAAAACGTCATTTTGAACACGCCCACAGGGTCGGGAAAATCGCTGGTGGCCGCCGCCGTGCAATTCAAAGCCTTGGCCCAAGGCAAGCGTTCTGTCTATACCTGCCCTATTAAGGCCCTGGTCAACGAGAAATGGATGGCCCTGTGCCGGGAATTTGGGCCGGAAAATGTCGGCTTGAGCACCGGCGACGCCTCGGTGAACCGTGGCGCCCCCCTCCTTTGTTGCACCGCGGAAATCCTGGCGAATATCGCCCTGCGTCAAGGGGCGCAGACCGACTTCCAGGAAGTCATCATGGATGAATTTCATTATTACGCCGACCGCGAGCGGGGCGTGGCCTGGCAGGTGCCTCTCTTGACGCTGCCCCAGGCCAGGTTCCTCCTCATGTCCGCCACCTTGGGCGACACAGCGTTTTTTGAAGAGGAACTGACGAAGCGAAATGGGCGGCCCAGCGTCACCGTCCGCTCGATCGGCCGCCCCGTCCCGCTGGAATTTGCTTACTCCGAAATTCCCCTGGCGCAGACCTTGGAACGGCTGGCCGGCGAAGGCAAAAGCCCGGTCTATGTGGTGCATTTCACCCAACTGGAAGCCGCCCAGAGCGCGCAGGATTTTACGAGCATCAACGTTTGCACGCGCGAAGAGAAAAACGCCATCGCCAACTCCTTGGAAGGATTCAAATTCACCAGTCCTTATGGGCCCGACATCCGCAGGTGGCTCAAGCACGGGATTGGGTTGCATCACGCCGGGCTGCTGCCGAAATACCGCGTTTTGGTGGAGCAACTGACGCAGAAAGGATTGCTCAAGGTGGTTTGCGGCACGGATACGCTGGGCGCGGGCATTAATATGCCGATTCGCACGGCGCTTTTCACGCGCCTTTGCAAATTTGACGGACAGAAAACAGCCATTTTGAGCGCGCGCGATTTTCACCAGATTTCCGGACGCGCCGGCCGCAAGGGGTTCGATGACCGTGGATGGGTCGTGGCGCAGGCCCCGGAGCACGTCATCCAAAACATCAAGCTCGACGAAAAAGCCAAAGAGGGCAAGAAGAGCGTCAAGCGAAAGCCGCCGGAGAGGAATTTCGTCAATTGGGACAAGCAAACTTATCTCCGCCTCATTCACGCGACGCCCGAGCGGCTGGGTTCGCGCTTTCAGGTCACCCACGGGATGCTGCTCAACGTCCTGAGCCGCAAAGGCGACGGCTGCCGGGCCATGCAAAGGCTCATCCGTGATTGCCATGAAACGCCCAAGTCCAAAAAGGAGCACACCAAACGGGCCTGGCAACTGTTTCGCTCGCTCCTGGACCGCAAGATTATCGAGTTTACCCCCAAGACCGCCGAGGGCGCTTATCTTCGGGTCAACGTGGATTTGCAGGATGACTTTTCGATGGATCAAGTGCTTTCGCTCTACTTGCTCGATACGATTTCGCTGCTGGACCCGCAAGCGCCGGATTATCCGCTTGTCCTGCTGACCTTGGTGGAATCCATTCTGGAAGATCCCGACATCATTTTGCGCAAGCAACTCGACCGGGTCAAAGACCAGAAGATGGCGGAGATGAAAATGGCGGGCGTCGAATACGATGAGCGGATGGAGGAGTTGGAGAAACTCGAATACCCGAAGCCGAACCGCGAGTTCGTTTACTCCACGTTCAACGCGTTTGCGGACAAACACCCGTGGGTTGGGCAGGAAAATATCCATCCCAAATCCATTGCGCGGGAGATGTTCGAGAATTTCAGGTCATTCTCCGATTACATCCGGGATTACGAATTGCAACGAGCGGAAGGCGTTTTGCTCCGGCACCTCAACAGCGTCTATAAAGTGCTCTCGCAAACCGTTCCCGACGCGGTGAAGAATGATGTGGTGAAAGAGCTGGAGCTTTACCTGGGCAACATGATTCAGCAGGTGGATTCGAGTCTCCTGGATGAGTGGGAGAAAATGCGCAATCCAAGCTACCAGCGCGCCGAAACCAAAGAGGTCCGTCCGCCCGGAGCGGAGGAAGCGGATAAAGACGTTACCCGCGATCAAAAGGCCTTCACCGCCGCCATTCGCACCCGCATTTTCAGCTTTCTTAGGGGGTTGGTGATCGCGGATTACGAGATCGCATTGAGCCAGCTTAATTCGGCAAACGATTTGGACAACCAGCCGTGGACCTCGGAGCGGCTTCGACTGACGATGGAGCAATACCGCGCCGGCCACGCGGCGCTTTGCCTCGACCCGAATGCCCGGAACCTCCGTCACACTTATGTGCTGCCGGCGGAGGACAAGCGCACCTGGCGCGTGCAACAAATGCTGGTCGATCCCGACGAGCATAACGATTGGGTGGCGGAATTCGAGGTGGACCTGGCGCAGTCTCGCGCCGCCAGCGCCCCGGTTTGGCGATTACTCAGGATCGGGAGCCTGCAAGGTTTCGCTTGAAATCTGTCTCACGCCGAGACGCTGAAAGCGCCGAGAGGGAATCATTCTCCTTTTTCTTTCCTCCGCGCTCTCTGCGCCTCCGCGCGATCCTCAGGCCAAGGGGAATTTGGTTGCGGCTTGCCGCATCGTGCCATCCGTGGTCGCGGTTTTCCTTTTCATCATTTTTGCATGCCGGAGGTCCGGTGATACTCGAAGAAAGTAAAGAGCAACGCGGCCACGGCAAAAAAGAGAAATGGTGCAGCGATCAAGGCCGTCAGCGCGGTAAATAAGCCGCCCTGGTCCCAACTATAAACAGCCTGGGCCGCCGGGTTGTGAGAAAGAAATGTTTTCAGATGGCGGAGGAGGGAGAGCGTGCTGATGTTGGCCGGGATGCGGCCCAGGCCCATTTCCACCACGAGGCCATAGACCAAAGCCGTGGCCATGTAGCGGCTGGTGATTTGGCCCAGCAACAGTCCCAGCGCACCCCACGCCGGGATGGCCAGCATCTGCGCGCCCAAAAGCAGCGGCAGCAAGCCGCCCAGCGCCGGGACTTGACGCACGGCGCCCGTGACGAAGAGGAGAAACGTTTCCGCCAGGAGGATAATCTCCAGCCAGGCCGTTTGGGACAGATACTTCGCCGCCAAAAGCCAGGCGCGGCTCACGGGGCGGGTGATGAGAAAACCCAATGTGTCCGCCTGCAATTCATCGCGCATCACCGCTCCGCACCCGCGCACACAAGTCAACGGCAGGATGATAAAAAAATAGAAATCGAACAGCCAATGGTAAAACGGCCCGGTCCGTCCCCAAGTCGGCGTCGGGCTGTTGAGGCGGACAATAATGTCTTTGCGATTCTTCTTCTCAAAATCCCGAAAATCCATCATCTGCTCCTCGCTCAAGACCGGTTGGGCGCGGGCCAGAATGTGTTCCGCGCAGGCATCGACCTGTTCCCGCAGGCGTTGTTGGCGGGCTTCTGGACTCTCTCCGGGCGGCCCTTGCAAGGCGGTGGCCGCGCCGGTGTATTCGGAGTCAAAGATGTTGATCAGCGCCGCTTTTTGGCGCTCGTCCAGGGGAATGTTCTTTTTTCCCAGGCGGCGGGAAAAACTGCCAATCAATCCCCGGGCTTCGCCAAAACCCAATTGCCGTCGCGACCAGTCCTGCGAGGACCAGGTGGTAAGATAGACCAGGGCCGGCAGGACGAGCAGCGCGCCGGCCAATCCCGCCAGGCGGCGCCATTGGCATTGCGCCTTCCATGTCAGCCGCCAAACCCCGCGGCATACGGCGAAAAAGCCGGGAAGCGGCGGCGGCGCGGGAGCGGCGAACGGGACGGAACTCATGCGGTGACCTTGTCGTAAATATTTTGCAAGGAGCGGCTCCGCCCGCGCAAGCCATAGACGCAAACACCGCTGGCCAGGAGCAAGCCGGTCCATTGTTCATAAAACGAGGCGGCATCGCGCACCCGGACACGCAACCGGCCATTTTGCGGGTCCAGGTCGTAGCCGATCAGAACGTCCGCCGCAAAAAGATGGCGGACCAACTTCTCCGGCTCGTCGCATTCGATTTCCAATTCTTCCGACCAGTTTTTCACGTCGGCGCGAATTTCTTTTTGACCACCCGAAGCAATGACGCGGCCCCAATTGAGCATCAGGATATTCTTGGAGAGCGATTCCAATTCAACCAGGATATGGCTGGAAATGAGGATGCTGGCGCCAGCGTCCGCAAGCTCCTTTAGAATGAGGGCCATTTCCTGGCGTCCCATCGGGTCCAGGCCGTTCATCGGCTCATCCAGCACGAGCAATTCCGGACGATGCAGCAAGGCCTGGCCAAGTTTGACCCGCTGTTTCATGCCTTTGGAGTATTGGCCCATGCGTCTGTGCCAATGCTCGCGCGGCAATTTCACCTGCTCCAGCACAGCCTCTGCGCGAGCGGACGCCTCCTTGGGCGCCACCCCTGAAAGCAAAGCCAGCCCATACAGCCAATCCTTCGGCGCAAGTTCTTTGGGCACGGCCTCGCCTTCCGGACAATAGCCAATGCGCCGCAGCAGAGGCGGATTATTCCAAGGCCGCTGGCCAAAAACGGTCAACCGGCCGGAGCTGGGCTTAAGCTGGCCGGTAATGATTTGAATGAGGGTGCTCTTGCCCGCGCCGTTCGGACCGACCAAACCGGTCAAGCCCGGCTGGACCTCGAAGGTCACGTTATTCAGCCCCATGACGATTCCGTACCAGCGGCTCAATTCCTCTGCCTGGATGAGAGCCGTCATTCTGGAGTGACCCGTTTGGAAATGACAACGCCCGCCGCCAACATCATGAGCGCGAGAGCCGCCAGCGCGCCCCCCAGCAAGGGATGATTGAGAGCCTCCCGAGTGGCAGGGCGGACAGCGCGCAGCATTTCGCCCAGGATGGGAATGTTGTCCTGCGCCGTTTTTAAGTCGTCGCCCAGGCGGAAAATGGCCAGCCCGATTTGTTTTAAATCGTAAGAGAAGCTCAGATAACGCAGCCACGGTTCCGTGTTTTGGGCGATGGGCTGGAGGACGATCCCCAAAACCCACCACATATACCAGAGAGCCGAAGTGGATTTCTCCCGCCGCGAAACCGCCGAAACCCCCAACGCCAGGCCGCTCAGAATGATCATCGTACTCAGCCCAAAGAGAAGAGCGTGGCCCAAAGCGGCCCGGGAATGCCAGAAAAAGGTCCAATCCGGCGCAAGCAGGTTGCCGATCACCCAGGCCCAGCAAACCGGCACCAGCCAGGTCATCGACAGTAATCCGAAGGCCATGAAGAATTTGCCCAGCAAATAATCGCCGCGAGTGACGGCCTTGGAAGAATAGATGATGATGGCATTGCTCGCCAGGTCCTGGGTAATGAGCGACGGCATCGCGATCCCCAGCGCGAAAATGCTCAAGGGCGTCGAATAGACGCAGAACAAATAGAAAAGCAGATTTTGGGTCGTGCGCACGGAGATTTCCGGATGTTGCACTAACCAGGTTGTCAGCATCTTGGCAAAAGCTTGCAACCCGGGATTCAAGGTCGACACCCATTTGACGATGATGCTGTCTGTCACCAACAATTGCCCGACCGTGAACAGCGCCCCGGCCATGGCCAAACCAGCCATCCAGCAGAGCGCGACCAGATTGCGCACGTTCTTGTTCCGCAGGGCAAACTCCAGGCCGGTGCGCGCGATGACCCAGCGGCGCGCCCAAATGCCGCGATGGACGCCTTCCCAATGCTGGTAATGGGCATCATGCAGCGGCATGGGAAATCTCCAGGGCTTGCACGAACGTTTCTTCGAGCGCGTTGGGGCTCGGAATAATCTCCAGCGGCGGCAGCCTCAAATCATGCATGAGGTTGAGCAGCGCATTGAGCGAATCCTCATGATGTTCAACGCGCAGATGGCCGTTGGGAAGCAATTGGCAGGGCCACTGGCGCCGTTCGCAGGCCGCCTGCAACTCTCCCTGCCCGCCGGCCAGCACGACCTCCGCCGCGCCGCGCTTGCGGGCCTTGAGATTCTGCAGCGTGTCATGCACCAGGACGCGGCCTCGGGCAATAATGATGATCTGTTCGCAAACCCGCTCCACATCGTTGAGTAAATGAGAAGAAAGCACAACGGTAATGCCGTAAGTTTGCCAAAGGTCGCGGATTAATTGCAGAATCTGTCCCTGGCCTTTTGGGTCCAGTCCGTTGGTGGGTTCGTCGAGAAAAACCAGCTCAGGGTCGTGAACAATGGCTTGCGCCAGCTTGAGCCGCTGCCTCAGGCCGGTGGAATAGGTGTCGATCTTGCGGTAACGTTCCTGGCCCATGCCAACAAAGTCGAGCATCTCATGGGCGCGCTGGCGGGCGGCTTGGAAAGGCAGGCCGGACAATTGGGCACAGTAGGCCACGTATTCGCAACCCGCCATGCCGGGAATATGGCAATCCTGCTCCGGGGCATAGCCCACGCGTTTGCGAATTTCTCTGCCTTCCCGTCCCACCTCGCGTCCGAGCAAGCGCGCGGAGCCGGAAGTGATGGGCTGCAATTGCAAAAGGCACTTCATGAAAGTGCTCTTGCCGGCGCCGTTGGGACCGAGCAAGCCAATGGAGCCGGGCATCACCTGGAGGGAGACGTTGTCCAAGGCGCGCTGCCGGCCAAAGCTCTTGCCGAGGCCCACCGTTGCAATGACTGGCGCCGGTAGCATGTGTCGGCCTCGAATTTGAGAGCAAAGCCGCCCGTTGGCCAGCGCAAAGTTTGGCGGCCGGCATTTGCAAAACGCGCCGGAAAGTGCATGGTTATTCTCATGCCGTTGGCCCGGACGATTTCTCACATTTTGGCGGCGTTGTTTAACAACGCCTGGGATTTTGAGCGCCGCTGGCGCCTGTCGGCCCCAGTGCCGAGTCTTGCCAACGCACTGCAAGGCCGCTGGGAGGGCGAATGGGTCAGCGAGGCCAATGGCCATCGCGGCGCGCTGCGATGCATCCTGAACAAGGCTCAATCAGGCGAGTACGAGGCCTTGTTTTACGCGAAATACTGCGGCGGCTTGCGCGTCTGTTACACCGTGCCGTTACACGGCCAGATGGACGGCGCCAGGCTGGTCCTGGAGGGGGAAATGGACATTGGACGGCTCGCCGGAGGAATCTACAGTTACAAGGGAGAGGCGAATGAGAAGGAGCTCAACTGCGCTTACCGCTGCAAATACGATCACGGCGCGTTTCATTTAAAACCCGCGGCATCGCCTGAGGCAAAAATTTACATGAACTGAACCACGGATTTCGCGGATGGCCACGGATTTTGAACAGAAATGGGGAGCGCGGGCGTCTCGACGTTCGGTTGTTGTTGCCCTCCGCAATTCAAGTCCCATGCAAAACAGTTTAGTATCTCCACAGTTGGATACTCTATACCGGCTAATCGGGTGTCGTTCCACCTATGCAATGGATATTAAATCGGCTTGACAAACTAACACCGTTTTCTGAGTACGCGTCAACCCGTACCACATAATTCGCTTCTTTGGTCGGCGTCGTGACGTCAACATGCACTTCTTCCCCTTCGTCACCGTAGGTCAGTTTTAGGCCCTTTGCCTTTAAGAACTGCACGTTGCCGACCCCCTGTCTGACTTTCGTGTCAGAATATTCTTGCACTGCACCAAAATGTAGTTCGTGAAGTTGGAATTCCCGTGAAAAATTGAAAAACGCTATCAGGTTAATCGCTGTAGGTTTAACGTAAGCGTACCAATGGCCGGCATTCGTAAAGCGAAACGGAATACTTACTTTTTTACCGCAAGGGTAAGATTGCGGGCCGAGCATCTCGACCTTCACTTTTGGTCGTGCGGTGTGAACCAACGCCTCATACGCAATGAAAACAGCACACATCCCT
Organism: Limisphaerales bacterium; assembly: GCA_052139695.1. Taxonomy (GTDB): domain Bacteria; phylum Verrucomicrobiota; class Verrucomicrobiia; order Limisphaerales; family Palsa-1400; genus PLGF01. The sequence goes on from JBKQWF010000230.1 coordinate 12,753, forward strand.
GTGATTATCGTGAATACCAGACTTATTATGCTGATTTCATCTGCTTTCACAAGACTTTTGTTGATTGTTTATATCACCATTCTCTTTGAAATTGTCTCGTGCAAAATCAAATGATCGTATTGCGTCTTCGCGTCGAGAAACATTCGTGCGAAAACTGTATCGCCCGTCAGATACCAACCAACTGCTGATCGTATGATCGTATGTGCCGTCGAAATGCTGCTTATAGACTGGCATAAGGTTGGTTCCGAGATTAGGCGACTGAGATCAATCACAAGATCGAATCGCTCCAGATCTAACCCGATCGTAATATCATATAGCTCCTTGTACAGGGCTTTTGTTAAGTCATCTTTTTCAGAAATTCTGCCGGCGTACTCACGCGTCGGAAAGTGGCTTTGCCCTCGGTGTGAAATAATAGATTTGATTATACGCGATTCCAGACTTGATTCAAGCCAGATGCACAAGGCAGGACGACGGTGTCTCCACGGCATCGTGCTCGTATCAAAGATATATCCCTCAGCCAGCGCCTCAAGACGAAGCAGTTCAGCATCTATACGAGCAAACTCTTGTTTGCTCCACATTGCCTTGGCCGCTTCGGAAATCCAAAAATCTTTACTCTGGATTGGTGACACGCCCATAAAATTTAACTGGATTTGGGATCCTGACACGTATGTCAAACCGAATTCTCCTGCCAAAAGATGACTATGTGTCGTTTTACCAGATGCAGTCAGACCTGAAATACAAATATTTCCTGAATACCGTAACCGATTAATAATGCCTTCCGTGTAGTCAAACATAGCTGCACAAAACATTCAACCTTGTGCGTTTCCAGCGAACGTAACGCGAGGCGTATCGGGGACGTAGTTAAACATCACATTTAACAATTCCAGTTTTTCTCCGCTTTGCTTGAGAGCGACGGGTCATTCGCTGCTGTCTTGGCGGCCATTGGAGTTAACTTCATACACTCAACAATTCGGATAAGAGTCGGTCATTGAGAATAGCTTATTTGTCGTCGGGAGCATGCCGCGGTCTCATGGTCTGAGTCTGATACTTGCCGGCCGTGGTCATGGTTTTGGATTCATTTTGGCGCTTTGGCCACAAAACTGTCGGCGTTGTTCGGATCGCCGCTGCCTTTGTAGATGACCGTTTGAGGGAAAGGATAGAGCGGACGATGCATGACGGTTGATCCAGGGCCGTGTTTGGCGGCGACGAGGCGGTCAGGGGCTTTGCCGTGTTCGACCCAATCCGTGATGATGGCCAGCCAGTCCACTTCGGAGGCTCCCGGACCACCGCCGCAGTGGAGGCAGCCCGGAATCATAAAAAGACGGCAGTAATCGGCTGCGCCGGGGTCGTGCGCCTGGACCAGGCGATAGTAATCCACCGTGGCTTGCGCCGGCAGGGCGGGATCGGCCCAGCCGTGCCAGAGGATCAATTTGCCTTTTCGCGCCTTGAGGGCATCCAGATTGGCGTTGGTGGCGTTGAGGAAGCTGCCCGCCAGGCGCGCATCCTTCTCGAAGTTGGAAAAATCGTAGGTGGAATAGTCCCAATCCGGGTTATTGAAAATAAAGTATTTAAATACCTGTGTCCCGAAGGCAAACGTGAGGTCGGGAACGTTGTCGCCCTTAATAAAAGCCGGAACCGGACCCACCAGCCAGGCGATCCATTGGTCCGGGTCGCATTCCGCGCCCCGAGCGTAGCCCGGAGCGATCATCCCTTTTTGATTGCGCGCACCTTGGTAAATGGCTTCGATGGCCTTGCGTTGCTCCTCCGAAATCCCTTCCACTCTCGCAAGGTCAAAGTGGACGGAAGGCGGGTCCTGGATGATGCCGTCCTTCAGGCCGTCCTGGGCGTCCCCTTGTTCGAGAATGGCCTGCTGCAGCTTCTGGAGCGCTTCTTTAGTCAGCACTGGTTTTTCCAGTTGCGCGGGGTTTGGGTAAAGCGCTTTGGCAATGGAGACCATGGTGGCGGCAATGCCGGTCCAATCAAAGGCGGGAGCACCCGCCACGATGCCGTCGAAATCCTGAGGATAATGTTGCGCTTCCATCATGGCCTGGCCGCCGCCGCGCGAACAGCCCAGGAAATAGCTGTATTCAGGATCAGCGCGGTAATAGGCGCGGACCAGGGCCTTCGCCACCACGGCTGTCCGATGCACGGCGAGGTAGCCGAAGTCCAGTTGCGCTTCCACGTTGTCGAGGGCCCAGCCCGCCATGTGGCCCTTAGGGGATTGGTGCCCGGTGTCGGTGCCGACCGTGGCGAAGCCGCGATTGACTGAATCGCTCATGACGTTTTGCACGGTCCCAACGAATCCGCCGCCACCGCCCATGGCGAAACGCCCATTCCACGACTGCGGCAGCAAAAGCTCAAAACGGATGTTGCCGCCGATCACGCCAACGACCTTCACGTGAGCGGCATGATTCTGCTCGCTCGGTGTCACCGTCGTGACGGATTCAAGGACAACGTCCGGCAGGCGCGATAGCCGGAGTTCGTCCACGGACATTTGAGGAGACGTTTGCGTGAAAGCGTCCCCACTGCCGCAAAAGAACAGTATGGCCAGGAGGCAGAATTGCTTGGATTTCATTGATCCTTTTCGCGGCGCCAGGTTAGGCGCCAGGTTTCTTGAGGCCGAGGTCCTTTTCGTAAACACCGAGACGTTTGGCCTGGGGTTTCTCGCCTGCTTTGAATTCCAAGGCGAGCGAGGTCACGCGCATGGCGGCAATTTCGGCCATGGAGGAATCGGGGAACTTTTCGACAATGCGGCGCAAGGCGTCTTCCGCCGCCGCCCGATCCTGCGCGCAACGAATATGCAATGTGGCCAAAAGGTTGAGCCAGCGCGCGACGTGCTTGGGGGTTTCCTCGGGCAAGGCGATCAACTGTTCAAGCTGGTCGGCTGCCAGGTCGAGCCTTTGAAATTGTTCCGCGTAGAGGACGGCCAGCTTTTCCCGCGTTTGGGTGTCGGCCGGGAATTGGGCCAATTGTTTGACATATTCAGCCGCCGTGGCCTCGGCATCCTCGGCGGCAATTTCAGCCGGGGCGCTTTTCTCCAAACCCATCTTTTGCAGGTGGGTTTGCACCTCGAACTTGGCTTTTTCACGGAATTCGCGGGTTTCATCCACGCCGCCCAGGTGCGCCAGGCGCTGCCGGGCCGCATGGGCATATTGGGAATTGGGAAAGAGCTTGACCACGCGCTCCAACGCGGCGCGAGCCGCCGGCGTGTTTTGTCCAAATTGCAACTGCCAATCGGCCATGGCATGCAAAGCGGCGACGGCAGCCTGGGGTTGGAGAGACGGCTGCGCCAGCAGTTCTTCCAAAGTGCCGTTTGCCGAGCCGATGTCATGGAGATCTTCGGCCTGGATCGTGGCCAGCATCATGCAGCCAGCCGCGTCGCCGGGGTACTGTTCGAGCTGTTTGCGAATCTCAGCGATAGCCTCCTCTAGCAACCCTTGCCGCCGTTTGCCCTCAGCCAGGTAATAAAAGGGCTTGCGCGCGGCTTCATCGTCTCCGCCCGTAAAGTTATCCGTCAGCGGCTTGGCCACGAATCGGGCTACGGCAGGGGCTACAATGACCGCGAGGAAAACAGCTGGAACCAGGACAAACAATGCGCCGGCGGGGTTTTTCGGGGCCGCAGCAATCATTTTGAGAGTGAGCAAAGCCAGCACGGCTACGATGGCCCAGACCACGATCAATTTAGCCGGCTCCGCGCTGCGGCGCAGAGCGCGATACCCAGCCCAGCCCAGTGCCGGCACAATGGTTAGCCAGCAGAGCACGTCAAAGGCGCCGCCCCAGGTAAACGCAATCACTCAAGGCTCTATATCAAATTTGATTTCCGTGCGCGAGTGAATTCTTCGGTTGTTAATTTCCATCTTTTCCAGGCGCCAATGCCCATTGACCTTCTTGAAGCTGGTCCCGTGAAGTGAAAACTCTTTGACCAGCCGCCCCTGCGCGTCCCAGGCGTCGGCGATGAGCAGCCCGCCGCTTTCCTTGTCAAAATAAGACTTCACCCGGGTGATCCCCTGCCCTTGCCGGTTGCCGCATTCCAGCACGTAACAGGCGCGATCGAGATGCGTCTCATCAGGCAGGCGCCGCTGTTCCGGCCAGTGCAAAAAATCCAGGCCCAGGTCGCCCAGTGAAAAATCGGACCCGGCCAGCGGCGTTTCTTCCGCCTGAGCCGGCGGCACTGGCGCAACGGCCGGCACGGGTTTGTCGGGGCCGGGGGCGCGGGCGTACCAATATTCATTCGGTCCATCGACCCGGTGGCGAATGACCAACCGCTCCGCGCCGGAGTTTGTGGTGGCGGCGGTATCGTAGGTGGTTTCCCAGGCGCCATCCTTCCGGATGACCCGGCAGATCGCGGGAATGAGCCGGGGCTGGGTCCCATCACGAATGATAAGCGTGGCGTGAATATCGGAGTTCTCTTCCGGTTCCGCGGCGCGGAGGCGTTCGGCCAGGGTTTGTCCATCGGCCAACTCCTCGCTCGCGGACGGAGCCGCCCAAGACGGCGCGGCGGCGCACAGCGCCAGCGCCAGCGCCAAGGCCAGGTTTATCCCACGGCTCATTTCGCCAGGGCCAGGGGCAACATTTCCGCAATGTTCTTGATGAAATGGGCCTTGAGCTTGTGCCGCACTTCCGCCGGCACTTCCTGCCAGTCATTGCGGTTGTCTTCGGGCAAAATGACGTGCTTCAACCCGGAACGGGCCGCCGCCAGGACTTTTTCTTTGACTCCACCGACGCGGAGGACGCGGCCGCGCAGGCTGATTTCTCCCGTCATGGCGACATCCGAGCGGACTTTGCGCTGCATTAACAATGAAGCCAGCGCCGCGACAATCGTGACCCCCGCGCTGGGGCCGTCCTTGGGCGTGGCCCCGGCCGGGACATGGATATGAATGTCCTTCTTGTCGTAGTCTGTCAAATCTATGTTCAACGAGGCGGCCCGATTGCGCAGAAAACTCAACGCCGTCTGCGCGCTTTCTTTCATCACTTCCCCCAGCGAACCGGTTAGAATCAAGCCGCCTTTTCCCGGCATGCGGGTGGCCTCGACGAAAAGAATCTCGCCGCCGACGGGCGTCCACGCCAAGCCGATGGCGATGCCATTTTCGAGAATGTGTTCAGCCGCCTCTGAGGTGAAGGTAGCGGGGCCGAGATAGCCCGGCAGCATCCCTGGAGTGATGGTCAACGGCTTTTGCACGCTCTTGCGCGCGACAATTTTCCGGGCCGCTTTGCGGGTCAACGCGGCGATTTCCCGCTCCAACTGGCGCACGCCCGCCTCGCGCGTGTAATCCTGGATGACCTGGCGCAGGGTGGCCTCGGGAAAACGCACCAACTTTTTCTTCAAGCCGTGTTCTTCCAATTGCCGCGGGACGAGATGCCGTTTGGCGATTTGGACCTTTTCCGCCGCCGTATAACTGGGCAGCTCGATGACTTCCAAGCGGTCACGCAAGGCAGGATGGACCGGGTCGAGCCAGTTCGCTGTTGTCAAGAATAATACGCGCGAAAGGTCCCAGGGCACGTCCAGGTAATGGTCCACAAAAGTGTTGTTCTGCGCCGGGTCCAGGACCTCCAGCAGGGCCGACGCCGGGTCTCCGCGGAAGTCCGATCCGACCTTATCCAATTCGTCCAGAAGAATGACCGGGTTGCCCGATTCCAGCCGCCGCAGTGTCTGGATAATGCGTCCGGGCAAGGCCCCCACGTAGGTGCGGCGATGCCCCCGAATTTCCGCCTCGTCCCTCATGCCGCCGAGGGAAATGCGGCCAAATTTGCGGCCCAGCGCGTCCGCCACGCTTTTGCCCAGGGAAGTCTTGCCCACTCCGGGCGGGCCGACCAGGCAGAGGATGGGGCCCTTCAATTGCTGCTTGAGCTTGATGACGGCGAGGAATTCCAAAAGGCGGTCCTTGACTTTGCGCAATCCAAAATGCTGCTGTTCCAACAAGCGGCTGGCGTCGGCGAGGTCGAGTTTGTCCTCCGTAAATTTTGACCATGGCAGATTGACGAGCCAGTCAAGGTAATTGCGCGTCATGGTGTATTCCGCCACCGCCGGGGGCATTTGCTGCAACCGGTCCAATTCGGCCAGCGCGATTTTCTTTGGCTCTTCCGGCAGGTTGTTCCGTTCGATCTGGTCGCGCAATTCCTTGGCTTCGGCGGCCCCGGGATCCACTTCACCCAATTCGCGCTGGATGGCGCGGATCTGTTCCCGCAGGAAAAAATCGCGCTGGTTTTTGGACAAGGAAGTAATGACTTCGTTTTGGATTTTCGAGCCGAGTTTGAGCACCTCCAACTCGCGGTTGAGCAGAGGCAGCAAGCGGGTCAAACGGTCCTTGACCGAGGGCATTTCCAGAAGGTTTTCCCGCTCCTCCAGGCTCAGGTTCAAGTTGGCGGCGATCAAATCCGCCAGTTTGCCGGGGTCATCGGTGTTGAGCGCGGCGATTTTCACCTGCTCAGCCAGGGTGGGAGAAAGCTTGATGATTTCCTGGAACTCCCGCTCGGCATTGCGCGCCAGCGCAGTCAATTCCAGGGAATTGTCCGCCGCGTCTTTGAGCTTTTGCGTGCGCGCCACGAGATAGGGCGTTTGGGACGCGTAGTCCAGAATGCGAAACCGCCGCAACCCTTCCACCAACACCCGTACCGTGCCGTCGGGAAATTTGAGCATCTTGGCCACCCGCCCGGCGCAGCCAAATTGATACAAATCCGCCGGGGTGGGATTTTCAACCTCGGGACGGCGTTGCAAAACGAGGCCAAGGAAGCGGTCGCCCGCCACCACGTCATCGATCAACCGGATGCTTTGCGGCGTTTCCACCAGCAACGGCGTAACGGTCCCGGGAAAAATCACGATGTCGGACAAGCCTAAAATCGGCAGCGCTTCCGGGAGCGACTTTGACCATCCTTTGGCGGCGGAAGAATCCGCCTCGCCCGCGCCCAGAATACTGATGAATTCGGTTTCCGGCGTCGTCATGCCCTGCTAATCATCGGCGGCGGAATTGGAATTGGAGGGGGAAAAAAAAGGAATGTCCACGCGCAAAAACCCATTCTGATAAACGGCCTTGCCCCGGCTCAAGTCACAACTATCGGGGACCTCGATGACGCTTTCAAAAACGCCGTAATTAATTTCCATGACGAGAAACTTGCAGTGGGGGGCCCGACAGCCGTCGGGCCGGTGCCCGCTGATCCGCAACTGGCTCCCATCCACTGTCAATTCGAGATTTTCCCGCTGCATCCCCGCCAGTTCCACCTTGATGACGATGCCAGAATCGGTGGCGTAAACATCGGTGTTGGGGGCCCAATGGGTTTCATGGTCTCTGGTGGCTGTGATGCGCCCTTTGGCAAACTGTAAAGCGGTACTCATTTTGTGCATGGCGATGGGCATATTCTCATTGATATACATCAGTAAGCGGCATTGGCCTGCCGCTCGGGCAAGGTTAGTTTTCCTTCATTATGATTCTGGGCCGGTGGCCTTTGCGGGCGCTGAACACAAGCGAAGTCCTGGACCCCGATGCTGTTCCCGAAGCACAACCGCAATGCGTGTCATGCTCAAACCTAAATTTGCGCCGGCGCACCTTCGTCCAAACAAAAACCCCCAGGGTTGCCGCCACCACAGTCAGAGCTGCAATCTGCTGCCAGTCCATGCTGGAATATACCCTTTCCACCCCAGTGCGCAACTGCTTGTTTTCTCTGAGTTGCTGTCTTTGGCATTTTAGGCATCGCGAGATAATAACTCGAACAATTATGGCGCAGGAGTTTTGGCCGCTGTCAAGGCGCATATCCGCATCGATCTGCTGTTGGGCGCACGACAAGGTTCTTCCAGTCGAAAAGAGAGAGCGAAGGCATCGCGGCGTGGCGCGGCCTGGGCGCGGCCCCCCCCCGGGGGGGGCACAGCGGCTCAATTTACCTCAATTTGGTTCAATTTGGTTTGGGATGGCCTGGACTTCCGGCTTCTGGGTGAGCCAGGAGAGGAGGTTGTGGGCCAGTTGGCGTTTGGGAGGGGCCGGTTAAGCTGCCTGCCGATGGGCCAGCGGGAGGGGGACGATTCTGCCGTTGCGCGCCAGTGCGGCCCTCGAAAGCGTTGCCTCGTTTCCATGCGCGGCAACGATAGCAAGAATGAGTCGAGACTAAAATCCTACGGAAGGTTTTTGAACAGGTTTATTCCGCCCCAATGCAGGAAAGCTGTATTAGTCATCAAATCCCGCCGCGAAGCCCATTTGCTGGCAGAGCAATCACTTTTCACCGCCGCGTTTTTGCCGTTTTTCGATTGTTTTGGACGGGGATAGCAGCCACAGTTTGACCTCTTATGTTTCAGGTCAACATTGGAATGATAGGCGGAGGCACCGTCGGCAGCGGAGTTTTCCACCATTGGCAGAACAATCGCCCCTTGCTGGAGTCGCGGTTGGGGATGAAAATCGAGCTGTCGCGCGTCGCCGTCAAGGCGGCGGACGAACCGCGTCCCTACCCGATTCCACACTCCGTTCTTTCCACCGATTGGACCGCGCTGATCAACGACCCGCAAATTCAGGTCGTCATCGAATTGGTCGGCGGGACGAACATTGCCAAAACGATGATCCTGGCCGCGCTCAAGCTGGGCAAGCCGGTCATCACGGCGAATAAGGCCCTTCTTTCCGCTCACGGCGAAGAATTATTTTCCGCCGCCCGCCAATACGGAACCAATCTCTACTACGAGGCCAGCGTCGCCGGCGGCATACCGATAATCAAGGCGTTGCGCGAAGGCTTTGTCGGCAACCGCATCTCTCACCTTTACGGCATCGTCAACGGCACCTGTAATTATATCCTGACGCGGATGAAACGGGAGGGCCTGGAGTTTGGCCCGACGTTGCAGGAGGCCCAGCGCCTGGGTTATGCGGAGGCCGATCCCTCCCTCGACATCGACGGGTTCGATTCCGAGCACAAAATTGGCATCCTGGCATCGTTGGCCCACGGGTTCTGGGTCCAGCCCAAAGACATTCACGTGGAGGGGATTCGTTCCATTGGCCGCGCCGACATTGAGTTTGCCGGGAGACTTGGCTACACCATCAAATTGTTGGGCGTGGTGAAAGTCGTTCCTGGGCGCAAATCGGAAAAGCGGCAATCCATCCAGGTCTCGGTCTATCCCGCGCTCATCCCCAATAGCCACGTTCTGGCTAGTGTTGATCATGTTTTTAATGCCATTTTTGTCCGGGGGGATGTCGTGGGCGACACGCTTTTTTATGGACGCGGCGCCGGCCAGGACGCCACCGCCAGCGCCGTTTTGAGCGACATCGCGGACGCTGCCCTGGATTTGAAACACGCCACGCGCGACCGCATTCCTCCGTTTGCCCCGTATGGCCCGGGCGGAATGGTCCTGCCGATGCGCGATGTGATTTCGCGTTATTATCTGCGGCTGGATGTGATCGACAAACCGGGGACGCTGGCCAGGATCACCTCGATTCTGGCTTCGTTGCGCATTGGCATTTCATCGGTCATTCAACCTGAAGGGCATGAAGGCCAGAGTGTGCCGCTGATCCTGATGTGCCACGACGCCCCGAATTCAGCCATGAGCAAGGCCCTGGCAAAGATCGCTCATTTAGCGGTTGTGAAAAGCCCGCCGGTCATGCTCCGCGTTGAGGATTTCGCCTGATTCAGGGTCGTCAAATCTATGAATTCCATACTCCCCCCCGAAGGCCAGCGTTGGCGCGGCGTGATTGACGCCTATCGCGCTCATCTGCCGGTTAGCGACAGCACCCCCGTCATTTCTCTCAACGAAGGAAACACCCCTCTGGTGCGAGTGGATAACTTTGTCCGAGCCATTGGCGGAGATTTTCAGCTTTGGCTCAAGTACGAGGGTTTAAATCCCACTTGCTCGTTTAAAGACCGGGGCATGACCCTGGCCGTCTCCAAGGCCAAGGAGCGCGGCACTCACGCCATCATTTGCGCCAGCACCGGCAATACCTCGGCTTCGGCCGCCGCTTACGCCGCCCGGGCGGGCATGAAATGCGTCGTGCTCCTCCCTCATGGAAAGATCGCCCTTGGCAAACTGGCCCAAGCCCTCATGTACGGCGCCGTGACCGTTTCCATTGAAGGGAACTTTGACGTTGCCCTGACCCTGGTGCGCGAACTGGGCCAAACTGGAAAAGTGGAAGTGGTCAACAGCATCAATCCCGCCCGCATTGAAGGCCAAAAGACCGCGGCTTTTGAAATTTGTGACCAATTGGGACGCGCCCCCGATTTCCATTTCCTGCCCGTCGGCAATGCCGGCAACATTACCGCCTATTGGAAGGGCTACCGCGAGTATCACGCCGCGAAAAAAACGGCCGCGCTGCCCAAAATGTTTGGCTTCCAGGCCGCGGGCGCGGCGCCGATCGTTCTAGACAAGCCCGTGGCCGATCCCCAGACCATCGCCACCGCCATCCGCATCGGCAACCCCGCCAGTTGGAAATCGGCCGTGGCCGCCTTGCGGGAGTCCCACGGCTTTATTGACAAAGTGTCCGACGAGGAAATCCTGGCCGCTTATAAACTGCTTGCCCGCACGGACGGCGTGTTTGTGGAACCGGCCTCGGCCGCTTGCCTGGCCGGGCTGATTCGGTGCGTCAAAGACAAGAAGGTCCCGGCAGGCAGCGTCATCGCCGCGACCATGACAGGTCATGGGCTCAAAGATCCCGAAACAGCCATCAAAAATGCCGGTTTCGATCCCATCGTCGTGCCGGCGGAAATAAACGCGGTGCTTAAAGTGGTAGGGTTATAGGCTGGCGGTGCTACACACCCGCGCGTAAGCAATTCGAAATGTCATGTTTCCGCGCGACGGGAGGGCGGAGCGCCGCGAAAGCGCCGCGACGCCCTGTTAGCTAGTTCTTCATCGCACAAACAGTGCGCCAAGAATCTGTTTGCCAGCGAAAATCCAAATCGTTGCGGCCAGCGCAATGCAAGGGCCGTAAGGCAAACGCGAAGACCATTTCCGACGGCGGGCGGCAATCAACCCGACACCGACCAATGAGCCAATCAGGGAACTGGCCATCAGTGAAAACATCACAGCTTGCCAGCCAAGGAATGCGCCTATGGCGGCCATGAACTTTACGTCCCCCAAGCCCATCGCCTCGCGCGGCAGAACGATTTCCGTGCCGGCGGCCTCCATCTGCGACACGTCTTCGGGATTACAGATCTCGTCACCGATATGAAGACTGGTCGGCGTCAAACGCACTAGGACATCCCGGTAAGAGCGCTCCCCGAGTTTGACTATGCGCGCGCGGAGTTCGATGGCATCGGATTTCCGATAGAATAGTTCTTCGTACGGAATTTCTTTGTCCGGAACAACCAGAGCGCTTTCGGTGAAGGTGATGTTGGTGTCGCCCGACAATGTGATTCTCTGTCGGCCAAACGCCACCTTGCCCGCGCGCAAAACGAGATACACCAACCCTGCGCCGACACCGATGCCGAACAAGCTTTGCAGCGCTCCGGCAATCAACAATTTCTCTCCATGCAGTTGTGGCAGGAGCAACGAGCAAAGAAATCCGACTAGGATGCCCCCGATGGTGATTTCGTCTGGGATGATAAAGTGCTTGAAATCAATTAAGGTAGCGACAATGAGTCCGGCGAGCAGGACGCCATAAACGAGTGCCACGGCTGGGGATCGGCCAAACCCGATCCAACAACTCAGGAAAGCAACTCCAATCAAAGCCCAGACCATTTTCCGTTGCAAAACGTGCCAGGTCTGGCCAACTTTCGTGAATTCCCGTTTCAGTGCGTTGGCTTGGCCGATTCGCAGAGCGGCCGCCTCGAAAGCCTGCTGCGCGTCTGATCCCGACCGCACCTGTTGCTCCACGTCGTCACGCAGGTGATTTTCCAGTTCATCGAGTGGCACGGGAGTTTTGATGCCAGCGGCCAGCATCCGGCGCCGCCACTCCGCAACTGCCTGATCGAGGTTAAACATGATGTCCTTTCCACAGACCGCTGAAAACCGAAGAAATCACGGTCCATTGTTCGCGTTTTTCTTTGTGGGCCTGGTGGCCGCCTTTTCTGATTGAATAATATTTGCGCTTGCGCCCGTTCCCAATCTCCACCCAGCGCGATTTTATCCACCCATTGTCCTCCATCCGGTGCAACATCCCATCCGTCCATTTGATCTTGTCCCCGGAGAGCCGTTTGACCTCCTGAATCAGCTCGTGTCCGTAGCTTTGGCCTTTGGAGAGCAGAGACAGAATTAACGGCTCAGTCGAAGCAGCAACAAGTTCTTGTTCAATCACGCCAACAACCTACATTGCTACGCTATGTATGTCCAGCGAAAACTTTGACCTCAAAGGCACCGACAGCCTTTGGTCAAAATCGAGTGTTTTCCATAAACTCTCGGCAATGAGATAAAACGAGCAGAACCAGACTACCGATTAAACTGCAACTAAGGTATGGGGTATATAAAAAACGCGCTTATTATTAGTCATTGTTGTGGTCTCGCCCCTTTTCCAGAAAAGCGAGCCCGGGTTATTTCGAGCCGGCTTCCCCGATGGCGAGCAGCTCGTGGCGCGTCCGGTAGAAAAGCGTTCCGTCCGAGATGGCTGCCGTGGAAAGGCACGTCTCTCCAAGCACGTTGGTCGCGGCCACGGAAAAGCTGCCGTTGGCGGGGATCACATAGACATTTCCAATTTCGCTAGTAAAGTATAAATTCTTGCCGTCGGAAACCGGGGACGCGGTAAAGCCTTCCGAGCCGTTTCCGAGGCGTTCGCTGTAACGGACCGTCCCGGACTTGGCGTCGAAACAGGTCAAGATGCCGTTATCGACGCACCCATAGAGAAAGTCTCCGACCACAATCGGGGTTTGCATGTAGTCTCCCTTGCGTTCCTGCTGCCACGCCACGCCCGCGTCCGCTGCCCCTGCCGCCGTCCCGGTAAGGTCCCCGCGCGCATCGAGGCGAATGGCGCGCATCGGCCGCCGCGATCCGTGGGCGCTGGTGAAATAGGCCAGGCCGCCGCAAACGATGGGAGTGGGCACGGGGATGTCGCCGCCGCCATCCAGTTTCCAGATCTCTGCCCCGTCGGCGAAGTCGTACGCGCCGGTGTGATGCCAGCCATTGACCAGAATCTCCGTTCGATCTCCCGCTTTGGCAACGGCCGGCGTGCTCCAGGTGGGAACATCCTGGCGTTTGGTCCGCCACAACTCACGCCCGTCGGCCAAGGCAAACTCGGCCAGGAACGAATCGCCCAAAACATCGCAGAGCAACACCACTTTGCCGTCGTGGATCACCGGTGAGCTGGAAAATCCCCACTGCGCGCTCGGGACCACGTAAAAGCCGGATTTCATGGGGCCGAGGTCCTTTTTCCAGACGAGCTTTCCCTCCTGGTCGAAGCAGAACAATCCTTCTGAGCCGAAGATGGCCACGATCCGCTGCCCATCCGTCGCCGGGGTGGAATTGCAGTGGGTGGATTTGGGGTGGCGTTTGCCGCGCGGGATTCCTTCATAGCCGAGCTTGTCCCAAATGATCTTGCCGGTGCCTTTGTCCAACGCCAGCAGACGCCACTGGTGCGAGTCCTGGTCGTTGGCCGGCTCAATGTCCCCGTACAATCCCACCTTCAGGTCCTGGCCCGCGGGACCAACCGCGGTGGAAATGTAAATAATATTTTTCCAAATGATCGGCGAAGAATGCGCCAGCCCAGGGATCGCGGCGTGCCAGCGGATGTTCTCGCCTTTCGCAACATCCCAGTGGAGAGGTGTGGGCGCGCTCGCATCGACGCCGCAAGCGTCAAGACCGCGAAACTGGGGCCACTCCGCCGCCATCGCGCAGCCAGCCCAAAAAACAGCAAGGAAAGCCGCCGTTATCCGTGTCTCGGTCATGACCGGCAAGTAACACCAAAGCCGTCATTCCGTCAAGCAAGCCAGGGGGGCAAGCCAGAGGGCGGAGAGTGCGATGAAATGCGTCGGTTTTAAGCCCTGCCGCCGGCCGCGATACGCTGGCTGACGAGTTTTAGGGATGAGAACTGTCCCGCAGGGGAGCATCTTGGCACGGCAAACTGGATCAATCTCGGAGGCGCGTTCCCGCAACGTCCAATCCCTATCGCGCATCACCCGCGCTATTTTATGATTGTAAACGGGCGGGAAAATGGTACCTTGTTTGCATGGATCCGGTTGAACCAAAATGTAGCCGCATGGAAAAGGTTCAGTTGGCGATCGCCTTGGTGTTAGGCGGTTTGCTAGCCTGGATGACCGTCACGTAGGCGTGTTCCTGCCGTAGCGACTGTGGGCGTTTTTCCCGGAAAACGCCGCGGGGTTTTCCTATCTCATCGACTATCTCCTGCCGCCCAGGGCCGCCAGCAGTTTCTCGTGGATGCCGCCAAAGCCGCCATTGCTGAAGACACAGATCACGTCTCCGCCTGCCGCCAATTTCGCCAAATGTTTGACAATAGCGTCGGCATCCGCAAGATAAGCGGCCGTTTTGCCCGCCGCGGCCAACGATTGCAGCAATTTCTGCGGGTCCAGCCGCTCTTCCGGCTTGAGCAATTCCGCCCGCGCCACTTGGGAGAGGACGACCGCGTCCGCGTCGCGGAACGCTTCGGCCAATTCGTTTTGGAACACGTTCCGGCGCGTCGTGTTGCTCCGCGGCTCGAACACGGCCCAAATCCGTTCATGCGCGTAACGCAGCCGCAAGGCCCGCAGCGTCTCGCGGATCGCCGTCGGATGATGCCCAAAATCGTCCAGCACGGTAACGCCCCCGGCGATGCCGCGCACTTCCATGCGGCGGCGGACCCCTTTGAACGTGTCGAAGGCGGATTGGATTTGTTTGTTGGAAAGGCCGCAATGTTTGGCGCAGGCCACCACGGCGAGCGCGTTGCGCACGTTCAATTCGCCCACCAGGTTGAGATGGAATTTGAAGCTCGGAATCTCAAATTCGCTCGCCGTTGGCCCGAAACGCAGGTTGAACCCATGAATGCTATTGTCCGCGCCCAGGCCAAAGCGTTTGACGGGGCAATGGGTGATCTGGAGCAGAGGGGCGAGGTTGGGATCGTCGCCGTTGGCCAGGAGCTGGCCGTTGCGCGGGATGAGGTTGAGCAAGCGCCGGAAGGCCGTTTGCACCGCGCCGAGGTTCTCGAAGATGTCGGCGTGGTCGAACTCCAGATTATTGACAATCACCACTTCCGGCAGGTAATGGACAAACTTGCTTCGCTTATCGAAAAAGGCCGTGTCGTACTCGTCTCCTTCAATGATGAACCACGGGCTGTTGGTAAAACGCGCCCCGGCCCCGAAATTATTGGGCACCCCGCCAATGAGAAAACTCGGATTCAACCCGTTGTGCTCAAAGACCCAGGCCAAAAGCGAGGTCACAGTCGTTTTGCCATGCGTGCCGGCCACGACCAGAGACCGTTTGCCGCGAATGAAAAACTCCTTCAACAATTCGGGCAGCGAACAATAGCGCAACTTCTGGTCGAGGACGGCTTCCGCTTCCGGGTTGCCGCGGGAAATGGCATTGCCGATGACGACCAGGTCCGGCTTGCCCGCCAGGTTCGACTCCGCGTAAGCCGGCAAGACCTCGATTCTCTTCGCGGCCAGAAAGGTGGACATGGGCGGATAGACATTGCTGTCCGAGCCGGTCACGGCGAAGCCGCCGTCGCGCATCGCCGCCGCCACCGCCGCCATCGCCGTCCCGCCGATGCCAACAAAATGAATGGACTTAATATCCGGGAACATCGCCCGACATGATGGCCGAAATGGCCCGCCAGAAAAGCAGGAAATGTGAGTTTTCGCAAAGGCGGCAAAGGCGGGACCGAGACCTAAATCCCCGCCCATCGCGACGAATCTCATGCCTGGGGAGGAAGAGTCAAGACCATTCATATTTTGGTGAACCCTCTCGCGGCGCTGATGCCCGCGGCGGAATGCCGAAGGCTGCGGCCAAAATCCCTTGCCGCGGAACCCCTCCTATTTTTAAAACACGCTCTAAGGCTTCGCAACGAACTGGGGGTGCTGGCGCAGTTTTTCCCAGGTTTCCGGCGAAAGAGGGGCTTGCCGATAGACTGGCCCGGCCAACGGCTCGGCGCCGCGAGACCGGCGGGCGCGTTGCAGCCATTCGCGCGGCAACGGTTCGGCCAGCAGGTCCAGGGTATTGGCGGCAATCGTGGTTTGCTCTTTTTCCCCAGTGGCGCGCCCCAAGCCGACATAGAATCCGGCAAGCAGAAGGGTGACCCGCAGCATCGTGCTGCGCGAATAAGTCGGCATGGCGCAGGGCCGTTGTGGGTCCAGGCACCGGAAAAGGCCGGAGAAAAGCGAGGCGGTCCACATCTCCGGGTTTTTGGCGGGAGAAAACGCGTCAAACAAAATGGCATGAGGCGGCGGGGCGGGAAGAGCGGGGGCGCGCAAGAGAGCGGGGAAATCGCCTTGACGCAATTCCCAATGCCCCCGGGGAAAGGCAGCGCGGCCCTCTGCCAGAAGGGACGCGACGATTGGTTCGAAACCGGAAAAATATCCCAGTTGCGCCGCGTGCCGCAGGGCAAAGGCCAGCGGTTCAACCGTGCGGTCGAAGCTGATGATGTGCAATTGACAGTTCAAGCCGGCAGCGGCCCGGAGAACGGTGAGAACGTTGGCGGCGGCGCCCAGGCCCACGTCCCAAATCACAAAGGGCCCGGAATGGGCCTGCAAGCGTTGGCGCAGTTGGAGTTGATCGACGTAGAGGGCCTGCGCTTCGGCGACGGGGCCAATGACGGGATGAAACGTTTCCGCTTCCGCCACGGAACGGATGCTGAAAGCCCCGCCGGCCAGGCGGACAAGTTGGTAATTCTCAACGCTCATCGCGCCGAGGATGCGGCAAGGAAGCCCGGGGAAGCGACAGCAATTTGCGGTCAATTGTTCTTTTGTCGCGGGCGCGGCTGGGTCAGAATGCGGCGATGGATCCGTTACTGAGACTTTTGCAGGAAAACGCGGCGCTGGAGCCGGGACAGTTGGCCAAGATGCTCAACCGTCCCGAAAGCGAAATAGCCGCGCAAATCAAGACCTACGAAGACGACCAGATCATTCTGGGCTATCGCGCCGTTCTGAATGAGGACAAGACCGACGGCGAAATGGTGCGGGCCGTGATCGAGGTGAAAATCACGCCGGAGCGCGGCGGGGGTTTTGACCGGCTGGCCGAACGCATTGCCAAGTACAGCGAGGTGCGTTCGTGCTATTTGATGTCCGGCGGCTACGATTTGCAGGTCGTGGTGCAGGGAAACAACTTGCGCGAGGTGGCCACGTTTGTCTCCGAGAAATTGGCTACTATCCACGGCGTCATTTCCACCGCCACCCATTTCATGCTCAAAGTCTATAAGGAACAGGGCATGATGCTGCGGGAAGAGAAAAACGAGGAGCGCCTGGCGGTTTCGCCGTAGGTGATAATTCGGGTACGGACGCCTCGGCGAGGCGTCCCTACCTCAATTTAGCTTCGCGGCCGCAATGCAATCGAGGTCCGCCTTCATGGCCGCGGCGGTGGAAAAGCGTTTGCACGGCTCACGTTCCAAAGCGTAGAGAATAATTTTATCGAGTTCGCGCGACAAAGCAGGATTGAGTTTGCGCGGCGCAACGGGGTCGCTGTTGAGGCGAGCATTGAGGACCAGAAGCGGATGGGCGCTGTGATGCGGCGGAACGCCTGTCGTCATTTCGTAGAGCATTGCGCCCAGGGCATAGATATCGCTCGGGACATCGCCGCGCTTTCCCTGGGCCTGCTCCGGTGAAAGGTAACCGGGCGTGCCCAGGCGAGCGGAGCCGGGGCCAAAGGTCAGCCGGCGGGCGTAACCAGAATTGGCAATGCCGAAATCAATGATGCGAGCAACTCCGTCCTTGCACAGCATGATGTTGTCCGGCTTTAAGCCCCGGTGAACAACGCCTTTGCCGTGCAAGTAATCGAGCCCGGCGCAAACCTGGCTGGCAATGCGCACGGCTTCGGCTTCTGGAATGGGCGTTTCCTTCAAGAGCCGCATCGCCAGGGTCTCGCCCTCAAGATATTCCGTGACGATATAAGGCCGGCATTTCTTATGTTTGACCCAGACAAATCTTAAGAGATTGGGGTGGTCCAGCGTCACGCCGATCATTTCTTCCCGTTGAAAGCGGAGCAGATAATTGCGATCCGTTTCAAACTGGGTGAGCGGGACCTTTAGAGCCGCCCGCTGCCGGGTCTGTCGATCGAAACCGGCTTCGCGCTTCCCAACTGATTTCGCAGTTTTGCACGGGGACAATATGCCCCTTTCACCTGGGTTTAGCATAATCAATAGAGAACTCGACAGCGTAAAAACCGCGTAAAAAGCGAAACCGTGCCGGCATCCGGCTGCCGCAACGCCAAACTGCCGCAACCAACATGGCGTTGCAAGGCCGCATAAATTAAGGCTGGAATTCGGAGGCAATAAGAGGACACTTGAGCGGATATGAACCACTTAGGCGGCAAACGCGCTTTGGTCACCGGAGCTGGACAAGGCCTGGGCTATGCGATCGCGGAACATCTCCTGGAGGCCGGCGCGGATGTCGCCGTCCATTATTTTTCGAGCCAGGCGGGCGCCAACGAAATCAAATTACTTGGCGAAAAGAAAAACCGCCACGTCTCGCTCTTCCGCGCCGATTTAACCCAGGAAAAGGAAGCCCGCGCCCTGCCTGGCTTGGCGGCCAGCGCTTTGGGAGGGCTGGACATTCTCATCAATAACGCGGGCGACCTGGTACAACGCCGCTCTTTGGAGTCCATCGACGCGGAATATTGGAACCGCGTCTTTGCCATCAACCTCACTTCCGTGATGTGGGTCACCCAGGCCGCCGTGCCTTTTTTGGCCGAAGCCGGCCAGGCGAGCATTGTCAATTTGTCCTCTTTGGCCGGGCGCAAAGGAGGCGCGGCCGGGTCCCTGGCCTATGCGACTTCCAAAGGCTCGATTCTCACCCTGACTCGCGCCTTGGCGCTGGAACTGGCGCCAAAAGGAATCCGCGTGAATGCCGTGGCCCCAGGGCTTATCGCCGGCACGCACTTTCACGCCACCCACACCAGCGAAGCAGCGATGCGCGAAATGACCCGGCAGATTCCACTCGGCCGCGCCGGCGCGCCGGGCGACGTCGCCCGCGCCGTCTTGTTTCTCGCCTCGGAATTTGGCGGGTTCATCACGGGCGCCACGCTCGATATTAATGGCGGCGTGTACGCCGCATAATTCTTCCGAATGGTGAACGAAGCGCGCGAGGATGAACCGGTTCTTCGCGCGCGCTGGCTGATGGCCGGCTTCGCTTTTCTGGCCACGGTCATCAATTACCTGGATCGCCAAACCTTGTCTGTGGTGGCGCCACAGTTGAGCAAGGAGTTCCACATGAACGACGAAACCTACGGGTTGATCCTCTCGGCGTTCATGCTGGCCTATACCGTGATGAACGGCGTTTCCGGCCCGTTGCTGGACCGGATTGGAACACGGCTCGGTTATGCATTGTGCATGGGGTGGTGGTCCATTGCGGCGTTGCTGCACGCCTTTGTCACTGGGCCGTGGAGCCTGGGAGTGTGCCGCTTTCTCCTCGGCATGGGAGAAGCGGGCAATTGGCCCGCCGCGGTGAAGGTGATCAGCGAATGGTTCCCCAAACGCGAGCGCGCTTTTGCCTCGGGCCTCTTCAACAGCGGCGCGGCCATTGGGGCGGTGGTGGCGCGCCGCCACTGGTGGC
This sequence comes from Limisphaerales bacterium, assembly GCA_052139695.1. Lineage (GTDB taxonomy): Bacteria > Verrucomicrobiota > Verrucomicrobiia > Limisphaerales > Palsa-1400 > PLGF01. The sequence continues at coordinate 32,328 of JBKQWF010000230.1, forward strand.
ATGGCTGGTGATTCGCCTCGGCTGGCCCACGGCGTTTCTGGTGGTGGGCACGACCGGTCTCATCTGGCTGCTGGGCTGGTGGCCCATTTACAAGACTCCTCTTCACATACGCCGGGAAGTGTGCGCTCCCCCGGCGCCGCCCTGGCATCTCCTGCGCACTCGTTTCCTGGCCTGCTTCACCCTCTCCAAAGTGTTTGTTGATCCGGTGTGGTATTTTTACATCTTCTGGTTCCCAAAGTTTCTGAGTTCCGTCCACCACCTGAGCCTGGCACAGATCGGGCGGCTGGCATGGATACCTTTCCTGGCGGCGGACGTGGGCAATCTCGTCGGAGGCTGGTTTACTGGCCGGCTCATCCAGCGCGGTGTGCCGATTCCGATCGCGCGCAAGGCGACGGTCGCTCTCTCCGCGGTCCTGATGGCCTTTGCCATGCCCGCGGGCTATGCCGCCAGCGTGACGGCAGCCATTGTATTGATCTCTATCGCCACTTTCGGCTACGCCAGCTATAATGCCAATTGCATGGCATTTCCGGCTGAAGTATTTCCGCGGAACATGGTCGGCTCCATCTGGGGTCTGGCAAGCGTCGGTTCCGGCTTTGGCGGGATGATCTTCAGTTGGCTGAGCGGCAAAGCCATCGACGCGCATGGCTACGGGCCGGCCTTTGTGGCCTACGGCATCATGCCGCTGATTGCCGTGAGTATCGTGCTCTTCGCCATGGGCCCGCTACGGCCGCACCCGGCGTTCGCACAGCCTCCTGCTTCCCAGACCAAATGAAAAAATCAAAACAACTTTTGCGCTTCCTCTGTCTTTTCTGCATCTGTGGCGTCGCGTTGCCAACCATCCAAGCCGGCGATACCAACTGGATTCAGACCGCGCGCGTGTTTCTGATTGACGCTTATCAGCCGCCTTTTGCGCCCCAGCTTGAATACGACGCGGAAGCCCTGGCCAAAACCATGACCGAAATGCACGCCAATACGGTTCGCATTTCCACCATGGGAAAGTATGCGACGATCCAGGGCGGGCGGTTTTCCACCCACCCCGACCTGGGCAAAAGGGACCTGCTGAGCGAAACCGTCGCGGCCGCCAAGCCGCGGGGCATTCGGGTCATCCCGTATATCTCCACCGGGCATAAATTGGCCTGGTCGATGGTCACGCGCGATTACCCGGAATACGCGCAACGGACCCAGCCTGGCGGCGGGCCCTACCGCGAGCACATGTATGTCGGCGAAGACCACGGAACGGTCTGCTGGAACACGCCGTATCGGCAAGCCTTCCTCGACCTCGTCGAACATGTGGTCCGCGATTACGATATTGATGGCCTCTACTTTGACACGTGGCGCCCCTTTTATTTCTGGCCGGGATTGCAGCTTTGCTATTGCGACGGCTGCCGCGCGGGCTTCCGCCTGGCGTCGGGAGGAAAGGAAATTCCGTGGCACGAGAATCCAGGCGATTACACCGCGCAGGAGCGCCAAACCATTGCTGAGTATCATCATTGGTACCGGGAACAACTAATGGGTGTCCTGCAGGAGGTGCGGCGCATCGTCAAATCGCACAAGGACATCCCGCTCATCTACAACATCAATAACGCGCGTCTCATGCGCGACGAAGACCCGCGCGTGCTCCAGGCCATGGACGCGTTCCTTTACGAGCGTGGCCATTCCCTGCTGGAACGCGCCGAAGGGGTCAGCCTCGCCCGTGCCGCCGGCCTCGGCGTGTGGCCTTATGTGGGTGTCTATAACAATTGGCCGCGCGTTATCCCGAATGGTTTGGACTATCAGCAGGAAATCTTCGCCACCGTGGCTTTCGGCGGCGCGCCGATTATCGCGCAATGCTGGGGCTACGTCGGCGACACCGAAAACCGCCGCTGGGTCAGTTTTCCGTTCTCGGTCATCCAGGAGCACGAACGGGATTTCGCGGGGTTCGAGAATGTCCCCTACGCCGCGGTGGTTTATTCCGAGAGTAATTCCTCGGGCCGCGCGGGTTCGGGCTGGTTCTGGCCCGCGGATGTGCGTTCTTCGACGCTTGGGGCCTTCGCCGCCTGTCTCTCCGGGCACGTTCAAGTTTCTTCCATTCCCGAGATAGTTCTGGATCAACCCGAGCGGCTGAACCGCTATCGCGTTCTCTATCTGGCGGACTTCCCGCACCTCACGCCGCAGCGGGTGGCGAACATCCGGCGGTTTGTCGAAAACGGCGGGGGATTGCTGGCCAGTTACACGGCTTCGCTCTGCGGGCCGGACGGAGAGCAACAGGAACGTTTCGCATTGGAAGATCTCTTGCGGGTCCAGCCGATTCAGCCGCAAGGGAGTTTGGCGGACACGCTCAACAGTTACCGCTGCATGATCGGCGGCCCCAACGACCTTTACCTTGCGCCGGCAAGCGAATCCGGCAAAACAGGAACGCCCAGCCGCCTGGTTCCTCTCTGGTACTTCGAGCCGGTCAAAGCGCTGGAAGGAGGTTCCGTAGAGATGAATATTGTCACAGGCGATGGCCGCCGGCCCATTCTGCCAGGCGTGGTCACAGCCCGGCACGGCAAAGGCCGCGTGGTCTATTTGGCCTCGACCCTGGAGAGCCTTTACAGTTCCACGCGGCAGGCGCAATTGGGCGGCTTCCTGCGCAAGTTGCTGGAAGAGGCTGCCGCCGCACCGCCGCCCTGCCAGGTGGACGCTCCCTCTTTCTTAATCTCCAATCTGACCGAGAACGGGAACCGCCGCGTCTTGCACCTCCTGAACTGGACCACAGACGCGGAAAACGAGGCCAATTATCTGCCGCCCGTGGAGAACGTCACCGTGCGCATGGCCATTCCCGAGGGAAAAAAGGTGGGGCGGGTTTCAACGTTCCTTGAAACTCCATTTCAGCAAAAGCAAACCGACCGGGAATTGCAAATCGTGCTGCCGCGGGTGGAAGCTTATCAGGCTGTAGCCGTCGAATTTGAATAAGAACGAAGGATGAAACGTAGTGACTTCAACCTGGACCCATTATGAAAAGTATCAGCGCCTCCACTTTGGCCTTCTTTTGCGTGCTTGTCCTGGCCGCAGCCGAAACTCCGCCGCCGGAAGGCTGGAAAACCGCCGCGCCGCGTGAGGAGCTTCGTCCGGCGTTTTCCTTCGAGCCGAACGGCGGGCCGAAGCAGGACGGGAGTTTTGTGATTGCCCACGACCAACGCGAGGGCTTGGATGGGTGGTTTCAAAAGTCTTTTTCGGTAACGGGTGGCGCCTATTACCGCTTTGCAGCCGTGCGTTTGAACCGCAACGTCAGCGCGCCGCGGCGCAGCGCTTTGGCGCGCGTCCTCTGGCGGGACGAGGCTGGTCACACGGTGCCCGCCAACGTCCCGGACCGCCAGGCGCAGGAGCTTGGCCATGTGCCCAGCGCCGAGCCGGACTACCCCACCGACGGCGCGATGGACGCGCAGGGCTGGACGAAAGTCTCCGGGGTTTATCGCGCACCCGCAAAAGCCACACGCGCCATAGTCGAGTTGCATTTGCAGTGGGCGCCGCAAGGCCGCGTGGAGTGGAGCGAAGTCCAATTCGAGGAGACGGCCTCGCCGCCGCCGCGGAAAGTGCGCCTCGCCGCAGTCCACTATAAACCGTCAGGAAAATCGTCACGGCAGAATTGCGAGGAGTATGCGCCGTTCCTCGCCGAAGCCGCGGCGCAAAGAGCCGATCTTGTCGTGCTGGGGGAAACCGTTCCGACGATCAACGTGCCTGAGGCGGCCTGGAAAACAGCCCAACCCGTCCCCGGACCCGCCACCGATTACTTTGGGCAGCTCGCGAAACAATATAATTTACATATCGCCTTTAGCCTCTACGAACGGGACCGGCGCCTGGTCTATAACGCGGCCGTGCTGCTCGGGCCGGATGGCCAACTGATCGGAAAGTATCGAAAGGTCTGCCTCCCGCCCAGCGAAGTGGCGGAAGGGATTGCGCCCGGCCACGATTATCCTGTGTTTGACACGAAATTCGGGAAAGTCGGGCTGATGATCTGCTACGACGGCTTCTTTCCCGAAGTGGCTCGGGAGCTCTCCAATCGCGGAGCGGAGATCATCGCCTGGCCCGTCTATGGCTGCAATACCTTGCTGGGCCGGGCCCGCGCCTGCGAGAACCACGTCTATCTCGTGAGCAGCACCTTCATGGAGCCAAAGGACGGGTGGATGATTTCGGCGGTTTTTGATCAAACGGGGAAACCGATTGCCCAGGCGGAAAAATGGGGCACGATCGCGGTCGCCGAGGTTGATTTGAGTCAACCCTACATCGGCCCTTTCAACCTTGGCGACTTCCGCGCCATGGTGCCACGGCAGCGCCCGGTTGAAACCGTTTCCTTAAACCCATGAACAGAGCATTGTGTTTGACGTTGGCGCTTTGCCTCTGCGCCATGTTCCCCATCTCAGCGGCGGAGACGCAGGCCAATGTTCCGACCGAAATAACCTTCACCGCCAGCCGCGCTTATCCCGACCCGTTCCATGACGTGACTTTGGATGTTGCCTTTGTCCAGCCGGATGGGGCGAAGTTGCGCGTGCCGGTTTTTTGGGCCGGGTCAAATATCTGGAAGGTGCGCTATGCTTCCTCCGTTCTGGGAGCGCATACGTATCGCACCGAGTGTTCCGAACCTGGGGACACGGGATTGGAAGGGGTCGAAGGCAAGGTGGAAGTTCGCCCCTACACTGGCAGCAATCTCTTTTACACGCATGGGCCGTTGCGGGTCTCGGAGAACCGCCGCTTTCTCGAATATCGCGATGGGACGCCGTTCTTCTGGCTCGGCGACACCTGGTGGATGGGCCTTTCCCATCGCCTGCGTTTTCCAGATGAATTTCAACAATTGGCCGCCGACCGCAAGGAAAAGGGCTTTACCGTCATTCAAATTGTGGCCGGTTTGTACCTGGACATGTTCCCGTTTGATCCTCGCGGCGCCAACGAAGCGGGCTTTCCGTGGGAGACCAATTATGCGCGCATCCGGCCCGAGTACTTTGACGCCGCCGACCGGCGGTTGGAATTTCTCGTTGACCAAGGGTTGACGCCGTGCGTCGTCGGCGCATGGGGTTATTTTCTGCCCTGGATGGGCGTGGAAAAAATGAAGGCGCATTGGCGTTATCTCATCGCCCGTTACGGGGCGCTGCCGGTGGTGTGGTGCGCGGCGGGCGAGGCCAACCTGCCCTGGTACCTGGCGAAGGGTTTTCCGTACGATGACCGCAAGCAGGTGAGCGACTGGACCGAGGTCATGCGATTCATCCGCCAAACAGATCCGTTCCACAGGCTGCTGACGGTTCATCCCACCGGCATCGGCCGCCTCTCGGCGCGCCACGCGACGGATGACTCGTCGCTGCTGGAGATTGACTTGTTGCAAACCCCGCATGGCCGGCGCGAGTCCGTGCCGACCACGGTGAGAACGGTGCGGCAATCGTACGCGGACAATCCGGTCATGCCGGTGATTGACGGGGAGGCGAGTTACGAAATGTTGAATGACACGCTGCCGACGGAATGGACGCGGCGGATGTTCTGGCTCTGCCTGATGAACGGCGCGGCCGGCCACACCTATGGCGCCAACGGCATCTGGCAATGCAATCGTCCCGGCGACCCGCACGGCAAATCTCCTCACGGCGGCACTTACGGCAAGATTGCCTGGAACGAAGCGATGCGCCTGCCCGGTTCGGCGCAAGCGGGGTTTGGAAAAGCCTTGTTGACACAGTACGCGTGGCAGAAATTTCAACCGCACCCGGAATGGACGGCCTTTGCCGGTGAGTCGAATGAGGAAGAGGCTTACGCGCCCCAATCCTCCGGCATTGCCGGCATCGTGCGCATCACGTATGTGCCGGAGAGCCGGCCTGTTGTCTCGCGGGGCCTCGCCCAGGATGCCGCCTATTCCGCAACGTATTTCGACCCGGTGAGCGGCGCGAAAACGAAAATTGGAACCATCAAACCTTCCAGCGACGGTTCATGGGTTTGTCCGCCGCCGGACGGCTGCCAGCATGATTGGGTGCTCATACTGGAGAGCCATTAGCTGCTGGGTGCATTGCACTGTTTTGGGCAAGTCTTATTTTGCTACGAACATCCCAAACTCTCCCCGCAGTTCAGGCATTTGTAGCAGGCGCCGTTGCGCACGGCGACGTGGCCGCAGTTGGGGCAGGTCGGGGCGTCCAGTTGAAAATGCGCCACGGCGTCGTTCAGACTCGTGACCACGTGACCGGAGGCCGGCTTGGCCGACGCCCCCTGGCTGTGGCCGTTGGACGAGAGGGCCGCCTGCACCGGGATCTCCGTCTCGTCCGAGAGCGGCAGGTCAGAGACTGGACGGTTTATTTTTTTTTTAACTTCGTCCATCAGGCCGGGCATGGGGAGTTCCGCCTGCCCGCGGGCGTGTTGGTTGGCCTCGCGATAGCCGGGAATAAACTGCAACGCCAGCCAGCGGAAGACGTAGTCGATGATGGAAGAGGCATTGCGGATTTCCGGGTTCTTGGTAAAGCCTGACGGCTCGAAGCGCTGGTGCGCGAATTTGTGCAACAACGCTTCGAGCGGCACGCCATATTGCAACGCCAGGCTGGTCAATGTTCCGACACAGTCCATCAGTCCCCCAATGGTCGAGCCCTCCTTGGCCATGGTGATAAAAAGTTCCCCGGGCTGGCCGTCGGCGAAAAGTCCCGCGGTCAAATAGCCTTCGTGGCCAGCAACGTCGAATTTATGGGTGATGGCGGAACGCGTTTCAGGCAGGCGGCGGCGCAACGGCTGGCCGGCCCGGGCCTTGAGCGTTTCAATTTCCGCTTCCATTTCCTTGAAGCGGGACTCCACGTCTTCCGCGATGTCGCTGGCTTTTCTGGTGCTCAATGGCTGGGAGCGTTTGGAGCCGTCACGGTAAATGGCGACACATTTGAGGCCCATTTTCCAAGCCTGCACATAGGCATCCTTGATGTCTTCCACCGTGCAAGCGTGCGGCAGATTGACGGTTTTGGAAATGGCGCCGCTGATGAACGGCTGAGTGGCGGCCATCATTTTCAGGTGAGCCATGTAGCTAATGCTGCGCTGGCCGCGATAGGCTTTGAAGGCGCAATCGAACACTGGCAAATGCTGCGCGTCCAAGCCGCTGCGAACCAGGGCGCCATCATCCTGGACATCTTCGATCGTGTCGAATTTCTCGATGTGAGCGGCCAGGGCGGCGCGCTGGCGCTCGTTGTAGCCCAGGCGGGTCAGGGCATCGGCCACGCCGCGGTTGACCATTTTGAGCATGCCGCCGCCGGCGAGCAATTTATATTTGACCAGGGCGATGTCCGGCTCGACCCCGGTCGTGTCGCAATCCATGAGGAAGGCGATGGTGCCGGTCGGCGCGAGGACCGAGACCTGGGCGTTGCGATAGCCGTGCTGGCACCCGCTGGCCAGGGCTCGGTCCCAGCAGCGGCGGGCCTCCTCTTTGAGGTAGGCAAAGTCGTTGCTCGGATGGATGTCTTCCACCGCGTCGCGATGCAACTGGATGACGCCGAGAGTGGAAGAAACGTTGTCCGCGGCCAGGGGCTTGGCGATGTGCGCGCAATGGGCGTCGCGGTAGCCTTGGAAAGGCTGCATAACATGGGCGATCTCCGCCGATTGCTCATAGGCATGGCCCGTCATGATGGCGGTAATGGCGCCAGCCAAAGCGCGGCCTTCGTCGGAATCGTAGGGCAGACCGTAGCTCATAATGAGCGAGCCCAGGTTGGCGTAACCGAGGCCGAGGGTGCGGAAGATGTGCGAATTCTCGGCGATGTCCTTGGTCGGGTAACTGGCGTTGTCCACCAGGATTTCCTGCGCGGTGATGAAAATGCGGACGGCGGCCTTGAAGCGTTCGACATCGAATTTGCCGTCCTCGCGTTTGAATTTCATCAAGTTGAGCGAGGCCAGATTGCAGGCGGTATTATTGATAAAGACGTACTCCGAGCAAGGATTGGTGGAGTGAATGGGCTCGGTGCCTTTGCAAGTGTGCCACTTCTGGATGGCGCCATCATATTGCAAGCCGGGATCGCCGCAGGTCCAGGTGCCGTCGGCAATTTTATGGAGCAACTCGGCGGCATTCTTCTTTTCCAAAGGGGTCCCGTCGGTGGAACGGCGCGTCCACCATTCCTTGCCCTCGAGGGCCGCTTGCATGAAGGCGTCGCTGGCGCGCACGGAAAGGTTTTCGTTTTGATACATGACGCTGCCGTAGGCATCACCGTTATAAGAACCATCGTAGCCTTGCTCAATCAGGGCCCAGGCCTTCTTTTCCTCTTTCTGTTTGGCATCGATGAATTCCTCGATGTCGCCGTGCCAGTCGCACAAGGTGTTCATCTTGGCGGCGCGGCGGGTCTTGCCGCCGGATTTGACCACGTTGGCCACCTGGTCATAGACCTTGAGGAAAGAGAGCGGGCCGCTGGGGCGTCCGCCGCCGCTGAGTTTTTCCCGGCTGGACCGAATGGGGCTCAGGTCCGTTCCGGTGCCAGAGCCGTATTTGAAGAGCATCGCCTCGCTGTAAGCCAGGTGCATGATGCTCTCCATGTTGTCATCGACCGATTGGATGAAGCAGGCGCTGCCTTGGGGATATTCATACTGCGTGCGGGCGCGCTCCGCGACTGCCGTCTGCCGGTTGTAAAACCAATTGCCGCGTGCCGATTGGGTCCCGACGTGGTACTGATGGTAAAGGCCCACATTGAACCAGACGGGTGAATTGAACGCACCATGCTGGTTCAGGCAAAGCCAGGTCAATTCGTCATAGAAGATTTCTCCCGTGGCCTTGTCAAAATAGTTATCGCGCACGCCCCAATCGGCGATGGTGCGGCAAACCCGGTGGATCAACTGCCGGACGGAAGTCTCGCGTTCGCCGGTATTCTGTTCACCGTAAAAATACTTGGAAACGACCACTTTAGTGGCCAGAAGCGACCACGATTTGGGCACTTCGACATTCTCCTGCTTGAAAATGACCTTACCGGCGTCGTCCGTGATTTCGGCCGTGCGCCGTTCCCATTCGAGTTGGTCGAAGGGTTTGACGTTTGGATCGCTGAAAACCCGCTCGATCGGCACCGAGGAGGGTGCCGTCAGCGGGGATTCAGTTGGATGATTGCGGGCGGTCGCTGCGGGTTTGGAGCGTCGGCGCCGCGAGGACTGGGCGGCAGACGGGACATGGTCACTTGCATCAATCATGAGAAATCCTTTTCTGTGTAAAACAATGCCAAAACAGTTTCCGGTCCCTTCTATTCTGGGGCGGCCATGCCCCACCAGTAGGGAGTCCACGCACAAATTAACACCACATATAGTGGTTGCAAGATTCTTTTGAATAAAAAGAATAAAAATATTCACAGGATTCTCAGAGCGGTTTTTGACGCGCATTTCAATGAAACCCTTACATAATCCCCTTTCCCGGCCTGCGGCCACCCTTTCCATGAACCGTCAAAAAGCGAAAGTCGCAACATATTACAACACAACGCCTTGTAAGAAATTGCGTTTTTTTGACCACTTCCGCCTTTTGGTTCATGGTCCCAATTCGCGTCCGATTTTGGAGGTCGAGGCTTTCCATGAACCGTCGATTGAAGGAACCCCTTTCCGTGAACCCTCCACCGAAAAAAGAGCCTCCTCTCCCCGGCCCTCTCCTCCACAAGTGTGTGGAGGAGAGGGAGATGGAATAACGCACAATGGGTTCATGGGTTGAATGCGCGAATGGTTTCGGGGAAATCACTCTCCGGCTCCTCTCCGGCTCGCCCCGCACGCGGGGAGAGAGAGAAAAGCCCAACGGATCGGCCAGCACAAGTATATAGAAGCGCATATAAGATTCTTGGTCGCCTCGGCGAGGCGACCCTACCTTTTCCAGGCCCGCCGTCACTGAGGGTGCGTGAGAGAATTCTGGCACCCGAAAAGAGGGGGCGAGGGCATCGTGGCGGGGCGCGGCGGCCCCCCCCGGGGGGGGGTAAGAGCGGCTCAATTTGGTTCAATTTAGCTCAATTGGGTTCGGGTTTCGATGGAAGCAGGCTTTCCGGGGCGGCGTCGGGGCCGTACTCGGGACCGACGCCAAGGACTTGGCGAATGCGCTGCTGTTTCTCAAGGCTTGGACTTCCGGCAGGCGGTTGAGCCAGAGAGGAGGTCCTGGGCCAGCTCGCCATTTTGGAGGCGCTGGTTGAGTTGCTGACGGACTGCGAGCGGGAGCCGGCGATTTTGCAGTTGCGCATCATCGGGGACCTCGCGAGCGTGGCATTGTTATCATGCGGGACAATGATAACGGGAATGCGTCAAGATTAAAATCCTACGGAAGGTTTTTGGAGAGGTTTTGCGTGTGGCTCAGGAACGGCGATTTTATAGAAAACAGAGCACCGCTGAATACGCTGAATACAGAAGAGAATGCGTAGGTGGTAAAGCGCACCGGGATGTTGCACGCGCAATTTTCGAGCCATCGCTGGAAAATGCCACCCGGCCCCGGTGTTTACGAGGCGCGCCAAGCCGCTCAGTTGCGCGAGCAAAACGGGGCGCTCCAGAAAGAGCAAGCGACGCTGGTCGAACAAATCCAGCAGTTGGCGCGGGAGCGGGATGGGACGGCAAACCGGCTGGCATCTGTGCTCGCGGAGAATGAGCAAATGAAATCTGGCCGGGACACGAGGGAGCTTCTCAAACTGCGCGGCGAGGCTGGGCGGATGCGAGACGAATTGCGCGGATTACCCGCCGTCCGCGTCACCTTGCTCAAACAGAAGCTTGAAGAAATGC